>CAZQOW010000102.1:0-8462 GCA_964595045.1 uncultured Pseudomonadota bacterium
GTTCAGTCCTGCTCTTTCAGTGGACAAATAATCCCAGAAGCTCAAAAGATCGTATTGAACCTCTACCATTTGGCTCAAGATTGCTTAGCAAAGACCGATCAATTTCAAAGTCTATTTGATCAATATAAAGAAGGGTTAGAAAAGTATTATGAAAAGTTTCCCGGATCGTTTGTAGAAGATTTGCGAAATTACCAAGATATATTTGTTCAATTTTCGTCGGATGTGAGACTTGCCGATTTTCTTTCTCCCAGACTTCGCATTCTTCACTTGCTTCTCTCAGGTAAAAACGAAGAAGAAAAGGCAGATCAAAGCCCTATCGATTCAAGCTTATCAAGAGTCGATGCTATCTTGAGCGATACCCGAAATTTGAGAGAGTCGATAGGGAGTCAAGTTGAGTTAAAAGGTATTGAAGATCATCTTCGACGAATTGCCTCTAATACGTCAAATTTACCTAAAGAATATCAAAAAAAATATACTCGAGAATTACAGAACTTTGAACAAAAGAAAAAAGATTCGTTAAGAGATCAAGCTGGACTTAAGAGGTCGGAGACTCTTCTTCGAAGAATCATGACGAATATTTCTGAGCTTTCTATAGAACATCAGAGATTTTATACGCAAATTTTCACTAGTTTTGAAAAGGAGAATTACACTTCATTAATATCATTAGCATCGGAACTCTTCAATGATCCATCGCCTAAAGTTCAAGTAATCGCCAGGGAAGTCTTTTTGGAGATTTTTGAGAAGAACAAATTTAGCATTTTCGATCTCGCAAACATATCTATTTGGGAAAATTTTTTGCAACTTTTAGGTTTTTACGATGCTAGAATTACTGAAAGGGCTGTAAATTTTCTTCAAGGAGAGATTACTGGTCTTCATGTATTTAGAGGGGCTTTTTCTTCCGAAACAATTAAGCTTATCTGGGCAATCCTGATTACTCAAAAACTTCCAAATAGTCCTGTCTCTGTGTCAGACGTAATAGTGGGTCTCATGCAAATGACATTTGAAAATCAGAAAAACTTCTTTAACCCCAGCGAGCTTTTGTCTGTTGAATCATTTCAAAAAGCTAAGAGTACACTTTTAGGTCCTGAAACTAAAGCAAGTCAAGTTTTGGCTTTCTTCGATTTCATAATATCTGTTCGATTGTTAAAAGGAGAAATAGTAGAAAGTCTTTCTGCTGAAGATGTATTATCGATTTTTCAAAATAAATTTAATATTTCTCTAGATAAGATCAATGAGATTAAAAAATCTTTTGATTCTCGTCAAAATAACAAAACTAAAAGAGATACTCTTCTTTTGATAATCGCTTCTCTTTTGAGAACTCAATTTGACACTGAATCTTGCGGATTGGCTTTAGCTTATTATAATTTGCTCTTAAGGGACTTTGAATTCGATTTCGATGTTAGTGCTGTTAATAAAGATTTTAACCCTGATGAAGTGGAGTACAGATTAGGGTTAGAAAATTTAGAAAAGATTCTCGGATCTTCGACTGATAAAAACATTATTAAATTTGCCATTCAGGCGGTGGAAAACCTTGTTCAATCGGGAAGAAAAACAGGCTATGACGAAATTTCCAATGAGCTTCTGTTAAGTTTAATCAAGTTGAGATGTGATTCGAATGATGAAGGTTTGCAAAAACTTGCACAAGAAACTTATTTTAAGTTGATTCCTATTTTTGCAACCGACCCAATTCTAAAGAACTATCATTTGAAATTATTGAGGGAGTATCTTTTTGAGTCTGACAACTTTACTAGAAAGCAATTTGCCGCAAATGCTTATCAGAAGCTATTTCCATATCTTGACTTTAGCCATCGTGGAGATTTACAAAAGGGACTTTACACTTTATTCATCTCTCTCCGCACTCTTAATCTGCAAAACAACAAACAAACCGCTGCTTTAATTGCGGAGTTAGTTTTTAACTCGTCTTCTCATTTCGATAAAATTTATCCGATGAAGGATAAAGAATTGGGCTTCGCTATAGAGCAAGATCTTGTGGTTCCGGATCTAATCTTGAGAGCAATCGATACTCTGATGCTAGATGCTCAAGGCCAACTTCGAAATGCAAGAGAAGATTGGAAGGTTATCTTAAGAGTTTTAACCGTTCAATGCTCTGAGAACGAAGAAAAAATCTTGGATGCCCTGTTGAAATCCAATGGAAAGGCTCGAGATATTAGTTCTGCCCTAGCACAATTATTGATCGTACCAAAAACCGAATACGATATTGTAAAGTCTTTAGCTCAGGTGATCGGTGATTGGTGGGAAAAACCCGATCCTAAAGAGGGTGGATGCGCTAGACGAATGAAGAAATACCTATTTTCTGAGCTCTATAAGAGAACAGTAGATAGGTTGCGAATCGATGAACCGAGGAAATGGGAAAGTAATGAAGCTCTCGTTAGTGCTTTGATGGCTAACGGATTATTTTCTTCTATCGTCACCGCTTCATCATTCATGAAGATCGAAGGATTGAAAAGTCTTGGAAATCTATTGGATGAACTATCCGATTCTTCGATCGTTGAAGGACAAGTTTTATATAAAAAGCGCTATGCTGAATTACCAGATTTGGGGTTCCACCCGACCTTCGTAAGACGATGGGAAACTGAATATAGTAAAGACTTGGGAGCAATTAGCTTTGTTGATGAGGTAGCAAAAACGAGGCATATTGTGAGACAGGCAGTTTTTCAAATTGAGACTCATTTAGGTACAGTAGAGCCTAAGCAAGGAAAATTTGAAAAATTGCCGAATGAGGTCAGTCAGTTAATTTATAATTTACAGAATGAACGTATAGATCTTGAGCAAATAAAGGCTTTAAAAGAACTTTTTGAAAAAGACTATGCAGGAAAGCGAATAATTGTGAAGGATTACGGTATAGAGTTTGCTGAGATTCGAATTGATCTGATTAATTTGTTGAACAGTTTAACTTCTAAAGTCAAGGTGGTAGAAGGACAGATGGCTATAGAAATTAGTGGAGCTCCGGAGAAAATGCATAAGATGGGAGAACTCCCGGTTGAAACTTGTCAGCGATTTAATAGCAATTCGGGGGCTAATATTAACGGCGAGCCTGTCAATCGCCTTTTGCATGGCCAATTCAAAGTTTCTAACTTTTTAATCAATGGTCAGATTATCGCAAGAAGATTGATCGAGATCACCCGAAATAAAAACGGAGAAGTTTGTCTTTTAGTTGAAAGGCTCTATTCAGATGGAAGATTTGTTTCTGCTCAACAATTCAAGGAAGAGATAAAACTTTATGCGGAGAGTGTAGGGATCGATCAAAACAATGTTTATTTCAGCGAAGAGACTAATAGAGAAATTCCATGGCCTATCGACACAGCAGATCCTCTGTATCGCGACACATGGCATAAAACGATTAAAAGAGAAGAGATTGCATCGACACTTTTACCTTCTCGAGAACTGAAAGAAAGAGTTGATCAAGTTGAAGAGAGTATTCAACCTCGATCGATTGATGACGAGCAGGTTTCTCAAGAAAAATTTGAAAATAATTTAAGATTTCTTGAAATCGGTTTTGATCTAGATACCAATAATCAAGATGCAAGATTTTCAGATCGAGAAAGAAATGCGATAAACTCCGCATTACAAAACAAACCATTATATATTGAGTATGCAGGTAGAAATTTCATTCAAGATCCTGCAAATGGAGCGATTAGAATTAATTTGCCGTTTAAGGCAAAGATTATTAATGTTTATTTTAGTGGAGATAAAGCCTGGATTTTATTTGATAAAGACAATTCTCTTTACAGCCCTGGAGATCGCTATCGCACTTCACTTGCGGTTTTATCTTTCCATAAAAAAGGAACTCAACTTTCTCAGGTGATAGATTTTAATCCAACAGGAGAAAAATGGGGTACGACTCATAGTTTTTATCAAGATGAGACAGGAAGAATAATTTTACAGGAGAAACAGAAAACACAAGACATCGATAAGACAGCTCATGTCGAGCTTTCTTTTATTGAAGGTGAGGAAGGGAAACCGGGAGAGCTTAAACAAACTGATATATCGGAAATTCCTGAAAAATTAAAGAAACTAGAATCTTTTAAATTAAGCACCGAAGGCTCTTTTCGACTTGTTTCAGATTTTGAAAATGAACAAAATTGGAAGTTAATATCGAAGGAGCAAAAGCTTACAGATGATCAGATTCAAAAAGTAATTCCTTATATTTTCTGGAAGCCTGAAAACTTTAGAAAAGTATTTTCTCTTATTTTAACTCAAGGAGAGACTCATTTCGATATCGTCGATGAAAAAGCGTTTGAATCTGCCGACTCTTGCTCTTTCAACGGCAAAATATCTGTAGAAGTCCAAAAAACGGTATTGAACCTTTATCATTTAGCCCAAGAATCTTACTTAAAAGTCGAGCAATCTGAAGATTCTTTTGACCGATTTAAAGAAGGTTTAGAAAAATATTATACGAAATTTTCAAGCTCTTTTGGAGAAGACTTAAGAAATTATCAAGAGATATTAATTCAATTTTCATCTGAAGAAAAACTGGTTGATTTTCTTTCTCCAAAGCTTCGTATCCTTCATTTGCTTCTCTCGGGAAAAATCGAAGAAAAGGATTCGATTCAACCGGTGAATGATCTAAGATTCGTAAGAATCGATACTCTTTTAAGCGATACGCGCAAGTTAAGAGAATCTATTGGTGACCCTGCTCAACTAGTAAAGTCGGAAAGTTTTATAAGGAGAATACTAATTAATTTAGATATTCTTCCTCCAGAATATCAAAAATTTTATAGAGAAATGTTTGTTAATTTTGGAGGTGAAAAAGCGAAAGAGTTAATTTCATTGGTGTCGAAATTTTTCAGTGAACCAAAGCTTCAAACTCAAGCTGGCCATATTTTTGTAGAAGTTTTCATAAAAGAAAATTTTTCTTGTTTTGTTGAAACTGCAATTTGGGATCAATTTCTTCAAATTCTTGGTTGGCATGAACCAGCGATAGTCGAAAAAGTGGTTAACTATATTGATAAATTAATGACGGGATTGAATGTCTTAAAAACACCTCTTTCTTCACTTACCATCGGAGTTCTATGGCTTACTATTAATGCGAAAAGAGCTATTAATGGCGTAAAATATTTTACGGAAAACCAAGGACTGTTTTTGATTGAAGGATTGCTGAACAATCAAAAGGATTTTTTCAATTCTGATGATGTTATTTCTATTCAAACTTTCAAGAAAGTAAAAGAGACTCTGCGGGATAAAAAAATTAGAACTCCCGAAAAAGCTTTAGCCCTGTTTCAATATATTTTGTCTGTTCGATATGTTGACCTTGATCAAGAAAAAGCTTTTTCAATCGAAGAGGCATTTTCTATTTTTCAAAATTACTTTGATATCCCCTCGACCGAATTAGGAAAATATAAAAAGGCTTTTGATTTGAATCAAATCGATCGACCTAGACAAGAAGCGTTTCTTTTAACCATTGCTGAACTATTGAGAAATCAATTTGAAGTGTCCCCTAATCTATTGGCTCTCAGCTATTATGAAAATATCTTTGCGAATTTTAACATTGATAGAATTAATAAAGATTTTCATCCGAGTGAAAGAGAGTTTAAATCTGGATTAACTTCTTTAGGAAAGATCATTGAATCCTCTACTGATGAGAGTGCTTTGAAGCTCGCTATTAAGGGGATTCACAGCCTCGCTAAGGCTGGAGAAAAAGCTGGGCTCCATGAAATTCCTGCTGAGCTTTTAATCCAATTAGTGAAGTTAGGACACCATGAAAAGGAAGATATCCGAACTTTGGCTCAAAATTGCTACTTCGATCTGCTTTCCATTTTTTCTTCAGATCGAGAACTGTTCGATTATCATTTAAAGTTGAACAGGAATTATTTATTGAATCCTACGAACGATATAGAGAAACAATTCGGAGCGAATTCTTATATAAAATTATTTTCGTACATTCATTTTGAAAACCTTCGTTCTCTGCAAGAGGCTATGTATACGTTAATTTATGCGCTCAGAGCCCTTGATTTAGAGAATGATAAAAAAACGACCGCTATCATTACTGAGTTGGTTTTTAAATCAGCGTCTCATTTTGGTAAAACTTATTCAGATCTTCCATCTTCTTCGTCAGAATATTCTGTAGCAATTCCCGATTTGATTTTGCAAACTATCAATCATTTAATGCTAGATAACCAAGGTCGTCTTAGAAATGCGAGAGAAGATTGGAAGGTATTGTTGAGATTTCTGAGCGTGAAGTTTTCTACAGATTCAGAAAAGATTCTAACGGCTCTTTTAAAATCTAATGGAAAGCCTCGCGATATTTGTTCTGCCTTATCTCATTTGGGGCTCATTCCTAGTTCTGAATCGGATATTATCGATTCTTTAGCCCAAGTCATTGATACCTGGAACGGCAAGGCTGATTCTAAAGAGGGTGGATGTGCAACAAGAATGAAAAAATATATCTTTACTGAACTCTATAAACGAACTGTTCAGAGACTTCGTACCAACAATCAACCTAGAAATTGGGAAGGGAATGAGACTTTAGTTAAAGTCTTGCTAGCGAATGGTAAATTCCATTCTATTGTTACTGCCTCTTCTTTCATGAATGTAAGTGGTAGAGAGAAGCTTGGAAGACTGCTAGATCAGTTGTCCGCTTCTTCAATCGTTGGAGATAAGGTTGTATATCAATTGCGTTATGTAGAATTAACTGATTTAGGATTCCATCCTGATTTTATTAAATCGTGGGAACAGGAGTTTAGTAAAGATCTGGGCGAAATCAGTTTTGGAGATGAAAAAGCAAGAGAGCACCAGATTGTTCAACAGGCACTTTTTCAAATTAAAACTCATCGAGGGAAAGTAAAATCTAAAGAAGGAAAATTCAAAGATCTTCCATCAGAAGTGGATGCTTTGATTTCCAATTTAAATAAAGGGCATCTGAATCAGGGCCAGCTTTTATTGTTGAAAGAGAAATTCGAAAAAGGTTACGCCAGTGAAGATAATATTGTTCAACATTACGGGATAGAGTTTGGTGAAATCCGTGTTGATATTATCAATTTACTTAACAGCTTAACCTCGAAAGTAAAAGTAGCCGAAGGAAAGACTTCTATTGAAATTAGCGGAAGCTTTGAAAAAATGTCTCAAATAGGAGAAGTTCCTGTAGAAACCTGCCAGCGTTTAAGTAGTAACTCAGGTGCTAATACTTCTGGAGAACCTGTCAGCCGAATTCTTCATGGTCAATTCAAAACGGCTAACTTTTTAGTGAATGGCCAAATCGTTGCCCGAAGACTCATAGAAATTACCCGGAACAAAAAAGGAGAAGCGTGTCTTTTGGTTGAAAGACTCTACTCCGATGGAAGATTTGTATCTGCCTGGGAGTTCAAAGAAGAAATTGCACATTATGCGGAAAGTATTGGAATTGAAAGATCGAATGTTTATTTCAGCGATCAAAAAGGAGAAGATGTTCCTCTACCTTTCACAACCCTTGATCCAGTTTATCGAGATAGTTGGCACAAGACTGTAAATAAGGAGAGCGGAGATTTTCCTCCACCTCAGAAGATCGATCCAAAAACAAAAAAGACCTCCTTTTCTTTTATAAATCTTCGAGATGTAGACTCTCAAAATGTAAAGACGACCATTCAACAGGTTAGAGAAGAGCCTCAATCTATTAACTCAGCTTTTGTGAGCGAACTTCAGAAGGATGAAAGGGTTGGATTGAAGAGTACAAAGCTCGATGAAGCATTCCAATTGATCAAAGTAGTTGCAGAAAAAAGATCCGATCTTATTACCTTGAGCTTATTTGAAAGTGTTGTAGCCCTAATACTTGATCTACATCGTCAAGCGATCAGGACCGACAGCATGAGCATGAATGTAATGGATCTCTTAGCTATTCATGGATTTTCTACTCTTACAGCACTTGTGGAGGCAGCTCCTCACTTATTAACTCCTCAACTGTTTGAAAAAGTATGGAAAGCTGGTCAGCAAAAGTTGTTGTTGGACCCAGAAAATAAAATCTTCTCGTCTTACAATGCCATGAGTGCAAGTTTTGTTAATTTTCTGAAAGTAGCAGTCAGAAGGCGGCCAGTCTAAAAGAAACAATTTTGGTTCCGATGCCTAAAATTACAATCTCGAGTATGAAGTGGAAATAAAGACTTAAAAATAAGATTTTTCGGATAATTAAAGCGTCAAGAATTATATATTATCTCTTTTTATTTTATATTCTTTTAATTCCTTTTAAAGAGCTAAAACTGCTCTCTTTTCCTTTAGTTGTGCCATTTTAATCCGCAACTTTCCCACCATAATCACCGATATTAATAAAAGGGATTACCGCTTCATATCTTTAATAGCGGTCTTTTTTGTCTAAAGGAGTCAAGGGGTTGTCAATGTAATCCAATAAAGTCCTAATAACCCTAAAAAGAAAGCCTAAGGTGTTTTTCCTATGTCCTCTTCTAAAATTAATTCTTCCCTTCCTGATTCCGGTTCTATTTCGTGGGTCGATCAACTTTCCACCGCTTTAAGAT
>CAZQOW010000103.1:0-8450 GCA_964595045.1 uncultured Pseudomonadota bacterium
CGCGAAAAATATTTCCGCCACCAATCACAATCGCCAGCTCAACCCCCAACTCTTTCACCTCTTTTAATTCTTCGGCGATATTACGGACCACTTTCAAGTCGATTCCATATCCATCAGGACCCATTAATGCTTCGCCAGACAGCTTGAGAAGAACTCGTTTGTATTTGGGTTGTGCCATAATTAAAATCGTAGAGACGCACGGCCGTGCGTCCTACAAATGCCATTTCATTATTTAGATTCTAACTGTTTTGCTACTTCTGCGGCGAAATCATCCGAACGTTTTGCAATTCCCTCACCGACTTGATAGCGAACAAAATCGACTACCGTCAAATCTGGATGAATTTCTTTTAAAAATTGAGCCACCGTTTGCTTACCGGTTGGATCTTTGACAAACAGTTGATGAAGAAGACAGATATCTTCGGCAAAACGGCTAATTTTTCCTTCAATAATTTTTTCAAGCACTTGAGCCGGTTTGTTCGAATCTTTCATCTGTTCTAGATAAATCTCTTTTTCTTTCGCAATCACATCGGCTGGAATATTTTCTTTTGCCAGATAAGCGGGAGCACTCGCTGCCACATGCATCGCCACATCTCGTATGGTATTTTCTGCCAACTTATCAGCCGGTCCTTTCATCTTTACCAAAACCCCGATTTTGTCCCCCATATGGACATAAGAGCCGACCTTTTCACCGGCTCCCGATTGTAAAAGGACAAATCGACGAACCGAAATATTCTCACCGGTTTTTGTAATAATTTCTTGTTGTGCCTCTTTGAAAGTTTTTCCCTGAAAAGAGCTGGCAAATAAAGCATCCACATCTTTTGGCTTCTCTTTAAGGATCTGATCCGCAGTCGACTGAACAAAATTTTGAAAATCAGCATTCTTAGCAACAAAATCGGTTTCACAATTCACTTCTGCCATCACGCTAACATTTTCCAAACTTTTGATAACGACTCTTCCTTCAGCGGTAATACGGCCTGATTTTTTATCAGCCTTGGCTGCTCCCGATTTTCTGAGGATATCCACCGCAGCCTCAATATCTCCCTGGCTTTCAGTTAACGCTTTTTTACAATCGACGACCCCAGCTCCGGTTTTTGCTCGAAGCTCTTTAATTAATTCTGCTGATATTTCTGACATATTCCATACTCCTTCACTGATTTTTATTTTAGGTGCGAATTCATTCGCATCGATACGATTACTGATACTTTCACACAATTGAGTCGAATAAATTCAACCCTACTCTT
This sequence comes from uncultured Pseudomonadota bacterium, assembly GCA_964595045.1. Taxonomy (GTDB): domain Bacteria; phylum UBA10199; class UBA10199; order JADFYH01; family JADFYH01; genus CAZSRQ01. The sequence continues at coordinate 1,242 of CAZQOW010000103.1, forward strand.
TTGGCTCTTCTTTTTCCCCTTCAGCGGTTGCTGAAAAACTGGAAACATCATTTCCCTGCTCAAACGATTCAGGTTTACTGACAAACGCAACCCCCTTCGCTCCAGGTTTTGATTCGCGACTTCCCCCTTTTTTCTCAGGTCTTTCCATTTCTTTTTCTTCTCTGGCTCGAGTTTCTCTTTGAATCATTCCATCGGAAACCGAATCAGCAATTTTCCCCAAAACAAGACGAATCACTCGAATCGAATCATCGTTGGAAGGGATTAAATAATCAATATCTTCAGGATCACAATTGGTATCGGCTAACGCAATCACTGGAATCGACAAAATTTTTGCTTCATGAAGAGTAATTTTCTCCTTTTTCGGATCAACAACCACAATCGCACCAGGAAGCCGAGTCATACTCTTTATTCCCCCCAGCGATTTTTCTAATTTGATAATTTCTCGATCAATTTCCAAATTTTCTTTTTTGGTGAGAACCGAAAAAGTTCCATCTTCTTTTTTCTTTTGAAGATCGCGAAGTCGATCAATAGAAGCTTTAATTGTTTTAAAATTGGTAAGTGTTCCACCGAGCCAACGTTGGCTGATATAAAACATTCCACAGCGCTCCGCTTCTTCACGAACAATCTCTTGCGCCTGTCTTTTGGTTCCGACAAAAAGGATATCATCTCCTTCTGCGACCACTTGGGTAACAAAATCGAAAGCTTCTCTTGCCATCGGCAGGGTTTTAGAAAGGTCTAGGATATGAATCCCATTACGAACACCGTAAATATACGGTTTCATTTTGGGATTCCAACGTTTGGTTTGATGACCGAAGTGAGCGCCTGCTTCGAGCAGTTCTTTCATATCGAGGGATTGCATTTTTTCTCCTTTTGGTTATTCGTCCGATCTTCATTCAAAGCGAGTCTTTAGGAGACCACCGGGCTTCAAATGGGGGTGGTAGAAGCAACTTTGCAGTTCAATTCTACCGATAAGATCGTGTGGATTAATAAAAACCGGTCAAAAACCGGTGGGTTCGTGTAACATACGAGATATAACAATGCAACCTAAGATTCTTTTTATGAATAAAATCAATTTTTTGAAAAAAACGCTGTTTTTTGGCCTCCTTGGAGCGATTTCGATTTTCTCTTTTCAGCTCTTAGCCCAGTCTCCAACTAGTCAACCAGCCGAGGCAAAAACTCCAACTACCCCCCAAGTAAAACCTATGTATGATGACTTTGGATTTTATAAAAAACAGGGAAAAGCTTCAAAAGCCTGGAACGACTTTGTCAAACAGGGATTTGATTCTTACGATAGTCAAGATTGTGAAAAGTCGGTCACCTTTCTAAAAGAAGCAGTTAAAAATGGATGCCAAGACCCAATCGTTTTCTTTAAACTCGCCGCCTGCTCGGAAGTAATGGGAAGTTATTACTCGGCAGCGCAATATTACAAACAGGCTGAAGATGGGCTCAAACTGCTTCGTTCTCCCCATCGCTATCAAACCGATTTTTATGAAGCATATGGACGAACCTTATACCTGAATCAAAGATTAGACGAAGCAATCCCCTATTTAACCAAAGCAACCGAAACTGGCACACCAAGCTTTTTCCTTTATTATCTCCTCGGCGAACTTCTCAACAGCAAAGGACAAGCTCCGGCAGCGATAGAATACTTTAACAAGGCACTCGCCCAACCTTTGACTCAGGCAACTCCCGGTCAACTGACCCGAATTTATAAAACAATTGGTAAATCCTATTTGGATGCAAAAAATTATTCAAAAGCGACTGAATATTTAACCAAGGCAGCCGATCAATCCCCCAATGACCAAGAAATTCAACAATTGAAATACCGCGCGAGCGAGGCGAAACGACAGGAAGACCTTTTCAAGTCGATGGATCAGATGATGAACAATTTGGAGCCGGAAAGCAAAAAGCCGGCTCCGAAACCTACTCTTTAAACATTTAAACTAATCAATGTTTCCATGATGGTCACAATGTTTTTCATGGGGATGATGAAGATGATTTCCAACAAGATAATCGACATGATCTCCATGCGGAATCGGCTCATGACCACATTTCGGACCATGAATATGATCGTCTGAATGCCCGCTACAGCGATGAGCCGGGGTGCATTGTTTCGGATTTTTTTGATCTTGGGCAATCTTGCATTCATCCGCATGATTTTCATGCACTCGATGCAGATGTCCTTCATGAAGATAATCGGTATGATCCTGATGAGAAATCATCGGGTGTCCACAACCGGCCCCATGAATATGAGAATGCTCTTTGTGTGTTAAACAAGAAGACATTTTCCCCTCCTTTTAAGATGATCAGATTTCTATTTCTTTTATCAAAAAACTGTGACTCGGCAAATAAGAATGTTTCTCTGACTCCCGATTTTTATTTTCCAAATCATATAAAACCAGAGACTCAAGCTCTCTTTCTTTTTCATTCTCTTCTTCCTCTTGAATGAGCGCCATCAAAGTGGCAAGCTGAACCAGAAGATCATCTTGGTTTTGAAGACGGGCATTTTTCATCGCCTGAGCGATCATGAAACTGAGAAATTTTCCCCCTTCAGGATGAATGAAAGATTTCCCCTGCTTGAGAAATGCCAAACCTTTTTTCAATTCGCCGAGCATCTCACTAGGAATCCCTTTCTCCAAAATGGCGGCGAAGGCGGATTGAATCTCGGGAGATTTGAGCCCTCTCGCCAACTCAGGATTTGAAACTTTTCCGGCTAGTGAAGAAAAAATCGTTTTTGCCAATTCTTCTCCCGACTTTTGTACGGATGTTTTCCCCCCTTCTCCCCGGACAGAACGAGAAGATAGAAAATCAGCCGGCAGAGAAGACTGTTTCGGAGTACGCAAAGTTTCAGGATTTCCTTGATGAGCCAATCCCTCTTTTTGAGACGATTCTTTTTTATTTGGTTGATCCGATTGCTTGAGTTGAGCGGAGTCATTTAAATCCTCCGCATTTTTCCCTTCTTGTGGCGAAGCGGAGGATGATCGAAAATCTCCCTGAAACAGACGATAAAAACCAGACGTTTCCTTTCCATTCGGATGAAGAAGAGAGGTAAATTTGTTTTCACCTCCTGATTTCTGCTCTTTTCTTTCACTTCCGGGATTTTTTTGTGACGGTTCTTCCCCTACCGGCTTTTTTGGGTCCGCTTGAGCAGACTGCGACGTTTTTTGGGAGTAAGCAATGTTCGCTCCCGACGGTTGTTCTCTCATCGGCAACTTCAGGTTGAGATCTTTCGCAGTTCGACTCCCCTGTCCACAACATCCGGCATAATGATCATGATGCCCCCCTTTCATTCCCCCCTTTTCGGAGTGATGCGCGTGGTGAGAATCGGCATGCGCCTGTTCTCCCTTCTCTGCCTTGTGAGCTTCTGCAGAATGACCTGCTGATTTACCAGTTTTTCCATGATCGTGACCATCTCCAACAAAATGTCCCGAAGGAAGAGAGCTATTTTTAGAGGTTCGTCCAGCCGTTTCTCCATGATTATGTCCATCCCCCGCATAATGGCCAGGGGGGAGTTTTGCCACCTGAAAATATCGCGTTGCCAACAAAAACTGCTCTTGAATCTGATTTCGACGCCTCATAAAATTTCCCCTTTCTCATTTCATGAGTTGCTTAAAAAAAAGCAAAAGCGGATCCATCGGCTGAATCAAAAAATTCCAAAAAACAAAAGAATCAATTCGAATAGACGAACGACAGATCCTCTTCATGAAATGTTTGAAGTGGATAATAAAGACTCTTAAAAAACTTTAAGAGAATGAGAGCGGTGGAGCTTGTGAGTGGTAGGAAAGCTGAATCGAGTCAAAATAGGAAGAGACCGATTCAATCAAACCACCGAAACAGAGATGGGAAAAAAATTGAAAACTTTGTGTAGCAGAAACATTCGAAGAACGAACTTGATCGGCGATTTTACAGACATGACAATGATCAGAGGTTTTGACTTCGGCATGCGCATGAAAAGAAACCACCATCGCCATGAAAAAAACGGCAACGGTTAAAAAAACTGAAGTAAAGCGAAGTTTTGAGCGCAATGAAAACATGAGTTTTTATAATTTACGGATTCGGCCTCGATGAGTCAACAGTGATCTTTTAATTCGAATTTAAATCAACGCATTCATTCAATTTATTTTGAATAATATTATGAGCCTGATTGGGATCATGGGCTGGCCGTCCAACTTCATCATGGGAACCAGAGATAGATGTTCTTTTTAGTGAGCAAGCGACCTTATCGCTAGAGAAAGATTTTTTAAAGCTCGAATCATTTTCTAATCCTGCATATAAATTTTTAGCAATCAAAAGATCGGCATAATGATTTGCAAACCGATAAACTGAAACCGGTTTCGAATCGCCTTGTTTCCTGCATAAATAGAAATCCCTCCCTTGTAATTGATTTAAACTTGATTGAATCGGCTCGGAAAAATGGATTCCCGCTGGAAATGAACCTCTCATAACAATTTCGCTCATATCTTTTCCTTGAGAATCATCAACAATTTCATTTCCTCGAATGGAATATTTATTTCCATCCAATAACTTTTTTAATTTACCAAATTCGGAAAAGGTATTTTCGATGATGGGAGATTCAGCAGAACAATCATCTTCCATATCATATTTTTCTGAAGGGTTCTGAGTCGGTTCAACCGGCTTCGGCTTCGAATCATTTCGGTTACAAGCCACAATCAACGGAATCGCAAGCAACGCAATTTGCCACATAAAAATCTCCTGTTTAAATTTCTGAACTATTTTTTACAAATTCTTCTACCATCGCAAACGTCGGAGAAGAATCAGAAAAGTTTTCTTCAAACTCTGTTTCGATCACTTCGGTCAATCGATCGATCATCTTCTTTTTGGATTTTTTGGATCTCCGTTTTTTTTTCAACTTGCTCGATTGAATCATCATCAAAACCCCCAACTGCTGCAATGCCGCTTCATCCACCTTCTCAAGAAACGGTTCGGAAGAGAGTGGATTCAAAAACAACGCAAGAAATTTCAAAAGCGATTTTTCGATCTGTTTTAAAAAAGAGACCGAAACAGCCGAAGGTTTCAATCCGACGAGAGAAAGAAGCGATTGAAGCTCAGGATTTTTTTGGAGCAACTTCCTCATCGCTTCCGGAATTTTTTCAGGCTCGAGCGGATTGAGATGAATATTGGCAGCAACGCCTCTCGCATCAAAAAACTTTTGAAGCCCTGCCAAAAACCGTTGCAAAAAAGATTTCGGGAAAAAGAGAGAGCCCAACGAACCGTTCACATTTCCCAATGATAAGACCATTCCGCGCAGAGGAGCAGGCAAGCGACTAAGCAAAGAAGAGTTTTGAATCAACCCGGCAAGAGCCAACAGACGACTTTGAGCCTGTGGATTCATCCGTGCCAAAAATGGAGTTCCGCCAGAAAAGAAAACTCTTTTTTCAGTTGAGACCGAAGAACCTTTTTCAGAATGCGCAAAAAAACCCAAAACCTCCCCGATTTTTTCCATCAACTGTTCTGGTAAAACCTCCTGCTTTGGAGCTGCCACAAACGTTTGTCGAATCGAATCCGGAGGAGTCGAATGAGAATCTTTGGGATGAAACGCTTGAGGATTCGCTTTTGCAGCTTCGCCAGATTTTAAATCTTTCTGTAAACCGGATTTAAAAAAAGAAAATGAATCGGGAGAAAAATTCTTTGAAGGTTGAACCAACCCTCTTTCTTGCGCTACCGCTGCTTGCTGAGCCCGGCTTGAAGTTTGCGCCGGACTTGGTTTTACAAAAGTGGAAGAGTTGTTCGGATGAGAGGAACTTTTTTCTTGTTTGGCTGTTGGAGAAGCGGCTGGAGGAGGAGTCGATGGACGAGAAGCAACCGCCGGCTGATTCTCGGTTGTCGAAGCATTCGTTTTTCCACTCCGCTGTTCAGCGATCCGTTTTAAAAACTCCTCTTTATTTCCGACTTTGACTTCTGATCGGTTCGCCTGAAGATGTTTTTCAAGTTCTTCTTTATTTTTAAAGGTAAGCGTTTTACCGCTCTTTTCATCCACGACATGAAAATGATCGGCTCCCCCTTCATGAGAATGGCCATGTGCCTGATCGACCGGATTTGCACCGGGTCGGGTCGGAGCCAATTGAAAACAGCGGGTCGCGAAGAGAAACTTTTCTCGCACCAGCTCTCGTCGTTTCATATCATTCTCCTGAATACTTTAGTTTGGAATAAGCTTCTCTTTACCCTAAATGAAAAAATGAAGAAAGTTCTTCTTGACGATTTATCGTTGATTTTTCCATAAAGTTGTTACGCGGGGCGTTACAAATTGAGCCATACCGAGACATTCTGTACAGAAAGAAATATTTTGAAATGTACATCCCGTTAAGTCGTAGCACTTTTTCCCTCAAACCACTCTTCTACGATCGGGATCGAGTAATTCTGATCCATTTCTGAATCTTCGGTTTCTCTGATCTGAAAAATCCCATTTTTTTTCTTCGGTTTTTTGGCGGTTTCTTTTTTTGCTTTTTCTTGTTGCGCTCTCATCAGCGTAGCCAGTTCGGTTTGCAAGACCGCTTCTTCTTCAGGAGCGATATTTTTCAACAAATAACTTCCGAGCAATAAATTTGTGAACTGCATCATTTTCTTTTCAAATTGCTGCAATAGATTCGGCAATTTAAAGTTTGGATTCATTTTCGAAAACAGAGAAAAATTCGATGGAAACCCCGAAACCTCTTTCATCGGTGCAAAATTCCCCTCTTCAAATCCCATTAAAGACAAGAGATGTTCAGGATTGAATCCATCTCCATTCAAAATTTTAGCCAATGCAAGCGAGAGGGCATTTTTGGGATTTAAATTCAAGAGCTCTAAAAGTCCGGTAAGATTGGGAGAAAGAGCGACCCCATTCTTAAATAAAAGTGGGTTATTTTGAGCTGACAATCCACGACTGTTTACTCTGGCAAGGATCGAAGAGAAAGAGTTCGTACTCGCACTTTTCGCTTCTCCTAGGATTTTTGCCTCTGCACTCTTTCCTGTTTTTCCGCTCTTTGAAGAATCGGAATAAGCGAGAGCATCCCCTTTACCAGTCGTGGGATTCCATTTACCTCTTAAAGGATAGCTTTGAGCGTTTCTTGTCTCTCCCCCTCTTCCTGCAGATTGGGGATCAGGAGCTTCTCGAAAGAAAGAGGCTCGTTCTTTTTCTTTTATTTCGTTTCGACGATGAGCAGAAAGTTGACTCGAAGGAGACTCGCGATGAGGTAATAGAGCTGAATC
>CAZQOW010000104.1:0-8379 GCA_964595045.1 uncultured Pseudomonadota bacterium
GTGTTATATGGTTGGAACAAAGATAAAAAACAGTCATAATTTGTTAACTATTTTCAGGAGGAAATATGTCGATTGTCAGTCAAGAAGATATCGTGGAAACCTTAGAAAGCATGACTTTGCTTCAGGTTTCAGACCTTGTTAAAAAACTCGAAGAGAAATTCGGAGTTTCAGCCGCTGCTCCAGTTGCAGTGGCTGCTGGTGGCGCTGCTGCTGCAGGTGCTGCTCCGGCGGAAGAGAAAACTGAATTTACTGTTGTTTTAGCTTCTTCAGGTGATAACAAAATCAATGTTATTAAAGAAGTGAGAGCTATCACTGGTCTTGGTTTGAAAGAAGCGAAAGATCTAGTTGAAGCTGCTCCTAAAACTCTTAAAGAAGCAGTCAATAAAGAAGATGCAGCCAAATTCAAGGCTCAGCTTGAAAAGGTTGGCGCAAAAGTTGAAATTAAGTAGGTAGTGATGAGATGGGTTGTGGGTAAGAAATTTTGAACCCGTAATCCATACTTGTAATGCTTTTTTATCTCATTTCACCAACAACTCTTTATCTGTTTTAGGACTGGAGTATAAAAAGTTATGTCAGAACTCATGAATAAACGTTTGAGACGTAATTTTTCTCGAATTAAAAACGTTATTGAGATTCCAAATCTTATAGAAGTTCAGCTTGATTCGTACAATAAATTTCTACAACTTCACGTTCCATCTGAGGAAAGACAAGATAGTGGTTTGCAAGGGGTTTTTAAAAGCGTTTTTCCGATTAAAGATTTTAACCAGACCGCTTCACTTGAGTTTGTCAATTATCATTTCGAAAAACCGAATTACGATATGAATGAATGTCGTGAACGAGGAATGACTTTTGCTGCTCCTCTAAAGGTTGTTGTTCGTCTGGTTGTTTGGGATGTTGATGAGGGAACTGGCGCACGCTCTATTCGAGATGTTAAAGAGCAAGAGGTTTATTTTGGTGAAATTCCTCTCATGACTGAAACAGGAACTTTTATTGTCAATGGAACTGAAAGGGTTGTTGTATCTCAATTGCATCGTTCTCCAGGGGTTTTCTTTGAGCATGATAAAGGGAAAACGCACTCTTCTGGAAAACTGCTATATTCCGCACGAATGATCCCTTATCGTGGATCATGGCTTGATCTTGAGTTTGATCCAAAAGACATTCTGTATGTTCGAATTGATCGTCGCAGAAAAATGCCGGTCACTGTTTTGGTCAAGGCGTTGGGGTTGACAGATGAAGAAGTGTTAAACTTTTTCTATAAATCAGAAAAAATTTCTTATGATGGTAAAGCAATTTATAAATCGATTGAACCTGAATTGCTGATATTTCAAAGAGCTGTTAGAGATGTGAAGCATCCCAAGACCGATGAGGTATTGGTTAAAAAGGGAAGAAAGTTTACTAAGCAGGTTCTTGAGAAGTTTGCAGCTGCCAAAATTAAAGAAATCCCCATTGAGTTAGAAGAAATTTTAGGAAGAGTTTCCGCGCATGATGTAATTAACAAGGAAACGGGAGAAGTAATTTTAGAATGTAATGAAGTTTTGACTGAAGAAAAATGGGATGAAATTAAGAAAAGAAAAATTGAATATGTCGAGCTGCTCTATATAGATAATCTCAATGTGGGGCCTTACATCCGAAATACTCTTTTGATCGATAAAGTGAAATCTTCTCAAGAAGCAATTTTGGAAATATACAAGCGTTTGAGACCGGGAGACCCTTCCACCCCAGAAACGGCTCAAAGTTTTTTTGAAAATCTTTTCTTCAATCCCGATCGCTATGATCTGTCAAAGGTTGGAAGATTAAAAATCAATCATAAGTTTAATTACGATGTTCCTTTAGAGATTACTACACTTCGTAAGGAAGATATTCTTGATACAGTAAAATATCTCGTTAATCTTAAAGATGGGCTCGGACAAGTCGATGATATCGATCATCTTGGAAATCGTCGTATTCGTGCGGTTGGAGAGCTTTTAGAAAATCAATATCGAATCGGTTTGATTCGAATGGAGCGAGCAATCAAGGAAAGAATGAGTCTGCAAGATATAGAAACTTTGATGCCTCATGATTTAATTAATCCAAAACCTGTTTCGGCTGTCGTGAAAGAGTTTTTTGGTTCAAGTCAGCTTTCTCAATTCATGGATCAAACCAATCCTCTTTCTGAAGTGACGCATAAGCGAAGACTTTCAGCGTTGGGGCCAGGTGGTCTTACCCGAGAACGGGCAGGTTTTGAAGTGCGTGACGTTCATGCTACCCACTATGGAAGAATTTGTCCTATTGAAACACCTGAAGGTCCGAATATTGGTTTGATAGCCTCCCTTTCTGCCTTTGCTCGGGTGAATGAGTTTGGTTTTATTGAAACTCCTTATCGTCGGGTAAAAGAGGGACGCGTGAGTGATGAGGTAGTATATTGTTCTGCTTTAGATGAAGAGGGGTATTATATAGCTCAAGCAAATGCCTCCCTTGATCCAAAAGGACATTTTACTACCGAGCTTGTCTCTTGTCGAAAAAATGGCGAGTTTGTGAACGCGCAAGCTCAAGATGTAAATCTGATGGACGTTTCTCCCAATCAGCTTGTATCTATTGCCGCCTCTTTGATTCCATTTTTGGAACATGACGATGCTAACCGAGCGTTGATGGGATCGAATATGCAACGGCAGGCAGTTCCATTAATGAGAACTGCTTCTCCTATTGTTGGTACCGGTATCGAAGGAAAGGTTGCTCAAGACTCTGGTGTGACCGTTGTTGCTAAACGAGATGGAGTCGTACAATCCGTTGATGCGACAAGAATTGTGATTAAAGCTTCCAAGGTATCCAAAAAAGATCTTGGTTCAGAAGTAGATATTTATAATCTGATCAAGTACCGCAGATCCAACCAAAACACCTGTATTAATCAAAAACCGATTGTGAGAGTTGGAGATAAGGTGCAGCAAGGAGATGTGGTTGCCGATGGTCCTGCAACAGAACGAGGTGAGTTGGCTTTGGGACAAAATGTTCTGGTTGCTTTTATGCCTTGGGCGGGATGCAATTTCGAAGATTCGATTCTGATTTCCGAGCGATTGGTGATGGACGATGTGTTTACTTCCATTCACATTGAAGAGTTTGAGTGTGTTGCAAGAGATACCAAATTGGGTAAAGAAGAAATTACTCGAGATATTCCAAACGTTGGAGAGGAGGCGTTAAAAGACCTCGATGATTCCGGAATGATTCGAATCGGTGCCGAGGTAAATCCAGGGGATATCCTGGTTGGTAAAATTACCCCTAAAGGGGAAACCCAGCTTTCTCCTGAAGAAAAATTGCTTCGTGCAATTTTCGGTGAAAAAGCGGGAGATGTAAAAGATACTTCCTTACGAGTGCCTCCAGGTGTTTCCGGTACGATTATTGATGCTCAAGTTTTTTCACGTGAAGGGGCTGAGCTCGATGAAAGAGCGAAAGATATTCAAGATAAAGAGACCGGAAAACTTCATAAAGATTTATACGATGAGATTCGCATTGTTCAAGAGTCTACTGTAAAGAAGTTGAAACCAATTCTTGTTGGTAAAGTGTCGACCAGTAAAGTTGCAGATGATGCGACAGATAAGGTCTATCTCGCCAAAGGGAAGTCAATTACTGAAGATGCACTTTTGAAAATGCCGATTGAAAAGTGGAGTGAAATTACTATTTCTGGTGGAGAAGAGGTTGAAACAGAACTTCAGGAGATTCTTGATGCGATGGAAGAGCAGATTGATTTTGTGAAAATGGTTTACGATCAAAAAGTAAATAAAGTCAAAAAGGGAGATGAGCTCCCTCCTGGCGTTATTAAAATGGTCAAAGTTTACGTCGCGATCAAACGAAAGATTTCTGTCGGTGATAAAATGGCTGGTCGTCACGGAAATAAAGGAGTTATTTCTAGAATTTTACCTCACGAAGATATGCCTTACATGGAAGATGGAACCCCAGTTGATATCGTTTTGAATCCTCTTGGAGTTCCTTCCCGAATGAACGTGGGACAAATTCTTGAAACCCATCTTGGATGGGTCGGAAGAGGGTTGGGTCAGAAAATTGGAGAATTAATAGAGTTGAAAAACGATAGCGAAAATATCAAGACATTCCTCAAGAAAATATACTCATCAAAAGATATCAACCAATATCTCGATGAATTGTCTGAAAAAGAATTGATGGTATTGGCGCATGATCTTAAAGATGGTGTATATGCTGCAACTCCCGTTTTTGACGGAGCGAAAGAGGAAGAGATAAAACAATTGCTTGACTTTGCCGAATTACCTCAAAGTGGTCAAGTCACCCTCTTCGATGGAAAAACTGGTGAAGCCTTTGACCAATCTGTCACTGTCGGGATGATGTATATCCTTAAACTCCATCATCTTGTTGATGATAAGATTCATGCAAGAAGTATTGGTCCTTATTCCCTTGTCACGCAACAGCCACTCGGTGGTAAGGCACAATTCGGTGGTCAGAGACTTGGGGAAATGGAAGTTTGGGCGATGGAGGCTTATGGTGCAGCTTACGCCTTGCAAGAGTTTCTTACAGTAAAATCAGATGACGTGATTGGTAGAACTCGAATGTATGAAGCGATTGTAAAAGGAAATAACACTTTAGAAGCAGGGCTGCCTGAATCGTTCAATGTTTTAATCAAAGAATTACAAAGTTTGGCTCTCAATATACAGTTGGTTGAGGGAGCGTAAGGCGTACTTCAGTAGTTCATATCTCGTATGTCACTTTTAAGTGACATACGAGATATGTTTCACGAAATACGACCAAAAGGAGAAAGTATCTTGGATATCCAAGCCTTTTTTGAAAAACCAAAAGATCCTCTTTCATTTACAGCAATCAAGATCGGACTTGCTTCGCCAGAGCTGATAAGATCTTGGTCTTATGGAGAGGTGAAAAAACCTGAAACAATTAACTATCGTACCTTTAAGCCAGAGAGAGAAGGACTTTTTTGTGCGAAAATTTTTGGTCCGGTCAAAGACTACGAATGTAATTGCGGTAAGTATAAGCGAATGAAGCACCGCGGAATTGTTTGTGAAAAATGTGGCGTGGAAGTCATTCAGTCTAAGGTTCGTCGCGAAAGAATGGGCCATATTAATCTTGCGACTCCAGTTGCTCACATCTGGTTTTTGAAAAGTCTTCCTTCTCGAATTGGTACTATCCTCGATATCACCTTAAAAGATTTGGAAAAAGTCCTTTATTGTGAATCCTATATGGTGACCGACCCCGGTGCGTCTAACTTAACTGAAGGGGAAATTCTTTCAGAAGAAAAATATCAAAAAGTAAGACAAGAGGCGGGTGGTACATTCATAGCAAAGATGGGTGGGGAGGCTATACTTGAAGCATTAAAAAAAATTGATCTCGATGAGCTAGCAAAAAAACTTAGAAAAGAGATGGGGAAGACCAACTCTGAGGCGGTCAAGAAGAAAATTGCGAAACGTTTAAAAGTTCTTGAGGCATTGCGCGATTCTGGAAATCGTCCTGAATGGATGATGCTCGATGTGGTTCCGGTGATTCCACCTGATTTGCGCCCTTTGGTTCCTCTCGAGGGGGGAAGGTTTGCGACTAGCGATTTAAATGATCTGTATCGTCGTGTGATAAATCGCAATAATCGTCTTAAAAGATTGCAAGAGTTGAATGCTCCTGAAATTATCATTCGTAACGAAAAAAGAATGCTTCAAGAATCGGTCGATGCTCTTTTTGATAACGGTCGACGTGGAAAAGTCTTCACAGGTCCCAATCGCAGACCATTACGCTCTCTTTCTGATATGATCAAAGGAAAGCAGGGGCGTTTCCGTCAAAACCTTTTAGGTAAACGAGTTGATTACTCTGGTCGTTCGGTTATCGTTGTGGGTCCTGATCTAAAACTACATCAATGTGGTCTTCCAAAATTAATGGCGCTTGAACTGTTTCGTCCTTTTATTTACAGCAAGCTCGAGCAACGCGGTTACGTCACTACTATTAAGAGTGCTAAAAAAATGGTTGAAAAGCAGAAGGCTGAGGTTTGGGATGTTTTAGAAGAAGTTATCCGCGAACATCCAGTCATGTTAAATCGTGCTCCAACACTTCATCGCTTGGGAATTCAGGCATTTGAGCCGGTGTTGATTGAGGGAAAGGCAATTCAGCTTCACCCTCTTGTTTGCGCAGCTTTTAACGCAGACTTTGACGGTGACCAGATGGCGGTTCACGTTCCTCTTTCTATTGAAGCTCAGGTTGAAGCGCGAGTTCTCATGATGAGTACAAATAATATTCTTTCTCCAGCTAGTGGAAAACCTATTATTGTTCCAACTCAAGATATGGTACTTGGCATTTACTATCTCACACGAGAGCGAGTGTACGCCAAAGGTGAAGGAAGAGTTTTCTCGAATCCAGTAGAAGTGAGAATTGCATATGACAACTCCTCGATTGATCTGCATGCAAAAATTAAAGTCAGAATAGACTCCAAGTTAATTGAGACAACAGTTGGAAGGGTTCTGCTTTATGAAATCATTCCAACTAAAATTCCGTTTAATTACATAAATAAAGTAATGGATAAAAAATCGATAGCTGATCTAGTAGATCGTGCTTATCGTCAATGCGGAAACAAAGAGACGGTTTTGCTTGCCGATCGTCTGAAAAGTTTAGGGTTCCGTTTTTCTACACAAGCTGGAATTTCGATTTCCATTAACGATATGAAAATTCCAAGTAGTAAGACAAAGCATTTAAATGCAGCATATAAAGAAGTCAAAGAGGTTGAAGATCAATATATTGAAGGTCTTATTACTGACGGTGAACGATATAATAAGATTGTTGATATTTGGGCTCAGACTACCGAAACGGTTGCTGGCGATATGTTAAAAGAGATGAGCGTTGATTCTATTTCCGATGAAAAAGGAAATATAAAATCAATGCCTTCCTTCAATCCAATTTATATTATGGCTGATTCAGGTGCGAGAGGGTCTGCCCAGCAAATGAGACAGCTCGCAGGAATGCGTGGTTTAATGGCAAAACCTTCTGGTGAAATCATTGAAACACCGATTGCTGCAAATTTCCGTGAAGGATTGACTGTTCTTCAATATTTTATCTCCACGCACGGAGCACGAAAAGGATTAGCTGATACTGCTCTGAAAACTGCAAACTCCGGATATCTCACCAGACGTCTAGTTGACGTTGCACAAGATATGGTCGTTTCTGAAGTCGATTGTAAAACATTAGATGGAATTGAAATTACTCCTCTTGTCGAAGGAGGTGAAGTGATTGAGCCTCTTGGAGATCGTATTCTGGGCCGCGTTGCACTTGAAGATATTCATGATCCGATTAACGATGAGGTTTTAGTTAAGGCGGGTGAAGAGATTGATGAAGCAAAAGTGATTCTGATCGAAGAGTCTGGTCTGGAGAAGTTAAAAATTCGCTCCGGAATGACCTGTCAGTCGAAAAGAGGGATTTGTGTAAAATGTTATGGGCGTGATTTGGCTCGAGGAAAAATGGTTAATCTTGGGGAAACTGTAGGTGTTATTGCCGCGCAGTCGATCGGTGAGCCAGGAACCCAGTTGACGATGAGAACTTTCCATATCGGTGGAGCTGCATCGAGACGTGCAGAGCAGTCCACTCTAGAAAATAGAAATGAAGGGGTTGTTAATTTTATTAATGTGACCACCGTTGTCAATAAAGAAGGAAGTTTGACCGTCATGAACCGTCATGGAGAGCTTGCCATTGTCGACGACTCCGGAAGAGAACGTGAACGGTATAAATTAAACTACGGTGCCCGATTACTGGTAAAAGATACGCAGAAAATTGTCTCTGGAACCTTGATGGCAGAATGGGATCCATATACGATTCCGATTTTGACTGAAGTCGAGGGGATTGTAAAATATGGAGACATTCTTGAAGGAGTTACGATGCAGGAAATGGTCGACGAAGTGACTGGACTCTCTCGTAAAGTTATTATTGAATCTAAGCAGACCGATTTTAGACCTCGTGTTTCCATCAAAGATGAGTCTGGAAAAACAAAGAGACTTCCAAATTCTACGACTGAATCCCGTTATCTTCTTCCAATCGGTGCAAACATTGTAGTCGCAGATGGAGAAAAAGTAGTTGCCGGAGATGTTATTACAAAAATTCCTCGCGAAACAACTAAAACAAAAGATATTACCGGAGGTCTTCCACGAGTCGCAGAGCTTTTTGAAGCAAGAAAACCGAAAGAGTCTGCGATTATCAGTGAAATCGATGGGGTGGTTAGTTTTGGAAAAGATACCAAAGGAAAACGGAAGGTGGTTATAACTCCAGAAGTAGGAGAGCCTAAAGAATATCTGATTGCAAAAGGAAAGCATATTGCTGTTCGTGAAGGAGACCGTGTACGTGCAGGTGAGCCTTTGATGGATGGGTCTGCCAATCCTCATGATATTCTACGGGTTCTAGGTG
>CAZQOW010000105.1:0-8325 GCA_964595045.1 uncultured Pseudomonadota bacterium
TTTCGTTCAGATAAGTTCCTAAAATAAAATCTTTTGAACGATCTTTTTTGTCTCTCAAACGATATATCATCAGCGCGGATCTGTTTTGGAGTGGAATACCGAACCAATCCCATCCAGATTGACTTTCGGAGAGCTGATTGGAGCCGAATTCATGATCCATCCAGGCTTTTCCTGAAACTTGAAATTGTTTTTTTTGAATTTGAAGAATTCCTTTTACACTTAAGTTTGGAATCGAATAATAATAACTCGCTTTTCCTTTTTCTTTTGATTTTGGAGAATAACCATTTTCTCCTTGAAGCAAGACCGATTCTGGAAGCAACATTTTTAGATCGATCGACTTTTCTCGATCTTTTGCCTGAAGGATTATCTGATTTTCTTTCAGCTCTCCCCGAAAACCGTGGAGCCAGACTTTAAAACTGTCAGCTGCGCTACCGGCGAGATTTATTTCTCCATCTCTTCCACTTTGATCCGAATAGTAAAATTTTTTATTTTCTAGATCGCTTACGGCAAAATGCGCAAAATAAATATTTTTAGATCGCCAACGGCTCACAAAATTATTTGTCGGACTTGTTAAGTTAGAAGTCTGAAAGCGTGGCAACGAAACTCTAAAAACAGTCCATTGAAATCCGAAGAGATGATTAAATTCATCTTGGAGATGTCCGGTAAAATACCACCATTCAGTTTTAAATTCAGGATGCGCCCCATGATCTTTCGGAAAATGAAATTCTTTACCCGGGATGACTTGAGCAAATTCTGAGATCTCTTCGCTCTGAGTAAGATGGAGTGGGATTAAAAAAAATAAACCGATGAACGAACAGAAAACACATCGTTTGATCGAAAAAATGGAGGAAGATAATTTATTCATCGAATTGCAATGCCTCAATCGGCTTCAGTTTTCTTAAAAATAAAATGGACCATAAGCTTGCCAAACCTCCCATCATCAGGGTGACAAAAAAGCTCATCCAAATAAGATGGAAATTCAATTTTAAATTTAAACTCCATCCAAAAAAATCTCGATGAATTTGGTGAAGAATAATCCAGGCAAGTGCAATGCCGGAGAAAAGCCCCAAAAGATATCCTGCCAAGGAGAAAAGAAGTGCCTGAAAAAATCCGTAACGGAGAAGCTGACCAGGAGCTATTCCCAGTGCTTGAATCAGTCCAATTTCTCTCCGTTTTTCTTCGGTTAAAGTAATCAGTGCCGTCAAAATTCCCAAAAATGAGACTAAAAAGCAGACCTGTTTCATCGCTTCGGTCACTTCGAAAGTTTGATCAAACACCTGAAATATTCTTTTCTTTAATTCTTGATTTGGGCGAATTTCAAGAGAATGAGGAAGGGAGTAGGTTTGAAGGATACTTAAGATACTTTCCAGTGAAGTCGTTTTTTCAAGATAAAGAGCGAGCGAGTTCAGTCGAAAATCTTTCGTTAGCGATTGAAAATCAGATCGATTGAGGTAAATTAAACCTTTCTCAGAAGTATAATCGTAGAGAATCGCAGTCACTTCAAATTTCCAAACTCCCCAATCGCTTCTCACTTCATAAACATCTTTCCGTTTCAAGTTGAATCGTCGAGCCAGAGATTCTGAAATGGCGGTCGGAATCGCGCTTTTCTTTAGTATTTGAGAATCAGAGAATGAGGATCTTTCTCCTTGCAAAATTTGCAGAGAACCTCTTTGCATGAGCGAATTTAATTCAACCGATGATAGAAGAATCGATTCTTTTTCTTTCTGAACTTTTATCGTTCGGAGAGAATCAAGAAATTGAATTCCAGGCATAGAACGAATCGAATGAATCAAATCTTCTGGAATAAAATTTTGATAATTATTCTGAGGGTTATCTTTAAAACTTAAATAAATATCTCCTCGAATCGAAGAATTCACCCAGTTTTGAACGGTATCACGAAAAGAAAAAATCATCAGACTAATCCCAAGCCAAAGAGTGATTCCTAAGACCAAAGAGGCAATGACAATACTATAGCGATAAGGATTTTGAAGAATTTGAATCGAGGCAAGATAAAGAGATCCAATCTTCAATTTTTTTGCAATCGCTTGGGAGAAAAATAAAACAATTTGAAGGATGATTGGAGTCAAAGCCAAAAATCCGAGAAGGGCAAAAAGAGTTGTCGCAAATCCAAAAAAAGGATGTTCGGTTGAGCCAGCTCGAAAAGTAAAAATAGCGAAGATAAATAAAATGAATGAAATTGAAAGTGCCAAAAGATATTTTTTCTGAAGATATTTTTCCACGACCGCTTTTCGTATCGCCTCGATCGGATTTACCTTTAAAATTTCGACCAGTGGAATTAAGGCTCCAAAGAAAGAACCGCAAAGGCCGACTCCAGCGGCAAGGGCAATTCCTTTTTTCGAAAGTGAAAGCTCTGAGACGATTTGAACGAGATACAGATCTCGAACTGTATTTAAAATATTCTCAAAAATCAGCCGCGCAATAAACCAACCTAAAAAAATTCCGAGAAGAGTACTCACCATCCCACAAAGAATAATTTCATAAAAGAAAAGAGAGGCGAGCTCTTTTCTTCGAATTCCCAGCGCTCGAAGCATTCCAAAATCAGAACGTCGATAAACGATCGATAAACTAGAAGAATAAAAAACAATGAAGATTGCAGTAAAGATCGAAATAAAACTCAAAGCCTGCAAGTTGACCTGAAATGATTTCAATAGTTCCCGCTCTTCGCTCAGCTGCTTGTCTCGAGGAATATAAGAAATTCCTGGTCGTAAACTTTGAATGTTTTTTTCTGAAAGGGTCTGAAAATTATTTTTAAATTTTAGATCAATTTGAGTGAGTTGATCGGTATTTAAAAGTTCCTGAGCGGTCGAGATGTCGACGATAGCAGTGAACGGGATGGTTTGAAAGAGAGCCCCTTCTGAAATCAAAGGTTCTAAACTGACCAAACGATTATCAATTAAAAAGGAGGCTTGTTCATCTTTTCGGATGCCGCAGAGAGTTCTCAATGAATCAGAAATTAAAACGGTATTTTTTCGAGAGATTAGTTGAAGAAAAGTGTCTGAAGATAAAGAAGAGGAATTAGTTGAATTTTTTCCAAAAAAAGTTGAACGAGTGACTGGATCAATCCCAATCATCTGAAAAGATTTTTTTGGATCATTGGCACAACTCGCCGAGAATTCAAGTTGAGGCGTTGCACTCTCGACCTCTTCAAAAGATAAAAGATGAAGATAATCACTATCCTTTAGCTGATTATTTTGAGAGGTGATTGATCCATCGGCTAGCCCACTTTTTTCATGATAACGATATTCGAACGATTTTAATACCGCTTCGTTCGACAAATAAATCGCCGTGAATATCGCAACTCCGAGCGACATTCCCAAAATCGTCAAGATCACCTTAAGAAATCTTCTCTTAAAAAATGAAAAACTGAAATAATGTAGGAGTTGAAGCATCATGAGAGGATTATTTTCCCATCTTCCATCTTGAAAACATGATCAACCCAACAAGAAACCTGATCATCATGTGAAACCATTAAAACGGTCGTTTTTTCCTCTTGAGCCAACGATTGCAGCAGTTGATAAACCTCGAGACGATTCTGCTGATCGAGATTTCCGGTCGGTTCATCCGCTAGAAGAAGAGCGGGACGATTAATGAGGGCGCGGCAAAGGGCAATCCGTTGCATCTCTCCGCCTGAGAGTTGATTAGCAGGGTGATCGGAGCGATGAAGCAAATGAACTTTCTCCAGAAGAGCTAGTGCTCTTTGACGGATCTGCTGAACTGGATCTCTTCGGAGAATTCCGGGGATTAAAATATTTTCGAGAACGGTCAGTGAAGCAAAGAGGTGAAACGATTGAAAAACAAATCCGACTTTATCACGCCGATAATCGGCCAACTGATCGTCATTCCAAGCAGTGATATCGCTTTTCTCAAACTCAATTTTTCCAGAACAGGGTCGATCGAGTCCGCCAATCAAATGCAAAAGAGTACTTTTGCCGCATCCGGAAGGGCCAATAATCGCAAAAGATTTTGATTTTTCTATCTTTAAATCAACTCCTCGAAGGATAGGAATCGGCCCCGACTCAGTCTCATAAGATTTATGAAGGGAAGAAATCTGAAGAAGTGGATTTTCCATTCTTCGACCTTACGGAATTCAACCAAAGATTTCAAGGAAGCTGTTTTAAAAGCTCTTCGGGATGCGTTTCAGGATCGACTCCCCGAAAAATTTTAAAAATATTTCCCTTAGGATCAATCCATATCGTATCCCGGGAAGCAAATAAAAAACCGCTCGAACCATAAGCTTTCGCGATCTTTTTATCGGGATCCGTCAGAAGCTTAAAAGTGAGATGATATTTTTCCTTGAATTGCTGATGCGAAGAAAGAGAATCAAAGCTGACTCCTAGAATAACGGCGTTCTTTTTTTTGAATTCTTCGGAATACTTTTCAAATCCTTTCGCCTCAGCCGTACATCCGGAAGTATCATCTTTGGGATAAAAATAGAGAATGACATTTTTTCCTCGAAAGTCTTTCAGCGAGACGAAAACGCCACTCTCATCTTGGGTGGTAAAGTTGGGTGCTGGATCTCCTGTTTTTAAATCGGCAGCCTTTAATGGATTCAAAGAAAATAAAAAAAGAACCAAGGATAGACAAACAATTTTCTTGATCATAGCCCCTCAAATTTATTTTTAATGCTTTAGATTCCTTTAAATTCTGCTTTTCTCTTTTCCAAAAACGCATTCACCCCTTCTTTTTGATCTTCGGTCGCAAATATAAGAGGAAAGGCATTCTTCTCCATCGCAAGGCCACTGTTCATATCGAGATCGGCTCCCTGATTAATTGCCTGTTTCGCAAGTTGAACGGCGATTGGACCTTTTTTCATGATTTCACGGGCGACTGCTTCCACCTCTTTCATCAAATCAGCGGCGGAGGTGATTTTGTTGATGATTCCCAAATCATAGGCTTCTTGGGCAGATAAAGTTTTGGCGGAGAAAATTAATTCTTTCGCACGGTTTTTTCCAATGAGTCGTGGGAGACGTTGCGTTCCGCCAAATCCGGGGAAAATTCCGAGATTGACTTCGGGGAGACCAAGCTTCGCATTTTCGGAGGCATAAATAAAATCACATGAAAGAGCTAATTCTAATCCTCCTCCTAAACAGAAACCATTCACTGCAGCGATGATCGGTTTGTGGGCGGTTTCAATTTGACGCATCACTCGGTGACCTAAATCACAAAAGGTTTTTGCTTCAAGCGCAGTCATCGTTTTCATCGCAGCGATATCAGCTCCGGCAACGAACGCTTTCTCCCCTGCTCCGGTGATGACGACTACTTTGATGCCAGGATTTTTATTAATTTCATGCGCAAAGGTTGCCAGCTCGACGAGCACTTCGGGATTCAAGGCATTTAATGCTTGAGGACGATTAATTTTTACAATCGCCAACCCTTGATTATTTTCGATGATTAAATTTTTGAACTCCATATTTTTCTCCTTATTTATCCCCTTCGGGGACAAGATTGCCGTTTAAAATTCTATAGCAAGTTAAGATTCAATTTAGGGCTTAACGTAGCTTTCATAGCGTTGATAAGTAGTATTGTTCACGATAAATTTTACCAAGATTCCCGCATCCAAAATATCCTCGCAAAGTTTTTTAGGGGGCGGAAACGGGGATTTTTCAGAAATCAGATCGACAATCAATTGATCTAATTTTTCTTCGTCAGAAGAGCGGTTAATTGTAGCCGATAAAACATTTCCATTAGAATCAATTTTAACTTTCACTACCAGTTCTGTTTCGCGACGGTTTGCAATTATTCCACGATGTTTATGAAAATAATCTTGAATTAACCGACTATATTCTTTTTTCAGATGAAGTTGAAACCGGTCTAAATAGGCATCGAGATCTTCGGAGGCAGTTCTATCACAGATTTGAGATGCTGTTTTGTTTTTCTTTTTATGGATGCTTCCCGATTTACTTTCAACTTTTTTAAAAGGGAAAATTAAAAGGCAGATTAAAAAAGAAAGTTGAAGAAAATAAAAAAATTTCGATTTTATTGTCATTGGAACCATTTGCAATAAAAGATAGTTTTTTCAACAGACGAAAAGTCAATATTAGCCGCTGATCTCTACTAAAACTATCGTAGATTAAGCAACTGTTTATCTTTATTTTAGTTAATGAATTGCAATTCCTCCTTGTTTACCTTTCACCTTTTTAAAGAAAAAGACAGCGGAAGAGAAACCTGACAGCCAATCCTCATCCATCGAAATTTATCAATAAAACCTAAAAACGTCGAGTGACCGATTTGTTGCTGATACAAACCTCTTTGCGCCATTTGGTTTCCTTGGGCAGCTCCAAACATCGGAAAGAGCAATTGTTTCATTGATTCTAAATGCTGCTGATAGTTAAAATTAAAAAAGGATGATAGCCCCGGTCATCATTTTTTCATAATTCAAAGTTTTCCACTTCTCCGAGCGCCACCGCCAAGTTGATTTGTGAGAGATAATATTGGGTTAACGCCTCTACTCTTTTTTGCCTGCTCAACGCGACATTAGTTTGAGCAGTCACCACTTCTATATTTCCACTCAAACCTGCCGAAAAGCGTTCAAGTGAAATTTTCAACTCTTGTAACGAAAAATTGAGTGTTTGTTCCGTTGCTTCCACCAAAAATCTGCTCGACTCTAAATTTTTGAGGGCAACGCGAATCTCTTCTTCAATCTGATTGTTCAGATCTTCCAGAAGAAGCCTCGATTGTTTTTGCCGGCTTTTTGCCGCGGTAATTTCTCCCAACGTTTTTGCGCCATCAAAAATCGGAATATTGATTTGCGCCCCCACCTTGTAGGTGGCAATGGTGTTGTCATCCGGGCGATTTCCGCTCGCACCGTAATCGCCTGTTCCGTAGAGATAGGGAATCTGTCTCGATATGGCTGCTTTTTGTTCCTGTTTGGCTCTTCTCCACTCTTCTTTGGCAATTCGAATTTCCAACCGTTCACTCTCTGCTTTTTTCATCGCGTCTTCAATTTTCATTTTCGTTTCTGAGCGATATCGAAGTGAACTCGAAGGCTCCAGAGAAGTATCGAGAGAAATACCGACGATTCTCTTCAGTCGAATTTCCTCCCGATAAAAATCGGTCTTCGCTTGAATAAATTTAGCCTCTTCTTCTGCAATACGGGTTTTGGCTCGTGCAATATCAATTCCTGTAGCAAATCCACTTAAATTTTGGTTTTGAGCAAGTTTTAAAAGATTTTTTGCCAGCTTAAGATTCGCGTCACTTGCCCGGATATTTTCCTTTGCCTGAATCATTGAAAGATAGGCCTGCGCCGTGGCTGCAATGATTTGTTGTCTAGCCTGAAGTTCTTTCAACTCTAAAACCTTTGCGTTAGTTCGGGCTGCTTTCAATTGAAAAATTGACTCAAGGTTGAAAATATTCTGAATCATTTGTATGCGGGCATCAAAACTATCGAACGGGCCAGATTTGGTGGAGTCAAGTCCGGGAAAGAGCGAAGGAGTAAGCCCTAGAGCCGCCAGATTGATGGTTTGTCTATTTTGATAAACATCCCCTGAAATATTGGGAAGCACTCCACCCAAAGCGGCAAAAGATTTTGCTTTCGCCTCTCTTGTCTGTTCTGCGGCCAAATTCACTTTCAAATTGTTCTTCAACGCAAGCTGAACCGCTTCATGAAAACTTAAGACAATTTTTTTATTTTTAGGATTCAATCCGGAAATAGTTGGAACCGATTCAGGAAAATCGATCTCCTTTTTTTTTGGATCGGATGGGAAAATAAGAACGGAACTCGCCGAAACAGAATTCTTTTCATCAGAAGGTAGATCCACTGCAAAACTTTCCTTGAAAAAAAACGGAAGAGTAAAAAGAAAAATAAATAAATGAATGAAAACTATTTTTTTCTTCATTTTCAATACTCAATATAAACATCTAACTGTTGTCCGACATAAATCTTCTGGGTGGTAACCGCTTGAAATATTACCTGTAAAACGCGGGTATCGACTCTTTCCAAATTATCTCCCGTCAAAGATTTTTTAGGGATCACATACGGCTCAATCCGAATCAGTTTTAAATCAATTCCAGAGGAGTTTTCAAAACCTTTCAAGAAGGCTTTCGCACGACTTTCCGGTTTGATCCGATGAGCGTTGATCTCGTCGATATCGGCTCTAATCTGCGTCCCTCCTTCATTTCCCAAGAGGATCGGGGGCTCATAATTATTGACATTTCCAAGCGGCGTCGAAACAAATTCTCCAGGACGAATGTTGATCTGCAAAATCACTGCATCGTACGGAGATTTTATTTTGAGTTGATCAAGTAATAATTCGGTTCTTTTCAACTCCGCTTCAGCAATCTTCAAATCGTTGTAAATATTGTCTC
>CAZQOW010000106.1:0-8316 GCA_964595045.1 uncultured Pseudomonadota bacterium
ACCGCAGCCAGTATTTGGAATACTGGAGCGATCGGCATTTCAGTCGCCTATGAAATTTACGAAATTTCCATTCTTCTCACCTTGATTAATTTTATTATTTTAAGATATTCCAAACCGTTGAAAGAAACCAATCATTTTAGCGATATCAAGATTGATCTGTAACAAACTTTTCGAGAAATAGATGACACAAACTGGCAAAATCAGAACAATCATTTTTTTAAAAATATTGGTTTTTATTTTTAGCTGCTCTTCTCAAAAACCCTCTGGATCTTTCACTTCTGCTCTTTCAAGAGAAGAGGCTGTTCGGATGATTCAAGATTTTGCCGGAAGTTACTCCCTAAAAACATCCGGATTAAATGAAAAGAATTTTGGAGGAATCGAAATCAATTTAGATCGAATCTTCTTTGAATATCTCCCAGATCAAAAAATTCTAAAAAGCAGTGTCTTAATTTATAAATTTCATCAACCCCCTAAACCAGGTTTGATTGAGGCGTTTCAAAATGAAGAAAAAGCTGGGACTGATACCGGCGGAGGAACCGTTGAATACCAACCAGAAAATCAGGGTCTTTTCCTGACCCGAATGGATAAAAACTACACTAATCACTCACAATTTAGTAAAAATATCGAAAAACTTATGAATGCGGGAAAATATTGGAGCAACGAAGTTCTCGATCGAGTCGCTAGCAAATTTTTTCATCCCGAAGAATTAAACAAATAAAGTTTTAATTTAAATCAAACAAAAGAATTTCCGATTTTTCATTCGCAACCAATGAAATTTTTTTTTCATCGCTCACCGCCGCTCCATCTCCCGTGGCAAGTTCCTGACCATTCAATGTGACAGATCCTCTCGCTACTTGAATCCATCCATATCGCTTCGGATGAAATTCATATTCAATGTTTTTCCCCGATTCTAAACTCGAAACATAAAGCTGAACATCTTGGTGGATCGTTACCGAATTTTTTCGTCCATCATTGGAAGCGACCAAGAAAAATTGATTCAACTTTTGTTCTTCTGAATATTCTTTCTGCTCGTAACCAGGCTTCAATCCTTTCTGATTCGGTAAAATCCAGATCTGCAAAAGATGAACCGGCACTTCAGAAGAATGATTGTATTCGCTATGTGTCACTCCGGTTCCAGCGCTCATTCGCTGGACTTCGCCGGGACGAATCGTCGAACTCGTTCCCATGCTATCTTTGTGAGCCAACTCTCCTTCAAGAACGTAAGTAATAATTTCCATGTCTTGATGCGGATGAGTCGGAAACCCTCTTCCCTCTTTCACCCAATCTTCGTTGATGACGCGCAAATCGCGAAATCCCATAAAGTTTGGATCGTAATAATCCCCAAAAGAAAACGTATGATAAGTGTTGAGCCAGCCATGATCAAAATGCCCACGCTCTTTCGATTTTCTAATTTGAATCATCTGTTTCTCCTTTTTAAAATTCGATGAGATTGACTCTTTCATACTGACCGACAATTCTTCCCACTTTTCCAATCCATTCTTCTTTCATGATTTTTTGCAAAAGTGCTTTTTCTTCTTCTAAAAGATGCGCCCAGGCCCGTTTTCCACTTTCGGTTCGACCGAAAAAAATTCCTGTTTCCGGCTCTCCGTTTCGGTTGTGCCAGACCGTATAACTTTCAACGGTAAATTCCCCTTGCGGCTCAAAGTCAATCTCCACGGCCTTTGGAAGAGACAAATTTCTTTGGAAAGCGGATGGATTAATTCTCTGCCAAGTTTTGGAAGGAGGAGAACCACTATAAATTCCAACCCCATGTTTTGTCGAATACCAGCCATTGGAAGTAACCATTCCAAAAAGATTTGGATTGGATCTACAAAGCTTTATCGCCTCCGCAATCGCATGCATCGTGTAATTGCTGCCGGGACCACCAAAATAGGGGAGTCCACCGGTAAGGGTCATGGGACGTTTATCCTCTTGAGAAATCCCCAATACATGACGGGAGAGCCGAGGCATGCAGGGAAAACAGCTGTAAAAATCAAAAAAATTAATTTGATCGAGAGTGAGATTCGCTTGGGTCAAAGCATCGCGGACAATCGCTTTCAATGCCGGCGAATCAGTCAGATCTTCCCTTTCACTGATAAACCAACGATCATGGGCATCTTGTCCCCCATGAAGATAAACCCATTGGGATTCGGGGATTCCCAATTCTTTTGCCTTGGCTGTCGTCGTGAGAATAACCGCTGCCGCCTGATCGACCTCCAAAACAGCATTCATATATTTAGTATAAGGGAAAGAGATCATCCGATTGAGAAAGGTTGGAGTCACTATCTCTTCAGCAGTCCGCTCGATCGGAAACCAGGCATAACGATTTTTTGCAGCAACAGCACTATACGTTTCTCCAAATTTTCCTAAATTCTCACGTTGCTGTTCGATCAACATTTTTTCTTTGTATCGCAACGCATTTTCAATCAGCGGATAAATCCGAATCGGCAAGTTGGCCAAATGATCATTTTCTACTTCATTACTTCCGGGCAAATCGCCGCCAATCAACTCGATCAGATTCGCTTCACCAAAATTTCCCAAATCTTTTTTTTCTTTATGCGCCAGATGAACCGACCGCATCACTTCACATCCAGCCAAGAGAACGATTTCACTTTTACCAGAAGCCAATTGATCTGCTGCACGATTCACTAACCATTGCGGTGTATTTCCTCCAATCGAAGTATATTCTTTGACAGAAGGATGAATATTCAAAGCCTCGGCAACCGCTGATGGAAAATCTGGAAGAGTCCAACTAAACAAATTCACAATGTGGAGAGAATCGGCTTTTGAAACGAGGTTTGGACAATTCGCATCCTCCGCCGCAGCGTCAATCACCTGTTTCATCATTTGAACCGGGTGAATAAAATCTTTTAAAGATTGTAATCGATTGGTCAGTTGAGCTTGGCCCACGAGGATGGGAATTAGAGACGACATGCATTTCTCTTTAGTTTTTTAAAATCTAAAAGGCAAGACTACTTCTTTTCTGAAGGATAAACTCTGATTTTTCCATTCGGATCAGTCCAATAAATCTTTATGCCAGGAAATTTTTCCAAATAAGTAATACTTTCTTTTTCTCCCATCACGTAAAATGCCGTCGTCAAGGCATTTGCCAAAGTTAATGTGGGAGCAACCACACTCACACTTGAAGATCGAACAACCTTTTGAAGAGTTTGCGGATTGCGAACATTTCCCGCCTGCTCATAATTTCCCGAGGTTGCCAAAGCCTGATTCACAATTTTAAAATTCGAAGAATTTTGCCCAGGTTTTCCGGAAGGAATTTGGATGGCAACTTTCCAAGGTCCACCACTCGCTTGGATGTCGCCTCCACCGTCGATCAAAGATTGATCAAATCCCTCTTTTTTTAAACTCTCGATCATCGCATTCAAAATAAACCCTTTTCCAATCGCAGAAACACCGATTCGCGTGTCCGGATGACTTAATTTAGCTTCCATTTTTAAAGTCTTTTTCTCTCCTTTATCAATCTGCTTTTCAATGAATTCTGCCTGATTGTTGGAGGACAAACGAAGAAAGCGAATTAAAATTGGTGCTTCTCTTCCCGCCTGAGAAAGCGAGGCAAAACGGATATCAAAAACTGAATCGGTTTTCCGACCAATGTCCAACGACTGTTTTAGAATGTACTCGGTTTCTTTGGAAAGGATGCAAAATCGCTTTCCTGCATTTTGATTCAAACAACTGATGTCAGATTCCGACTGATATTCGCTGATGACCTGCTCAATCTTCTCTGCCAGTTGATAGGCGGTTTCTGTCGCCTCAATCGCTCTTTTTTTCTCCTGGAGAGATGTCTTGAGGATGATATTGACTGGAACATGCCCCATCATGAGCCTTGAACGACTTACCAGGATTGTTTTTGGCGCACAGGCACTCACCCAAACCGATAAAACAAGGAGAAAGCTCATTCTCAAATATATGAAAGTCGTTTTCATATTTTGTCTTGACAGTGCAACCATCTTTTATTAACTACCGCAATCGAACTGAAAATGAAAGTCATTTTCATTATTATTACAACGGAGAATCTTATGAAATCAATTTCTATCTGCCCTCAAGGGCATGTTGCACTTCGATTTGGTGTTGCAACCATTCATCTCACCTTTGATGAATTTCAAAATTTTATCAAAGATTCAATGCTAGTTTTGGAACAATATAATGTCAAAACCTCTTTGGAAAATTCTCTTTCATTTCAAAAAACAGATTTAAAAATCCATTAATTTTATGAAACACTCCAAATACTTTTTTACTCTTTTCTTTATTTTTATTCTCTTGCAGGCTTGCCAGCCTACTTTAACAACCAAACAGGTCTTAGGAAATCCAGAGGTCGAAGGGGATGAAGGCTTAGAAGAATCTGATCCACCCGAAGTAAAATTGGGAGAAAGATTATTCAGGGAAACAAGATTTGCCCAATTTTTTTTCGCTCATTCGAACGGAAAAGTGAATCAACCGCTCAATTCGGGAGATCCTGTCATGGATCTCACCGCCACGCTTGAAAATCCTCTGGTCGGTCCCTATCAGGGCAAATCGATGAATTGCGCCGCATGTCATCTAGTCGATGAACAGCAGAAAACATTTAAAGGTGGAATTCGCACCTATGCTGATTTTGCCAGACGATCTCCAATTCCAGCTCGAGAAGATGGAAAAACTTTAACTCCGAGAAATTCTCCCGCTCTTGTCAACTCAACCTTTACCTCTCCCGATGAATTACTGCTTCATTTCGATGGACAGTTTGCAAGCATTGAAGAGCTCGTTCGTGGCACATTAACCGGCAGAAACTATGGCTGGCTCGCCACCGAAGAAGCAGAGGCAATTGCCCAGGTAGCGAATGTGATCCGGAAAGATGATGGAAACGGCGATCTAGCAGCAGAGCATGGAAAACTTCCTTATCAAACCGTGCTTGAAAGCAAAGACTCTACGGTTTCAGCTGAATTTCAAATTCCGATGGAATATCGTTTAGATCTTTCTCAGGCAACCGATGCAGAAATTCTTCAAGCGGTGAGTAAACTGATTGGCGCTTATGTTAACTCTCTTATTTTTGAACAGGATGACCAAAAACAATTTTCAGGATCTCCCTACGATCTTTTTCTGAAAAAAAACAACCTCCCTCAAAAACCGTTGATCGGAGAAAACCCTTTTCAGTATAGCCAGCGACTTTTAAATCTGATCAATCAATTAGGAAATCCCCAATTTGTTTCAAGCGGAGAGAAAACATTTCAATTTCACTCTCAAGATTTTGTTTTTGGACAGAAAGAATTGGAAGGATTAAAAACCTTTTTTAAAACCCCAAACTCGCTTCCATTATCTCCCCAAACAATTGCGCAAGGAAAACTCGGAAACTGCGTTGCCTGTCACGCTGCTCCCAGTTTTTCCGATTTCAAATTTCATAATACCGGTGCTGCTCAAGAAGAATACGATGCGATTCATGGAGACGGGGCATTTGTTGCTCTCAACATCCCTTCTCTTAAGGAGCGGCTTGCCAATCCGGAGGCGTTTCTACCTGCCACTGGGAATCATCCGAATGGAAAAGGAATTTTTGTCAGCATCCCATCGAAAGAAAATGCTCAACTCACCGATTTGGGACTTTGGAATGTTTTTGCCAATCTTGATTTTCCGCTCGGTCAAGGAAAATTATTAAAAATTCTCTGTGAACAGCAAGAAGATAAAACAAAATGCAATCAGGAAGATCTTCTTCCACTTTCCATTGCCTACTTTAAAACCCCTGGTTTACGAGATTTGGGACATTCAGCTCCTTATCTTCATACCGGTCAGCAAGATACGCTTGAGTCGGTGATTCAGCATTACATCCGTTTTTCCAATCTCGCACGCGACGGAAAAGTCAAAAATCATTCAAAAGAATTACTCGGAATTGCTTTAACCGCAAACGATATTGAAAGCCTCACCGCTTTTCTCAAATCACTGAATGAAGATTATAACTAATCATGAATCATTCAATTTAACCCCCATGGAGTTTGACGATGAAAAAGAACGTTATCATTGTACTGATGTTAATTTTTGCGATCGGAATTGGAACAAAAACTGTTTTAGCCGAAGAAGGGCCGGTTTTAAAATTTGATCCTCCGGAAAATAGCTCTAATCCTGCTCCCGAGAGCCAACCTGCTAAAAAGAAAGAAGATTCACATTTTGTTTACGGAAAAACACCGATTGCCAAGTTTGGAAATGACCAAACCTATTTTAAACTGGGGGGATATGGTGCATTCCGTTTTGAATACAATTCAGGAAAAGATGTTAATGACACTTTTACTTTTCGTCGATTCGTTCTGACCACCGATGCGAAAGTCGCTTCTCGTTTAAGAGTATATGCGGAAATCGAATTTGAACGATTCAGAAAAATTGAGGTCGAACAAAATACTGGTCCCGTTGCTGGAGGATTTTCTGTTCAACAAGAAATTGAATCGACTCCAAATTCAGAAATCGCGATCGAACAGGCATGGATGCAGATTGATTTCAAAGATTGGCTTCGATTCCAAGGAGGAGCGGTTCTCATTCCTCTGGGAAGATTCAATATTAATCACGACGATAACGTCTGGAATATTGCCCGTAGATCTTTGATCGATCGGGGTGTCCCGGTTTTACCCTCCGCCTCTGCCTGGGATGAGCTCGGCGCCGGACTCAATGGAGATATCGAGTTAGGAGAAAAATCGAAATTGAACTATCAAATTTTTGTGGTCAACGGAGCTGTTCTAGGATCCAATTTGGAAACAAAAATCGTTACACGTCCGGGAGATACAACCCTTCAGGAAATTGAAGGGGAATTTGGAATACAAACCGGCACTTTCTCTCGAGACATCAAAAACGGAAAAAGTGTGACAGGAAGACTGATGTATAGCCCTTCTCTCGGGCATGAATTCGGTTTTTCCGGTTATTGGGGAAGATATACTCCCGGCTATCTTGTAAATAAAAATATTACTTCCTTTGGTTTTGATACTTTGCAAATTTTCAAGAATTTTGATTTCGAAGCGGAGTATCTCTTTACACGATTTGGAGGGTTACGCTCTGTTTTAAGCAGTTTTGCCTCAGTGGTGTCGGCAAACGAGAGCGCCGGAGAAAATGTCGCAGAAGGGCCTGGAGTCGAAACCGAAGCAGCATTCAACGCGACCGGCCTCGCAACCACCAAACATGGTTATTGGGTAGAGTTGAGATATCATATTCGTCCGCAATGGTTGACCAACTCCTGGTTCGGAAAATATTTTTCTGATCCTCAATTCATTCCGATCGTGAGAATCGAACAGGCTTTTATCAACAACCAGGTCACAGCTCTCCAATTTCAGAATGGATCGATTACAAACTTGCAAATGCAGAATCGCCGGGTCGATCGTCTCACCGCCGGACTTGCTTTTCGCTTAAGTCCTTTGACTGTTTTTCAATTGGATTATGAATATACTCAAACGAATAAAGGAGCCGCTCTCTCTAGCGTCACTAACTATTTACCAACGCCGAGCAGCCGAAATCAGGCAGTGATGTTTGGAGTTGCATTTGCGTTTTAGAAAATTTACTAATAGTATTTCCTTCTCTCTCAAAAGAAGGAATTATTTTTATGAAAAAAATGAAATATTTTAATATTAGTTTTTTAATTTTATTTTCTATTTTATTTTTAAACTCAAAAAGCGTTCGCTCTCAAAGTACCGTTTATCTTAAACCAGCTGACGCCTTAAAACTCATTTTCAAAGATTCAAAAGAGGTGATTAAAGAAGATCATCCGATCACCGAAGAGATCAAAGAAAAAGCGAAAAAAAGTTTGAATTATGATCTCCCCAAATCATCCTATACTTTTTATGTAGGGAAAACGGATGGAAAAGTTGACGGTTATGCTTTAATCGATGAGCAGATCGGAAAAGTTGAACCGATTACTTTCGTTACCCGAATCAATCCAAATGGAAAAGTTTCCCAAGTCGAAATCATGGTCTATCGCGAAAGTCATGGTGGAGAAGTAGCGACCAAAAGATTTTTGAATCAATTTCGTGAGAAAAGTTTTAATGATGAAATTCGGCTGCATGGCAATGTGGTCAGTGTCACCGGCGCGACCTTGTCTTCTCAAGCCCTGGTGATCGGTGTTCGCCGAGCCTTGGTCCTTTGGCAGATTTTCTATGGAAAAAATTAGACTAAGAAATCTACCCTCTTCTTTCAAATTTCTTCTCACCAGTTATTTTTTGCTGGTCAGTTTGGGATTTGTATTCGCCGCGCTGATGAGTCACGATCGCTACGATTTTGATCATCAAAAAACCATTCAATATTATCTTGGAGATCCTGCGGATGGAGAAGCTGCTTTCAAAAAACCTTTTTCCCATC
>CAZQOW010000107.1:0-8176 GCA_964595045.1 uncultured Pseudomonadota bacterium
CAGGAATAAACACAGAACTAAAATCTAAAGTGTTGTTAGAACCAACCAGACTAAACTCTTTTGGGTTACCGTCAATTCCTGCCCTGACTTCATAAAATGAAAGTTCACCGCCTCCACCACCGCCTCCACCGCCACCTCCACCACCCCCAGAACAATTTGCTGCGGTTGGAAGAGTATCAACTACCCCTTTTAAAACGATGATTACACCTGCATTCCGAAGAGATTCTCCGATAAATGTTGATGGTAAAACTAATCCTCCCACTAAAGTTAAATTTTTATTGGCTCCAGTAGTATCGAGTCGAACACCGGTTTCAGAAATTTTATTTTGAAAAGCTCCTGTCGTAGTCATTTCTACTTTTTCAGTGGTAAGAGAAAAAACAGGAAGGGCAATATTAGGAACGGTCGTTCCACCATCTGTTTGGGCATCCATTGTAAACAAGGCACCATTCATCTCTATTTTCCCAGTTGCCGCATCATAGGTTCCTTCGATTTTAGTTCCCGCTTTTTGCTTTAAAGTTAATGTATAACCAGGAATTGTAATAATAGAATCTTTAAAATCCCGTGAGGCTGAATCAATGACTACTTTGTTTCCATTGAAATGAAGAGTTACATTCGGAATATTTCGAGGTTTTCCTTTATCTCTACTTGTTTTTGGGTCTGGGTTAGCTGCATCCGGATCATTGTCTTTTCTTGATTTGTCAGCATACATGAGATCCATTCTTAAACCAACATCTGCAGGAGGAGAAGCTGGAGTACTAGTTATAAAACTGACCACACATCCTGCAGCAGGTGGTTGCGGATTTTGTCCCCCTGATCCTCCCCCTCCAGGATTTTGTGCTCCACCACCCGCACTTGTATCATCTTGAATTAATTGCCATGGAACATCTGTTCCTGCACAACGATAGAAAGAGAAGGCAACTAATATTAAAACAATTAAAGTTCGAAACTTAAATAAAATTTTATTTTTCATAGGGCTCACCTCTCTAGTTTCCCTTGTTTTAGATATCTACTATTCATTTGGCAAAGCAGGACAATTACCTTTATTGCGTTCTTCTTTTGAGCAAATGTAAAAAACACTCAATAAATTTAAATCAGCCGGCCAGGGAGACTCATCAATCATTGCTTGAGGCAATAAAAGAGAATCTGGTTTCGACTCATCACCTAAAAGCAGCTTGAAATAATCAATTCCGAAATCTTCTTGAAGAGTTTTTGTTAGATCAGTGATTTTATTTGTTCCCGGAAAAGTCTTTGGAAGAGAAATACGAATTTCATTAAAATTTTCTCCGGCAGAACCTAAAGATTTTTGTAAAATTTTCTTTAGCTGTTTCTCGAGATTATTTTTTTCAAAAACTGGAATATTGAGTATTCCTGTATTGTTTTCGATGACTCGTGCTTCATAAGTAAAAGCCTCAAAACTACTATCCGATGGTCCAAAGTTAGTGGATAAAATTCTCGCTCTGACAAATGGGGTTGGAGAAGCATTCTTTGGAGTTGGCCAGGTAGCTCCATTTTTATCAGTGGTATATTTGTCTCCTCCCAAAACTTCATCATAACTTCCTTCAATAACTCCATGCATTGCCAAATCAACTCTTAATCGAACCAGAGGAACGGTCGAGGGATCCAGAGGTTCGGTTGCCGTGGGGACCGACTGAACTTCATATTTCATCGGATCAGGATTCATCGTACATGGAAAAAAGAAGGAAGTTTTTTGAGGAGCTCCAGTTTGAAGAGCATCAGCAAGATCAAGTTGAGGAACTGTTCCTCTTTTTTCAGTATCAGGTGCTTCTTGTCCTTCTTTAGAAACGCAATAGGTTGCATAGGATTTTGGTTTAAGCGGATAAATACTCACTTCTACATTCGACAAGGTTAATCGGAAGTATTTCAAAGCAGGATTTAAATCAACTTTTCCAGTCGATTTTTTAACATTGTTGACCAAAGCGGAAATTTCTCCCAGCCCCAAGAAGTGTAAATGAGGTGCCAATGCTGGATCAGTTTTAAGACTTAACCGAACAGGGAGATTACTATCATCATTAAATCCATTTTGATTCGCGTCAATTTGTAAACTTGGATCAAAAAAATCTTTAATAGTAGGGGTTACCTGACGAATAAATCCAAATTGATTATTGATAAAAAACTCTGGATCAATATTTAGATTTAATAAACCGGTTAAATTGGCAGCAAAAAGAGCCTGGTTAATCAAATCTTCAGAGACTTGAACTCCAATATTATATTCCTGATAAGTATGTTCTGCTGGAATCGGAAATTTATATTTTCGACAGAAAGGAGACGCTGCATCGCAATTCACCAAAGCATTCCAGGGAGGATACACAACATTTACATCTGGAAGAGAAGTTACCCGAGAAAGAGAACCGACAGATTTGAGAAAATCAAGATCCATTTTTTCAAGAATTTCTTTTCCAGGCGCAATTCGTAATGGCATATGAACCAACTGCAAACCTTGACGATCAAATTGAATAGAACTTGCTCTTAAAGGATTGAAAGCAAGATCTAAGTTGAGGGGTTGTCCTAAAACCAGCTGATCAATAATATTTTGCCGTAGTGGATTAGAATCATCTCCCCTTTTATATTTTGTGATTTGCTGAAGATCATTTTCCCAACGAGGTAACCCAGCGACTGGATCGCTCACTTTAGAGCCAAGAAAACAGAAAATATTTGCCTCAATTCCATCAATAAAACTTCCTTTAATGAGACCAACCGCAGCTCGATCAGACCATTGCGGAATTAGAATGAGTCCTGAACCGCTGGGATCTCGATCTCCTGCTTCAACCATGAGAGCAGGACTTGAGCCTTTTTCAATAACAAGTTTTTGTAATCCATTTGCCCCAGGTTCAAAATGAGCAAGAAGATTCATAATTTTTAAACTTTTTATATTTATTTTTACATTTCTAAAAATATCGACATCGAGTGGCCCAGTCGCAATATCCATTGTGCCGTAAAGATCTTGAACCGTAATTCCTAAAACTAATTTATGAATTGTGTATGTATTGGGGGGAGGAGCTGGATAATCTCTCACTTCCCATTGATCAATCGTTGCATTCCCGACTTCAAAATCATCTTTTAAAGAAATGGATGTTTTTCCATCATCGGTAATTTTCTTTCCTGAACTAACTGTACAAGAAAGGCCTGAAGGAGTTCCCTTCGAGCCCAAGGTCTCTTTTAAAGTATCTTTAAATCCTTTCGAACCCAGATAAGTGATAATCGCTTTTTTTAAATCTTGGGTTAGAATTTTCTTGTCTATTTCTAAAGTTAAAGCCCCTTGTAATAATCCTTGCTTGAGAATTCCATTATCCAAATTTGGTTTATTAGACATTCCATACCCAAAAGAACTGGTAACAACCGTAGGAACTGGCAAATGAGAAACAGGAAGTGCCGGATCATCCCACTTTTTGGGTAATAGAGCGGAGATAGTAAAAATATTATTTCCCAACATCACCAAACCAGCGGAAGAGCTCCCATCGGAAGAACATTTTAACTTCTGGGTTTCCGGATCGATCGTGCAAGTAGGCGCTTTCGGCAATTCTTTTTGTGCCTGAATCGGAGTAAAATTGCAGATGCCTGAAGCATTATCGCAGGTGACATGATCGGTAACATCCACACCGTTCAGTCTTAAGCGCGGCTTATCCCCTTCCCAATTGCTAATACATTTGTTTGGCTCTGATCCGTTCCTTCCTTCCAGATTTGGAAGATTCACCAGACAAAACTGAATACTCACCTCATTCAACAAATACGCTGTTCCTACTTTTGAATGAGATTCAATCACTTTTTCTTTGGGGCTTAATATTCGGACACCAACCATCGGATCAATATTATCAACAACTACTTCTGGCAACTCGAAAGGAGGAGGAAGATTGGGTGTTTCGGCAACAATTTTAAAATGATTTTTCCCAGGTAATAGTCGTAGAGTAGCTGTTTTAGTGGCCGTTAATCCCGACTTATTAAACTCGTCTCCTGCCGAAACATAGTTCAGCTTATTTGGATCAAGCTTGCCTGAACCATCATCACTATAGTTCATTATTTTTACACTCACGTTAGTGCCTGGCGTCGTCAACTCAATCGTCGCCTTAATCGCAGGCAAACTCACTTTATTTGGAAGTAGCCCCTGACAATTCGGATCAGTGCAAAGATCGGCAAATCGCTTTGCTGGATCTTGAGGATAAATATTCGGTAAACCATCGGCAGGGCTTAATTTAACCAATCTAATTTTTGGTGCTCCTTGACGAACTAAAGTTCTCGTTTTGGAATCAGGAGTTCCTCCCACCTTAATCGAATTGACACTCACTAAATAGTTAATGGGACCAGGCCCAGGAGTATCAATCGACTGACTAAAACTATACACATCTTTGGAGTCTCCCATCGGACAATTTCTTACTCGAGAGAGAAGAATATTGTAAGTTCTTCCGGGAGGCACGACTGTGATCCATCCCGCACGAGCTGGATAAACGCCACTTTGAACCTGACAGAGCTCAATTCCCCCTTCTACAGTATAGGTATCAGCGGCCGTTCCTTCATTGTCTTGAGGTTTACTAACACAGATAAACTCAGATCCATCGAGACAGAGGGTTTCTGTTAATGTTTCATAAAAAACTTTTGGGTTTAGATCGTTGGAAGAAAAACTAGAAGAGCTCTGGCCATGATTTAAGGCAATCCATTGATTAATCAATGCTTGCTGCTGTTGTTTTAAAATTGCCTGCACATCGGGTGAAAGAGAATTCCACTCTGCTTTATCTTCAAAAAAATCGGCTCCAGGCTGATGAAGCTGGGCTGGATCATTTTGGGAAGAGGATTGAGAAGTTTGTGGAGCAGGCAAATTACCCACTTCAGGACCGCCCGCTGAAGAACCACCAGGCTGAGCAGCATTTCCAGAAAATTTATCTCCTTGAACATTGTTAGAAGAGCTACAAGCAGCCGTTGCAATCAGGATAAGAAAAATTGCAACAAAGATTTTTGAAATCGATTTTGTGTTCATAATTCATATCCTCATCATTGGTTTTTTATTGTGCCATTGCCAATTTATCTTGAACTTTTTTACTGCCTTCACGAAATTCTTTGAGCTGATCGAGTAAATACGATTTCCTCTCTTCTAATTTCGCTACTCGATCTTTTCTTCCTTTCAATACTTGCTGATCTGCAGGGTTAGATAAATCGAGATCTTGCAGCTTTAGTTGAGCTCGAGCACTCGGAAGTGCTGTTTGATCAATCTCTTTTAATTCGTCTTGAAGTTTTGCCAATTGATCAGCTCTTCTATTTTCTTCAGTATCTAAACGCCCTCGAGGCCGAGCTTGACGCGGCACTAATCCATAAAGCAAATCCCCTTCAGCTTTTACTCTCACAATCCCTCCGGCTACTGAGCTACCATCTGATTTTAGATCAAGCTCCAATTTTACTTTCTTCACCAATTCAGGAGCTCCGGAAACAGGCAACAACTTTGGCTTTCCACTTTCATCTCGACTCACGATACTCGCTTCATGAATCCCCTTTTGGGTTCGTGTTCTCTTGGCGCGCATGGCATATTCAATTCCTGTATTAATCGGCAACATAATTCCCGCCCCTACTAGCTCAGCTCCAGCAGCGGCAATTCCATCCATAGTTGCTTGAGTCTTAATATGATCTGGCTCAGCTCGATTGTCAGGATTTTGTCCAAAATGACTATTAGCTAACGTCCCTCCATCATATTTTCCTGGAATGAATGCGCGAGGAGCCAAAAGAAGAACTAAACCTGATGCCAAAAATACCGCTCCAGCGCCTCCAGCTCCTGCTAACTTTCCAGGATCGGAAGATGAAAGATTCACCAATAAAGCTTCGGTTCCTTTGACAGCCAATCCCCCCATTCGACGAATCC
This sequence comes from uncultured Pseudomonadota bacterium, assembly GCA_964595045.1. Classification (GTDB taxonomy): domain Bacteria; phylum UBA10199; class UBA10199; order JADFYH01; family JADFYH01; genus CAZSRQ01. The sequence goes on from CAZQOW010000107.1 coordinate 5,861, forward strand.
CTAAAGGCAGAGAAGAAAGCTGAATCACTTCGGCATCGCTCTGAGGCTTTTCAGGAGCTGACTTCCCGACTCCGATGAGAAGCCCAGCCAAGGCTGCATCTGCCGCAAGATAAACAAGAGGTCTTAAACGATTTCCATTTTTAAAATCTCTTCCTAAAATCTCCCCTTCATGCAGATCTTGAGCAGCATAAATGACAGCGGCTGGAATCGCCGTTGTAATCACAGCACGCGCGCCTAAAAGTGCCTGATTATCAGGTCCAGCGGCAATTTGTCGTAATGCTGTTCCTCCAGCATAGGTGCCCAACTCACTCGGTAGATTTAATAAATTACTTGAAGCCATACTTACATATTCAGACCACTCGACCGGTCGATGAGGAGAACGGAGTACGGCAGTGTTTGTAGAAGAATTAAAAACCCAATCAAAACCAACCCTCAAATGTAGTGCACTTCGAGTAACAAGATCGACTAGTTGAATACCACTTTGCGAATTACCACTGCTAAGAGGAAATAAACTTTCTAAACCAAGCGCAGCAACAAATGCGGGGCCTCCTTCACTTTTGGGTTGAATTTTTAAGAGATCTCTTTCACTGGCAGCAACTAAGGCGCCTGTTGTCTGCATTTCCCCTTTTTGATTGATAAGAACTAATGGGCCTACCTGGATAGTAACGGCTCCTCTTTCCATAACTCTGATCGGAGTATCTTCTCCTGGAATTCCACTATATGTCACAATTCCAGCTCCAACAGTGGCAAGATAACCACTGCTCAATTGTCCATTCCCATTATCCGTAGAAGGAATCCCGACATCAGAAAAACGTCCCATCACTCGGAAATTCATTCCACTTTTCGAAAGGTCAACAAACCCTTCAAAAGAATAATTGTCATGAATAGTAGAAGTAATCTGATCTCCCGGTAAGTTAATAGGAGGAAGACCTATAATTTTTTCGTTCGCAATCCGCGGGAGAGCATATCGAAATCCAACACTCGAAACTCTTAAACCTGGATGATCACCATATCGATAAATATAATCGAGGGCATGTGTCTTGCTGCTTCCTTGCTCCTGAACTTGAATAGTAACAAAATCCAAGTCAGCATCATTTCTCTTTTTGACTCCATGAACCACTTTTCCATCTGGACCAACCACAAAAGCAACAATCGGAGATTCATCCATCGCCGGAGTTTTTGCATCTTCATCGTTTTCTAATTTTTTGAAATGGGATTGTGGGTGAACGGTAGACCAACTTTTTCCATCGTCTGCTAAATAGTATGTAACTCGAGCACCGGTACCTGCCTTTGTAAAAGTAATCGCTCTACTATTTTCGCCCGAAGGATCTCCCCATCCTAAAGTTTTGAATGCTGTTTTAATTCTTTCTTTGTCACCACTTTTAAGGTTTTGAAAAGTTGCTTTGTCTTTTATTTGCAAAGGATCTAAGACAGCGGCGCAAATTAGCTGGATCGATTGGAGATTATCAGCAACCCACTGCACACCATCAGGTTTTACTGGAATCCATGTTTTGGTACCCACATCTAATTTTGCATATTTCGAACTTCCATCTAACGCACGATATTCAACTACATCACCGCTATAGCGAGCTTTCGCTTCGTAAACTTTTGAACCTTCTTGTAAAGCAACGGGGGCTAAACGGGGCAAGCCTTTTCCACCAACCTCTATCTCTTCTCTTACTGCAGATTGAAGTGGCAGGGGAATACTGACATTAACTACACTGGTAGCTGCTGCTGTCGTTAAAGCTTCCGATCCCACAGGTGCTGAAGGTGCCATAATTAAACTCCCTTTTTAAATATATTTAAATGCAACTTTCTAAACCTTTTTCCCCTCATCTACCTCTATTTTCGTACCGCTGTTCGCAAAAGTTGCTAACTTTATGAAATTATTACAGATTTGACGCAATGCGTGATCAATCAAACTTAGCTAACTCTGCTCATTCACACAGCTTTGTTTCAAAATTAAAAATAAAAAAAATTGAATTTTTATTAATTTTCATAAGAAGAATGCACTTTTTTCATGATGAGATGGTTTTAAAACCGACCTATCCCCGCTAAGATACGAATACAAATCCTCCGAGAAATTAACAAAATAATACAATGGTCTATTCTTTCATACCTTGCATTCAGAAAAGATCAATACGCAGTGCGTCTAGTGCGTGGCATTATATTGGATTGAAATTAAAAGATTTTTTAGAAATTGAAGAAAAATAAAACCCCCGCGGGACTTACGTCCACACGAGGGTTTCTTGAGAGGGGACTAGAATAACAGCTTTACAACTATACTTTCCTGAATCTGAAAGCTCTGGTCAAAGC
>CAZQOW010000108.1:0-3279 GCA_964595045.1 uncultured Pseudomonadota bacterium
GAGTAAAAATATTCAGTTTACTTATCCTGAAGTTCGGGAGAATTTTTTATCTCTTTCTCCGAAAGAAAGAACCAAATTCGAAAATAAAATGGCAGATCAGATCCAGCGAAACCGAGAACAAGTAGCTTCTTCCAAGGGGGCCGGAGAAAGCAGACCAGACCAGAAAACAACAGGTCGACTTGTTGAAGCAGTGGGAGTGTCGGGAAGGACAGCAGTGGAGCTGGATTCGCCCCCTTCATCCCCCCACGATCCTCTCGAAGTTTTGAAAGACTTTGTACGTCGGGTGGCGGGACTACGGAACTTACCGATCTCAGAGTTAAGTGCCAGAATTTTAGCTGGTATTACTGGAACGCCAGCGGCTGAAACTTCTACGGAGTCGGCAGCTCTATCACCCGCTCTCGCTTGTGAAGTTCCTCCACCTGCAGAAATTCAAAGCGGGGTAGTGGCTGAAGCTCAAGCTGCTCCTCTGGTTTGTGAAGAAACTCCTCCGCCTGCAGTCACTCAAAGGGGAGTGGCGGATGAACCATCTACACCTGCTCCATCTGCACCTCTAGTTTGTGAAGAAGCGGCTTCATCTGCAGAGGCTCGAAGAGAAACCCCAACAACATTCAGTGAAGGTTTGCATCAAGAAATAGAAAAACATCAGCGTCACGGCGGAGATCCGATCGACAACACTCACATTCAAAAACTCCTCTCGTTGATGAATGATCAGTCGGATGATCCGATTTTAAAGGGATGGATTGGGGCGATCGAAGAAACTTATAAAAACACACCAGAAACCCGAAATATCATTCTTCATAAAATCTTGTCTCTCTATGGACGACCGGAAACCAACATCGAAGAGAGATCATCGATCGAACAACTCGTGTTGGCTGGGCTGGATGAGGTTTATGTGTCGAAGGCAGTACAAGACAAAGAACTGGAATTTTTACGTCCATCTGCTGTGAAAAAAGAAAGAGAGGCTCGGGAAGCGATGAAAAGAAAAAAGGTAGAAGAAGCTCAAAATGCATTCAGGGAAGATTTGCGTCAAGAAATGGCAAACATACCAGAATCAAGTGAACATGCCATTCTTGAATCCCATATCCAGAGAGCCATCTCGCTGATCAAGGGGCATCCTTACGATCCAGCCTTGAAGGGATGGGTATTGGCCATAGAAAACGCCTATGAAACTTTTCCACAAGTCAGAAATGATATTCTGCGCGAAGTTTTCTCACTCTATGCGCAATCGGAGAGAAAACCAGAAGAGTCCTCTGTTGAAAGACTGGTTTTGGGTGGATTAAGTAAAGTTTATAAACAAGAAAGAGTACAAACTGCACATCTTGATAGGTTACGCAAAGATGCCATAGAAAGAGAGAAAGAAGCCCGTGAAGATATGGAAAGAAAAATGGAAGAGATGCTTCATACCGGGAAATAAATGACTTTTCTAAATCCCCCTCCCCTCTGGCATTGGTATCTACACAAGTCGGGAAGATGAGTGTTTTTTAAGTATTTGATGCCACTCTCCCCCTTTGGAAAAGGGAGGGACAATCCGTGCAATGCCCTATTATTCTATGTCTCCCGACTTGAGTAGAAACCTTTAAGAATTCCCCTCTTAAGATTGAGAGGAGAAGACATACTCTATCGATAACCTTTGTTTTAGCCACCCTCAACGCAACTTTTCCCCCCAACCCCCCGATAACTACTCAGCAGTAAAGTTTCTCTTATTTCTTCCATCTCAAATGGAAAGAATTTTTCTATGACTGATCCAGCAAAAAAATATTCTTCTGAGCTCTGCAGTTTGGAGAATCAATGGACTCTTCCAGAAGGATTTACTTCAATGGAGCCTGGCATCTGCTCATCCTCATTTCAAACCGAACTTTCTCCTTTGGATCTCTATCAAAAACCGGCTGCAGAAATCCCAATCTGCTGGGACAACGCTCCATCAGGAAACGAAAAATATTTTTCAGAAAAACCGATTTTAAGTATCGAACATTTGAAAGCGAGCATCGTGCCAGGGGAAGCGAACGTGAGAGAAATTTTCTATGTTCTCACGACTCTCGGGCCGATCTTGACTTACTCTTATTATCTCGGACGCAACAAATTTCGGGTCACTCAAAGGTTTCAAAGTGGAAGCGATTTGACCATAGAAGCTGAAATAGATGCTCGAAGAAATGTGACTATCAGCGATGCAAAATTTACAGATCGATCCGGATTTGCTCCGAAACAGACTTCTGTTCCTGTAAACAAATTGGAAGGGCGTGCCCTCTTCTCTTTTTCAACTCCAGGTGCGGTACTGGTTGAGTCATTCACGGTGGATGAACCAAGACAGGGAGATGTGGCAACCAACGCAAGACTTTTACTCGCACCTAATCAACCAGAAAAATTTTTTACATCTTTAGATCCTGAAACGATTAGAAGATTCACCTCTCTTCCAGCAAGCTCCGCTAATCCTCGAGCAATTCACGCGGAATTGGAAATGAGCAAAGGGTTGAATCAAGGGGCTCCCGGAACGTTGCGAAAATGGCTGATTTATCTCGATAATGGGGATGTCGTGCGAGTTTTAGTCAAACAACTTCATCACGGTAGAGGAAAGTATGAAGTAGAAAGAGTCTGGGTTTTTCATCAGGAACCACCAGTAGAAGGAAAATTTGCAACAATCCGACAAATTGATCTTACCGCAGAACTCATCAGTGAAAGAGGGGGAAGCAAGGCAAAAGCAGCCCATGAGCCAACTTATCAATTGATAGAAAAAGATAATGATACTTACCCTTACTCGATTCGATTTCAATTAACCGCAACCGATGATGGAAAAGGAGATAACCGAGTCATTTTAACAAGCAATGTTTCGGTAGAACAGTCAGGAAATCTTTCCGCATCAAAAGAATGCGGCCAGGATCTTGCCAACCATCAGGGAGTTCTCGACTCAACTCAAGGAATTCTTTTGGAACCGACTTCAGAAACTCTTCGGCTGATGTCCCAATCTCCCACAGATCAATCAGCCATTCTAAGATTTCATGGACAGATCGGCGGTTTAATTATTTCTCCCGAAGATCCACTGGAAATTTCCGGAAGTTTTACCGGAAATCGATTTATACCGACCGCTGATCAATCAGCTCTCGCTCTTGTTTATCCAGAGGGAGCAGTTGAACCGAAACTTCTAGAGGTTCAGATCAGTCTGCAACCTTCAGGAAATTTTACGATCGTTGTCCGCCGCAATAAACCGTCGGGAGAAAAACAGAAACCGCTTCGTGCTTCTATCATTTCGGTTGATTAAATTTTTGGAATCGGCATTTCTGAAAA
>CAZQOW010000108.1:3289-8173 GCA_964595045.1 uncultured Pseudomonadota bacterium
TTATATGTATTCAACTCTTTTTCATATGAATTCATATCTTTACACCTTCGTTGGAATTCTCTTTTGGGGTGTTACTTCAGGGATTATAGGAATGTTTACAGTTGCATTATCTGGAATTATATCATTCCGTTTTAAAAATTTTTGGTAATCGTAATTTCTTAAATTTATGTTAAAAAACGACTCGCTCAAATCATTCAAGATTCAATGAAGAAAAAAGAAGAGAAAGTAACGAAAACCCCTCCCGAAGAAACCGCTCTTTCGAAAGCAGAAAAAGCGGTCGAGATTTTTCAACAAGATCTTTTGGATATTATCGATGGAGAAAATCTTCTCACTTCTCCAGATTTGATCGATCCGCTACTGCAGGATCTGCTGAGACGACCGGCAGAATCTTCTTCTGAGATGAGCGACGTAGCTGAGTTTTATCTGGCTGGGGATATTTCAAGAATCTATCAACATCTCAAAGAGTTGGTCTCAAAAGATTTACTAGACTCAAAAGCTTTCAACGAGACTCTTCTTCCACTTTTTCATGGGGTTGAAGAACGACTTTTACAGACCTCTTTTTCTGAAACCCTTTTTCCGCCTGTTGCCGGGCCGGTCTGTCAAAAGCCTGAAAAGGAAGAAGAGGTTGATCTGCTCATTTCGCGAACTCCAAAAGCTCCGACAGAAGAAGTTTGTGAAGAACCTGAAGTATCGCCCGCGTCGACGCCGCCACGGCTATCTCGGGAAGAAGCTGAACAACGAGTGAAAGAGGCGGAAACAGAATTTAAAAAAGATTTGTTCGAGACCATTGATGATCGCTCCAAAGCAAGACCGCTCCGACTGCATGGAAGTCCGCGAAATGCTGAAACGAGAGGAGCGATTTCGTTGGTGAAAGCTCACCCCTACAATCCGGAGCTTAAGGGATGGGTATTGGCCATCGAAGATCTATACGATTTTAATAAAAGTGCTCGAGATCGAATTCTTTGGCGGTTTTTATATGAATACTCTCGCGAGAAATCAGAGCAGATTCATTATTCTTCCCTAGAAAGTATGGCGACTCGAGCTTTGGCTGAGGTTTTCAGAGAGGATCAACTCCGGGAACAACAACTGACTGAGCTCAAGAAAAAATCTGAGGAAAAAGAAAAGGAAACCCGAGAAAAAACAGAAAAAAGAATCGAAGCATTGATGCGTGATGGGATATAAAAAAAATCTTGTCAAACAGTACAGATGTCAAATGTATTGGATGTCCAGTCTCCCCCTTTCTCAAAGGGGGATTTACTGCTAGGAGTTGAAGCTTCTTCAAACTTGGTTGCACTAAATCCCTCTTAACTTCCCTTTTCCAAAGGGAGGAACTATTCTTGCGATGAGCTATTAACCAACAGCTCCCACGATGCGAGGATCCCTACCTTCCACCCCTACGATACTCCCCAACAGCGACAACCTTCAACCAATTGATATAACTATCTTTTATTAGACGAATTTTCCCAAAACCAACTCCAAATCTTTTTTCATTTTCTTTCATTCCTCCACACAACTTTTCCTTTTGGTTGGCGATAACTTTATAGCAGTTAACAAGATCCTCTTTCACAATTTTTCTAGCTTTAAGGAACTCTATGGCGATCGAATCAAAAGGCCCAAAAATTAGTTGCGATATAAAGGATCAGCCAGATGTTCCGGAATGGGCAACTGCTTCAAATCCTCAAACCAATTCTGATCAATCCAACCTCTCTTCGAGAAAAGAGCAATTACCTTTTGATCTTTATCAAAAACAGGCTGAAAACTTTCCGATCTGTTGGGAAATAAACCCGCCAGGGAACAAAAGATATTTTGGTCAAAGACCGCTTTTCAGCATTGAAAACTTTCGGGCAACGATAGCACCGGGAGAGGTAAATCCAAGTGAGATTTTTTATGTCATCACAGCTCTCGGAACAATTTTGACCTATTCCCGTTATTTCGGATCTCAACAATTCAAGACGACTCAAAGGTTTCAAAGTGGCAACGCCCTAAGAATAGATGGAGGATTTGATTCAAAGCGGAATATCACCGTGCGTGAAGCGAGCTTTACCGATTACTCTGCATCTCCCCCAATAAATCTTCCTGTTACCGTACAGAAATTGCATGGCAAAGGGCTATTTTCTTTCACAATTCCAGGAATAGCGGTTTTAAAAGAATCTTTTACAATCGATGAACCGAGACAGGGAGATGTTGCAACATCGCCAAGAGTCTTACTCGCACCCAACCAGCCTCATGACTTTTTCTTACCTTTACAACCAGAAGAGGCGGCTCAGCAATTTTTTACAAAACCTAAAAGTATGGATGGTATTACGCCGCGCCCTGATCACGTAGAGCTTGAAGTGCAAAAAGGGACAAATAAGCGTGAACAGGCAATCTTAAGAAAATGGCTGATATACCTGGATAATGGGGATGTTGTACGCGTGCATTTAAAACAGGATCATCATGGGGAAGGGAATTATGAAATTTCAAGGGCATCGGTTCTTGTCTTGAGCTCGGACGCTTCACCCGCAATAAACAGTATTCCTCTCTCTATTTATCAGATCTCTCAGAAAGGGAGCGGATCCAAAAGTGCAACCAATACACCTACTTTTGAATTACGTGGAAACAATTATCCTTATTTGATTCGTTTTCAATTAACGGCAACCGGTAATGGAAATACGGAAGATCGAATCATTACAACTGATCATGTCTCGGTATTAGTAAACCCGAGAACAAATAATAATTTTTCACTTGATTTATCCAGACCACTCAACCTTCAGGGAGTTCTCAAATTAGGTAAAAAAGGGGTTGCTCTTACCCCTACTCCCGATCAACTTGGAAAACTGATTGTAACCCCTCCTGAGCTTGGAAAGCTTGTCACACTCGATCTTCATGGCACGATTGGAAATCTCTCGATCTCCCCCCTCTCCCCTTTTCAAATAAAGGGAAGATTTTTGAATCGAGAAGGAAAACCTGTTTTTGTTCCAGAGTTGGGTACAGGTTCTCACGACCAAAAAATAAAGGTTCTAGTCTATGATGAAGAGGCTCGAGCACTCCCGGTTTCCCTTGAAGTATCGATTGTTAAAGCTGGAGAACAGTACAATCTTGAAGTCGATTACGGATCTGATCCTCTTACCCCCCATGTATATCAGACTCTCACTGCCCCATTCCAAAATCTGGAATCGATCGGAATAGGATCAACACCGAAATTAGTCACCGACCGTTTGACTACAACCCAAAAAGAGCTCGATCAAAATCCCGAAGGAGAATTGATTGAGGCTTCTTCCCACGCACTCGTTTTCAGAACCGGAAGACAAATTTTGATCGTCAATATTCCGAACGGTTACCAAGATCTTATCCAGATTATCCTTGAATCTCCGAACTTTGCCTCCGAATTGGAGTTGAATAAATTAACTGGCACCACTGTAAACCCGCTGATGGGAGAAAGAAAAACGGAAGAAAGAAAAGATGTCACTCTTGTTCTCGAAAATGGAAAATGGCTCATCCGCAACGAGGAAGCTGGGCAAAGAACCGTTCACGAATTGCACTACGATTCAAAAGCGGGGCGAATTCAACTCAGCGAACTTTTGCATGAAGAGATCTCGCTGATTCCACTGACAGCAGAACCTGCAACAAGCGTTGATCGCGAAGCTGCCAGAGAACCTTCTTTTCCAGAACTCGCCGGCTTTGATCGTGAGACCACAACACTTTTGGAAAAACCTGTAAATGATAGATCTGGAGAAGTTGCTGCTCAACCGCTCACCGCACCCGTCGACGGAGCTATGTGCGAAGCGACTCCGGCAATTTCTGAGGTGACTCCATCCACACCTTCAGCATCTTCATTGATGACTTCTGTGGATGCAGTGACGACAGAACCTCCACCCGCCCCATTTGCCAAGGTCGTTGAAATCCCGGTGGTTCATTTTGGTGATCCATCGGCTGAAGCTTCTCAGGCGACACTCGAAATGAAAAGTGTCAATGGAGATGCAAAAGCCTTGCTCATCACTTTCGACCTTGTCATCGATGGAAAGAAAATCAATCTCAGTGTTCGAAGAGTCGTTCAACCGGATCGGATGCAATGGTCTTATCAGCCTTTCAAAGCAACTATTGATGGTTCAAAAGCAAAAAAGTTCGAACATTTTCCCAACAAAGAGGGACAAGGATTGCGCCTCGTTCTTCCCGACGGCCGACAACTGATCCTCTCTTCCGAATCAATCCGAAAAGCGGAAGCAGGCTACCGGGGAGCGGCTGAAGCAGTTCCCGCACTCACATGCGACATCAAAGACCAGTTGATGGTGGCCGATGCGACTACCAATCTTCAAACGTTAGAAGCTGCCTCCCTGACTGAAAAAGCGGTGGCAGATCGAAAGGCTGCGATAGAAGCAACGGAGGCAGCTAAAGCCACCGCCTTAGCCAAGCAGGCTGAAAGCAACAAGATATCTGTCGAAATAGTACAATTTCCGAATAACGAAAGTTTTGGCGGAACCTTGGAGCTCCTAAATCATGCAGGAAAAATATCTACTCAAAAAAATTATCAATATCGTCTTACTTGGCAAGATAAAGCTGGAGAACATTCGGTTGAATTTACCATCTTTAGACGGGGGTATCAACTTTTCCCCCACAATGTTTCGACGATTGACCATATCCGATTTTCAAAAGTAGACGGGACCGGTTTTTATATAACTCCTGAAGGTGCTGTCCGGCTTCACTCTTCCCACCAAGAAGGTGTTTCTATCGTCATTCCTCCAGAATTCTTGGCAGATCTTGAGTTTGAGAGAATGAGAGATTCTTCTGGGCTCAAAAAACAAATCACTCTATTTTCTTCAGAAGCAGAAATGGAAGCAGTTCAAAAATTTTGCGCTACCGCCTCTTACTTAAAAAGACTCGAGGATGCGACTAAAAAACGGGCTG
>CAZQOW010000109.1:0-8165 GCA_964595045.1 uncultured Pseudomonadota bacterium
TCAATTTCGAAATCGCATGAATCGTTGGATGCGTTTGCCAATAATTTTCCGGTTCTGGATTCAGCCAAATCGTCGAAGGAAAATGTTCTTTCAGTCTTTTAAGCCATTGAATTCCTGGAGTCTGTTCGTTGGACCAATAATCAATCGCCCCATTGGCAACAAACAGCTCATAAGGATTCATGCAAGCATCTCCCACGATAATGACATGAAAACTTTTTCTGAATTTTCTAAAAAGTTCTTCTGTCGGAATCGTCTGTCTAAGCGACATGTTGGTATAAACTTTTGAATAAATGCAGTTGTGGAAATAGAAATGCTCAAATGCCTTGAAATGAGTCGAGGCGTGGGCTGCAGAGAATAGTGCTTCTGCCATGTGAGAATAGACATCCATGCTCCCTCCAATATCCATCAGGAGGAGAAGTTCTGATTGATTTTTTCTAGATGGCTCAAAAACGAGCTCAATCTCTCCAGCATTTTTACAAGTTTGATCGATTGTTTTATCCATCTGCAATTCTTCAGCATGTCCGATTCGATCGAGCTTTCTCAACCGTTTGAGAGCGACCTTTAATTGGCGCGTATCAAGCACACGATCATGACGATAATTTTCAAATCGTCTTTCTTCTGCAATTTTTACGGCTGATCTTACTCCACCAGGCCCGCCAATTCTGATTCCGCTCGGATGAGTTCCTGAATGCCCGAACGGAGAGGTTCCGCCGGTTCCGATCCAATGACTTCCTCCATGATGCTCTTCCATCTGTTCTTTCAGACGTTCGAGAAAACGGCGTCTCAACTCATCTAAATCCAATTTCTCTGCATCTGGGGGGAGAGTTGGCCGTTGGCTCGGATCGACGAAACGGTTCAGCCAATCGAGCAACTCTTCTTTGAAATTAAAATCTGCAGGATAATCTTTAAAACAGACCAAAAATGCCTGGTCAAAAATGTCATAGAGTGACTCTGATTTGACCAAAATCGCCCGAGATAAATGATAAAAACGGGTGAGAGAACAATCGGCAATATTTTTTTAAAGTGACTCCATGAGATAAAGCCACTCTTGCACTCCGACCGGAAGTTTGAATGCCCTGAGAGTATAGAAAAAGGTCAAAAACATCCTACATTCATAAATGACTTTCAGGGCAAAGGGAAGAGGGTTTCCTTAATCAAGCAGATCGAAAATCCAATGCTTCTTTTTTGGATAATACGGTTTCTGCTGTTCGCGATAAAAGCTTTTTCGTTCGTTTTCCCAATGATTTTCATATTCTCTTCCAGAGTTCAAAATTTTATCGATTTCTCCTCGGTCTAGCCACATCCCGCGACATTGTGGGCAGCTATCAACTAAAACTTCATTTCGACGAATTTCTTGCATGGCGATATTGCAATTTGGACAATTAAATAATGGCATAATTTTCTCCTTTTTAAATTGAGTTTGAAACTGTCTGTTTTTTTGGAATCAATAGTGAAATAACGATGGAAACCGCGATAATCGATCCGATAATTCCGAGCGACCAGCTGATCGGAAATTTCCCTCCAAAAGCCTCATTGAGCCAAGCCATTTTAAGACCGACAAAAATAAGCACCAGGGCAAGACCATATTTCAGCAGATGAAACCGGTGTATCACTCCTGCCAACAGGAAATACATCGATCGTAAACCGAGCATCGCCAAGATGTTTGATGTAAAAACAATAAGCGGCTCTTTGGTTAAGGCAAAGATCGCCGGAACCGAGTCGACAGCAAAAACAATGTCTGTTAGCTCGACAAAAATGAGACAGATGAAAAGAGGGGTGGCATAAAGAAGCCCCTCTTTTTTGACAAAAAACTTTTGTCCTTCAACCGTTGGAGTCACCCGAATGAATTTCTTGAGAAAGCGGATGACCCAATTTTTTTCCGGATCAATTTGATCATTTCCCGCAAACATCATTTTGATTCCGGTGAAGATGAGGAAAATTCCGAAAATAATGATAATGCTCTTATACTCCATCAAGACAGAGCCGATCGCGATAAAAATTGTTCTGAAAAGAAGCGCACCGATAATTCCGTAGAAGAGAATTTTATGTTGATATTTTTTTGGAATCGCAAAGAAGCTGAAAACAACCACGAAAATGAAAATGTTGTCGACCGCGAGCGATTTCTCAACCAGATATCCTGCCAAAAATTCGAGGCTTACTTTGCGTGCCGCTTCTGAAGCTTCAAATCCAGGGATCGAAAGTAGAGTCGGATCTCGTGAAAAATCCCACATCGAATAAAGATAAAACAGGTAGTTGAAAACGAGGGAAAGTGTGATCCAGACGATACTCCAGATTCCTGCTTCCTTGAATGAAACGTCATGCGCTTTTCGGTGAAAAACACCCAGATCGAGCGCGAGTATCACCAGAACAAAGAGAGTGAAGAAAAGATAAAACCACCAATATTGATCGAAAGGAAAAAATGTCATTGATTGCATAATCAACCTTTAAAGAATGTTTTTGTGAAAGAATGATAAAGTTCAAATTTTACGCAGCCGATTTTCTTTTGGCAAATCCTGAAAAAGAAGCTGCCTGCTTTAAACGAACCGTTTGAAGTCGATTGACTGTTCTCGTCACCTGTCTTTGAGCTCGTTCAGCGGTCAGATCAATCGCTGTGTAAATATTTTCTTCGACCCCTTCAAGAATAAGCATTCTTGATTTTAGACGAATGATAATTTGGCATTTTTTGTCCAATCCACCTTTAGGTCCATTCAGATCTTCCAGTCGAACAGTAACTGCACTGATTTTGTTTCCGAAACGGCTTAAGGCAAACTGAATTCTCCTTTCAATGTAACGTGAAAGTGAATCAGAGTTTTGTATCCGATGAAATCGAACTTCCATTTTCATAAAATCCTCCATTAAAAGTTGGGATTTGTTTTTAATAAAAAATTGATTATTTTACTAAACTCTCAAACTTGAGGCATAAGACCAAAAAATTTGGGAAGAATGTCTTCGTCCCTTCTTTTTCCATTTTTCATAATACTTTTGTATTTTTTCACCGATTTTTTTTGCAGAAAGAGCGATCGCTCCATGAACACTTTGGGATATCTCTTTTACCTGAACCCTCTTTTGGGCAAAGGGGAGATAAACTTCCATCTGACATTCTTTGTCTATTCCACCTGCATAGGGACCATTGATATCTTCTAGCTTAATCCGGATCGGTCCGACCTTTTTTGCAGCCTCTTTCAGGTTTTGATTTAAATGATCCTGAAGATGGAGCAGAATTGATTCGGTCAGAATAATTCTGTTTAATTTTTCCTTCGCTTCCTGATATAGAAGTTTCATAGTTCCTCCTTGTTTAAGGTTTTTATTTTCTTTCTATGTTCTGATAATAAACAACTCTGAATAGTAGGAAAAATAGATAATTCAGATTTAAACCATCGATTTAACCGATTGGTTAATTTTTATGGAATGGCAAAACTACAATCATCTGTTCTACTTTTGGACCATAGTGAAAGAGGGGGGGGTCACTCGTGCTGCTGAAAAACTGAGGCTGGCTCAGTCAACCGTCAGCGCCCAGCTTGCGCTGCTCGAAGAAAGCTTCCATGAAAAACTTTTTCAGAAAGAGGGGAGAAAGCTCGTTTTAACCGAGGCGGGGCAGGTTGTTTATCGTTATACCGAAGAGATTTTTGCCCTCGGGCAAGAGATGCGAGAAACCCTTCGTGGAAAGCCATCCGGAAAATCCCTTCAGATGGTGGTTGGAATCACTGATTCTCTTCCAAAGCTGATTGCTTATCTCTTGCTGCAGCCTGCATTTTCTATTTCGGAGTCGGTCTATTTAAATCTGAAAGAAAATAACCTTTCTCATCTTCTCGCCGAATTGGCCCTGCATCAGATTGATTTAGTTCTTTCAGATACCCCTTTTCCTTCTTCTTTAAAGATTCGAGCCTACAACCATCTACTGGGTGAATGCGGAATCAGTTTTTTTGCCACCAAAAAAATCAAAGAACAGTATTCAAAAAAATTTCCTTATTGTCTCGACGGTGCCCCTTTTCTTCTGCCAGACCATGCAACGCTTTTGAGAAAAAATCTCGATCAATGGTTTGAAGAGAAAAAAATCTACCCCCATTTCATCGCCGAGTTCGAAGACAGTGCACTTTTAAAAGTCTTTGCCCAATCGGGAAAAGGAATTTTTGCTGCACCCACTGCCATTGAAAAAGAGATACAGAAACAATACGAAGTTGTGCTGATGGGAAGAACCACCGATATCGTTGAACAGTTTTACGCGATCAGCATTGAACGAAGGCTGAAGCATCCTGGGGTAGTTGCTATTTGTGAATCTGCACGAAGAAAATTGTTTTGATTTGATGATAAATATTGATAAGCCGAAGGATCAAACCGCCAATTGTAAGATATCGTTTTTATAAATTTAAACTGAAAGAAGAAAATATTTTTATGAAGCTCACACTTTACTATCATCCACTTTCCTCTTTTTCCTGGAAAGTCCTTATTGCTTTTTATGAAAATGAAATTTCTTTTACTCTCTATTTGGTCAACTTAGTGAAAAGAATCACTTAAAATTTTTTAAGATCTAGCCCATAGGATAATTTCTTGTCCTTCAGGATGATGAGAGAGAAATCAAATAATCCCACAATCGACTTTTATTATTGAAGGGTTTTGCCCAGGATTCATATAATGATTTTCTGAGTAAGACCCTTTTGAGTTATTAATGTTTAAAGGCAAAGTAGCCAAAGGTTACCACTCCGATTAGAAGTAACCCACCCAATACAAAAGGTGCTGCTGTGGCTCCAGTTACTGTGGCTACGGCTGCCACAGTATATTCGGCTACTGATGCTGCCATAGCTCCTAATCCTGCAGTTCCTGTAGCTGCAGCTCCAAACTTTATAACTGTACTGCTAGTTCGGCTCAGATTACCTGTGGTAGATACCACTCGGCTGACTGCCGGAAGAGCCACTTTTATAGGACCAGTTATATCATGGTCTAGTTCAGCTGTCATAGATTGGACTCGATATATTTCAGCTCGTGCATTTTCAAGGTTTTCTGGTCTAAAAGCTTTTTCAATTTCTAAAGCTCTCTGAGCAAGTTCTCTAGGAGAATAAGCAGTAAAAGGAGATTTAGTAATTGCTTGTCCTATTTGTGCTGTAGGTTTTCTAATTTTATCTAAAGCAGTTGGAGAAATGGGTCCATGAAAACTATTTGCCGCAGATGGTGAATAGCTTTGAAGGGCTTCTGGTTCATGAAGTTTATGTCCTCCCCGAGCAATAGCATGTTTTATATCATTTAAGTTTGTGATAGCAGTTCTTTCTTCATGAGCAATAGGATGAGGAAGACTTGCGTATAAAGTTGGATCATTTATAGCCATAATAAAACCTCCAATATTTTATATAGCAATACAGATACCAATTTGCCGTCTTAGTGGTTGGCAAATCCTTACAGGACTGTATTTGTATGAACTTAGGCTATTTTTTGATGATGTAAAAAAAGGAAAGAGTCGGTGATAGATCTGAATTTATATAAAATTGGAGTTAAAATGCCTCAAACTTGAGGGGGTTGCCCCTCATGAATAACACTCATAAGTATTGTCACTAGAAATAACTTGTTTAATCAAGACGCACTATAACGCAGCAAATTGCAAAGAAGAGAATGTTTTTATGATGCTCACTCTTTATTACCATCCGCTTTCCTCTTTTTGTTGGAAAGTGCTCATTGCCCTTTACGAAAATGAGATTTCTTTCACTCCGCATTTAGTCAACTTAGGTGAAAAAGAATCGCGAGAAAACTTTTTGAAGATCTGGCCGATTGGACAATTTCCTGTCCTTCAAGATGTTGAGAGAAATCAAATCATTCCACAATCGACTGTCATTATTGAATATCTGCATCTTTATTATCCAGGTCCATCAAAACTCCTTCCTGAAAATCTAGACCTAGCCTTGGAATGCCGTCGATGGAATGAGTTTCTGGATGACTATATTCATGTACAAATGCAGAAAGTAGTTTCAAACAGTATACGCTCGAAGGAAGAGATTGATATTTTGGGTGAAGCTCAGTCACGCAAATTCATTTTGAAAGCTTATGACATCTTAGAAGAAAGAATGAAGAAGCAAGATTGGATGATAGGAGACTGCTTTTCAATGGCTGACTGTGCAGCGGCTCCTGCCTTGTTTTATGGAAACAAGGTAGAACCTTTCGAACAAACATATCCAAATTTAGCCGCCTATCTTGAGCGCTTAAAACAACGTTCATCGTTCGCACTGGTTTTAGAAGAGGCAAAACCTTATTTTCAATTTTTTCCTTATAAAAAGTAAATTAATGGCTCGTTCTTTTCAATAAGACGTGTGGAACATGAGTTTGATAAACTCATTTTAGATTGTTTAAATTCTAAAAGATTGAATGATACTCTTCGGAATTAAATCATATCCCAAATGCAACTTTTCAGAACTCTTTTGAGAAGTTGGTTTTAAATGCAGATAGTGCCCATCGACTTGATCGACAGCAATGCAACGTTCTACATCCGCGATAAAATCCTTATGAACTTGCTGGCCGATCCAAGACTTCTTGGCGCGGGCTTTCGCTGCTTGTTTTGTGCGAGCTACAACAAAACAATTTTTATGAAGTTCATTCAATTGCGTCGGATCATAAGCGCCGAGATGAACGTAGAAAAGTTTCAAAGTCGATCGCGGCTTTCGAGATGAGAGTTTAATTTCATGGCCATCCACTATGCTTAACTCTAAATAACCATCTAGATGAAATTTATTGAAAGTTTTTAAGAACCATTTTTTCACGAGTAAGGGATAAGTTTTTTTCACCGTCGTTCCAGTGACAAAAACCATGTCATGCAATTCGACTTGGCAGCGTGGAGCATAGCCGCCGAGGTAAACGGCGAAGAGTTTGAGGGAAGACTTCATGAGTACGGTTTATTTTGTCCTTGAAATTAAGTCAGTAAAAAAACATTTGGAACTTTTAAAAGAAAAAAATGGTAACGGAAAAGTTTTTTTAAATCTCTTAAGTAAAGAGAGGATTATGATTTAAAAATGAATCAAACTATTTATTTGATAAAGTGCCGGGGCCGGATCGAACTGACCTATCAACGCACAATGACTTAGCCACGAGCGTAAAAATTCGAAATTATTCAGAGTTTGTGTTAACGTCAATTTGTGTAGTCTCAAAATTTTACTTCAAAAACAAGTTAATCATACTTTTATTTTTTCAATTCTGTTGTGTGTTCTATAGGGAACTGAAAATTTTCTTGGAGTCCTAACTTGTAACGGATAGGAGCTGAAGGATCTCTTTGCTCCTCTGGAATCTCATAGAGTCGAACCATTTCTGGAAGAAAATCTTCAAGTGTGTAGGCGATTAATTCTTCTGAAAAAGTTAAAAGATTCTGACTATAAGTCTCTAAACGATTTAGAATAGGTGCATTGTTGAAAAACCGAGGTTGATCGACTACAAATTTTCCATCAGAGGATTTAGAAATAGAAAACCCTTTGACAAATGGCGTAGTATTACGATCAGGATGTTCATCTTTACGACGAAGAAAGTTAATTTCTTCTAACCATTTTTTATCCTCTTCAAGAAGTTTAGTAATAGTGTTGTCTTTTCCAAGACGTTCTTTAGCTCTCGCAAGTATCTTATCGAAATGAGGTCCATCAAACTCTTTTTCTAAAAGAATTCCTTGAGCTTTGGCTAAAGATTGAAGAGCTTGTTTACAAAATTTCAGAAATGTTCTGCTATTATCAAGATAAACAACTCCTGGAGTTTGAATAGCTTGACCATTATCTTGAGTTTGAATCCCTTCAGCAATGATCTTTTTTTCAATGGCTTTAATTTCTTCTATCAAAGGTTTTGCTGCCTTTTCTGCTTGAATAAGAGACCGCATAATTTCATGGCAACACTCTCTAATGATTTGTTTCTGTTCTTCAGGAATGCGTGCCATTCGAATTAAATCGTCTAATTCTAGAAGGAGACGAGCAACAATCGGATTGCTTGTTCCCACATCCATTATTTTTGTTATTTGAAAGCTCGACATGAATAATAGTTCCTGTATGAAAAGATAAGGCAGGCCAATGGTAAATTTGGTGCCCGACACCCATCCCATCGTTTGGAAAATAAAAGTTTGCACTCTTAATTTACAATTTTGTTTATTTTAAAAATTGAATGAAAAATTAATTCTTGTAGTTTTTTTGAAAGAATTAATGCCCGGGGCCGGA
>CAZQOW010000110.1:0-8082 GCA_964595045.1 uncultured Pseudomonadota bacterium
CAAGGAAATCAGGTGATTCGACTCGTTCGACATCCGGCAGACAATTCGGGCTTCGAAGTTTTTTGGGATCCTGAGAACAAGCAAATCAATCCTCAATCTCTCGAAGGGATCAACGCTGTGATTCATCTAGCGGGTGAAGCTGTGACCGGTCGTTGGTCAGAAGCCAAAAAAGCAAAAATTCGAAACAGTCGACTAGATAGTACCCTTCTTTTATCCAAGGCATTTTCAAAACTGGCAATTCCTCCCCAAACCTTTCTTTGTGCCTCAGCAATCGGTTATTACGGAAATCGGAGCGATCAACTTCTCGACGAAAGAAGTTCGAAAGGAACAGGTTTCTTAGCTGACCTCGCGCAAGAATGGGAACTCGCCACAAAACCGGCTGCTGACAAAGGATCACGCGTAGTGAATCTCCGCTTTGGAATCGTTCTTTCTCCCGAAGGAGGAGCGCTTCAGAAAATGTTACTCCCCTTTAAACTTGGCTTGGGTGGAACTTTTGGCTCTGGAAAACAGTATATGAGCTGGATCAGCTTGGAGGATGTGATTCGTGCGATTTATCATTGCCTCACGACTAATGCGATTCGTGGCCCGGTGAATATTGTATCTCCTCATCCGGTGACCAATAAAGAATTTACAAAAACTTTGGGAAGAGTTTTGCACCGACCGACTTTTATGACGATACCAGAATCTGTTTTACAATTAGGGGTGGGAGAAAGTGCGAATGAACTGCTTTTGTCGAGCAGTCGTGTGAATCCTGAAAAGTTGATGGAGACAGGGTTTCAGGTTCGTTATCCGGAGTTGGAGGGGGCGTTAAAATTTTTACTAAAGAACTAAATACTTTGCGGAATCAGAGGAGCGACACACTGCCCCCCATCCGTCGACTCTCGAACCGCACGCACCACTGTATCAGCCTGAATAAACGGCAATAGACTTTGAACAAAAGCATATCGACGCGGATAATTCTGTCTTAAATAATTCGAATTCGTCGTATAGATTCGAACCGATTCGGCTAAATCTTCGCTCATTAATGTTCCTTCGGCACTTTTATAAATCTCTTCATGTTTTAAAACATAATCGCTGACATACTTTCTTCTTCCAGGCATTGCTTCTTCTGAAACAATTTTTTTATAGTCAGCAAAATCTTGTTTTGAAAGTGATGGTTCATAACGATGAGAAATTTCGTGAGCAATCACACCGAGAATATAGGCACGCATTTTATCTTCTTCGGAATCAAGATTGACCTCTCTTAAAAAATCAAGATCAGAAGATTTTTCGATTCCAAAACTGTAAAGATGAATTTTGTGATATGCACCAATCGCGCCTGCTTCTGCCCTGACCTTGTAAAGATGTTGCAACTCTTCTACTTTATTAACCCCTTCAAGTACTAATGCAGCTCGGAAGTAATCTTCTTTGGTCAATGCAATTAGATGACTGTCATTGTCGCGAGTTAAAATACCTGCATTGAGTAAATCATTTGCTCTCTGAATATCTTCCGGCTTTCTTCCCGTATAAACATGATATTGATTACTCTTCTCTATCCTACCAACATGGACCTTTCTTGCGATGTCATTTCCAAAAGTACGTGATAAAAATTGACTAATTGTAGCATTAGAAATAGCAACGTCTTCTGCTTGCTCAAAACCGACAATATCAGGGCCATGAATAATAATTCTTTTTGCCTCTTCTAAATCTTTTGCAATGGTAGTGATTAAAATAGAATCAACATCTTTTTGAACTTTAGTAGGACTTTCTCCAGTCGCCTTTACAATCTCATTTACTGTTTGCTTAAAAAGAGAAGTGAGTTTTTGTAACTTTTCCATTTGTTGAGGGTTTATCAAATTTAGTCCAGCCAAAGCAGACAGCCGATTCCTATCTCGAACCAGACTTCTGCCAAAAGATAAGCCATAAGTTATTCCATAAAAATAATGGTCATAATTACTTTCAACTTCTTTGATCTTTTGAACCACTTCCTCTATCGTCCAAGTTGGATTTACTCTCATTACCATATAAGCGAACTGAACATACTCTACCTTCACACCATCGGGAGTGAATTTATGAAACTTAAAAAGTTCTTTTATTTTTAAATCATCTTCCGAGTCTTTTCCACTCGCTTCAGCACTACTTTTCACTCCTCCATTATCCCCACTCATCATCATTGCCAAAACCGCCGGAAAAGAAGCAATTAAATGAGCCAGATATTCTTCAACCCCTTTCAAATTAATTATAGAAGCATGTGACACATGTTCCCCATTATAATCTGAGAAAATGAGAGGAGAATTGGCTGGGAGAGCAGCTCCATTTCCACATTGTCCAGGAGCGGTTGAAGCAGGAATTGGGATCGTCTGAACAGGATTCGGTTTTACTGCTAACGCTGCATTTCCGTTAAAACTGTATTTTGCCCCCACACATATCTCTTCCGCTTTTTGGCTTGCAGCACCGCTCATCGATTCTCTTCCACTCCCACCAGCAGCGACACTTCTCAAGGGTTGAACCGGATTATTTGAGAAACTCTCTTCTCCTTTGAATCTAACCGGCGGAGAGCCATTCGGCCCTGAAGAATTTCCCAAAGGATACGCATTGTCATTGGCAACTTGTGGATAAAGATCATCGGTTGCAGGTTTTTGATTCAAGGATGTGGGAGAAGGTTCAGAGCGAATCGGCGTAATTTTATCTTCTGGCAAAATCGCTCGATTCGGCTGTTCTGGAATTTTATTCCCTACGGTCGGCAACCGCGTCACATTTTTACCTGCTGACCAATCAAAGTTTCTCGACGCACCCAACATACTCACTAACGAAAGAAGCATCGTCGAAGAACCGCGCGCCAAATCACGAATCGCCTCTTTTCTCTGTTTCTCATCTTGAATATGATTCAACTCTTGAATCGCTTGGTTTACTTTTGCGGTTCCGAATCCAAAACTAAACGCCCCTCCAAATAAACCGATATAGGCCAACCATTTTGCTGGGATTAAAGAAGTGAGAAGCAGTCGAGCTTTTGCACCATCGGTTCGAAAATCAGGAAGAGCGTCGAGAATATAGGTTAAATCATCCGCTAATTTAAATTCTCCCGTGAGATACAACTCTTTAAACTCTTCAAGTTCAGGGCTAGAAATAAATCTATCTCCAAAACTAATTTTGGCAAATTCAGGATTCAAAAGATCAACGGTTAATTGTCTATTTTTTTGGGCATTCGAACAGTCTGGCGGCTGATTGTGAAGAATCGCTTGCCGAACCGCTTTTGCATTTCGACCTCCAAGCCAATAATCCCATCCATGAAAAACCCGATCGGTTTGCTGACAAACCGCCTGATTAAACGCCTCTTGAACTTCGGGAGATTGAGTCAAAACGTCATTCAGAATGCCAATACTCTTACCTTCTCGCTCACGAATATCGCTCTTAGGAGTGCCGAAAACCGTTAAGTTTGTATATTCTTGAACCGATTTTTTGAGGTCAAAAGCCATAATTATCTGAAGAATTGAGGAGTAAATTCCTCACAATGAATATTTGAATCTAAATTTAAATAAAAAAATAAATAATAACAATTAGTTAGAGGCCAATTAAAACAACTCTTAAAACACCCGCAAACTCTATAGATATAAGCAATTTGTATACCATTGATATTAATCTTTAACTCTCCACCGCCCAATCCAGAATAGATTTGGAGGAGAGAAGTTTAACAAATAAAAGCTCCTTTTTAATAAATAACTCTTCAAGATCTTCATGCTGCCTTGGATTCAATGGATATAAATGTTTGAGAGGCAAAAAAACGATTCAATGAAATCTATACAACCGCGTTTTTTTTTGTCATCTTGAGGATTAAAAATGTCAATCCATCTCCTCCTCACAAAAAACCTTCGAGCACCGCTCAACGCGATTCTCAACTCGCTCATCGAGCAGCACATCTCTCATCGTTTGGTCGATGACTTTTTAATTCTCACTCCCGATTCCGAATCAGCCGAAGATTTAATCGAGAGTTTTTTGAAAGATGAAAGACTCGGAAAAGTTTTAACTGGATCGAGCATTCTCTCTTTTGAGGAATGGATCAAAAGACAGGCTGCAGAGATTTCGCCCCAAAGCCTTATTTCTCCACAATGGATTCGCGAAGCAGCGTTTCAATCGTTAACAACTGATCTTGCTTTTCCAACAGAAGAACTTCGAAGAAAATTTTCTGAAGATCAAATCTCCTTAAACTCTTTATTTCAACTGATCGATTCGTTTAGAAAAGAACATTTGTCTGAAAAAGAAATTTATCTTTTTGTTAGCCAGTTTGATCCGTTACTCGCAGAGCTTTGTTCAAAACTGTATACTCAATATGATTACTTGATTAAGAATCATCCGCTCATCGGAGATCAATCGAATCTCACTCAAATTGTTTTGAATGCAATCTCTAAAAATAAATTAGAATCTTTGAATTCACTAAAAACAATTTACTGGATCGGCTTCAACTCTCTCGCTCCGATTCAAAAAGAATTCATCCAGCAGATTAAAAAAAATAATTCAATCGAGCAAATTGTTTATCTTCAAAAATTAGAAAAAAAAGAAACGCAAGATTTTCTAACGATGATTTGGCAAGAAAAAATCCCTCCTTTTTCGGAGATAAAAAGCGCAGATCTTACTCAGTCTAAAAAAGAGATTTTGGAGTTCTCAACTCCATTCGAAGAAGCAAGTTTTATTATTTCAGAAATTCACAAACTCATTCAACAAGGAATTGCTCCAGATCAGATTGCACTTTATTTGGCGGACGATTCATTTTGGAAATTTCATTTCTCCTCTCAATTTGAAAAGCTCGGCATTTATACCAGCTCAATCTTTCAAAAACCACTCGCTTCGTATTCTTGGATCAAAGAAACCTTTGATTCGCAAATTGAACAGGCGTTAGAAAAAACTCATCAACGCATTGAAGAAAAACGGGAACTGTTTTCAAAAAATAAAACCTATGAAACTTCCCTTCAAATTAGAGCCTTAGTGAAATGGTTTGAGACTCTTGAGAAAATTATTTTTTATCAAAAGGAATTAAATTTTTTGAATGAAAGAGATTTCGCGCTTGAAAAAATTGCCTCACAAACTTTCATCTCTGAAAAATCAAATTTTCATCAAGAAATTCATTTAAGAAATCCAAATCGAAGCGGTTTAAAATCCTTTCATTCCGTTTTTTTATTCAACTTTAATGATCAAAATTTTCCAGAAACTCAATCGAGCTTTTTTGGGTTTCAAATTCCTGATTCAAGAAAAAATATTCATTCTCAAAGAGGCTATTTTCAACACTTATTCTCTTCAGCAAACGAAAAAGCTTATTTAACCTATTCAAACTCAACAACTGACGGAAAAGAAAATTCAATCTCTTCGTTTCATAGAGAGTTCGAATTAGGTGAAGTTCAAAAATCAAAACAACCTGTTTTGTTTATTTCAAATGAAAGATCTGAAAGTTTTGATCAAAGAGTAGAAGTTGAAAAGATAAGAGAAAAGAAAGAATCGACTTCGACTTATGAAGGGATGATTCAATCCCCAAAGACTAAGAAATTGCTTGAAGAAAAAATGAAAGATTATGTTTATACCGCACGGCAATTGGAAGAATATGCCGGCTGCCCTTTTCGCTTTTTAACTTATTCCTTTTTAAAAATCGAATCGCCGATTGAACAAACTGTTGATGGGTCTCCGATTGACAAAGGTTTGTGGCTGCACAATTTTCTTGAACTTTTTTTCACTCGATATTCAAACGAAATTTTTGAGGCGAGGCGAAGTTTGTCTCAACAGGAAGCTGTTTTTTCTAAAATAAAAAAGGAAGTTGAAGAGTTTTCAGTCGAGTTTTTGAAAGAAAGAAATTGGATTCATCCAATCTTATCGAATGACATCATTCTGCAGATGATTCAAACCACCCAAAACATGCTTCAAGATTACTGGAAACGGGCTGAAAAAGCCGAAACGCAGCTCATTCCGTCGTTCTTTGAGATTCAATTTGATGAAAAAAATCAACAGGCAGTTGTTTTTCAAAAGGGAAAACTACCTCCCCTAAAAATTCGGGGAAGAATTGATCGAGTCGATCTCACAGAAGATCAAAATCATTTTTTAGTCATCGATTATAAGACCGGGTTTTCCAACGAAACAAGCAAACAAATTTCAGAATTCAAAAGTTTCCAACTTCCAATTTATTTACTAGCGACAAAAAAACATCTTACTGAAAAACTCCAAAAACCGGTTGAACCGATTGGCGCCTTAATCTTTGATCTAAAAGAGCTGAAAACCAATCAAGGAATTCTTCAAAAACAGTTTGCGAAATCACTCGGATTCTCTACCCGTTCAGGCGGCTTTCTCACTGAAGCAGAATGGGATTTATATTGGAATGAACTCGATGAAAAATTACTCTCGCTTCATGAAAAAATTAACTTTGGAGATTTTAGTCTAAAACCGGATCCGTGTGATCCTTATTGTCATTCAAGAACAATTTGTCGATATTATGACCGCGCAAAAACTGACCGATGAACAACAAATAGCAGTTGAAAAGATTGACCAATCGCTCTGTATCTTGGCTGGAGCGGGCTGTGGAAAAACGAAGGTTTTGGTTCACCATTATTTAGAGCTTTTATTCCGGAAAAAACTGAAGCCAAGTGAAATCGTGGCGGTAACTTTTACTGAGAAAGCGGCTAATCAGTTAAAATCTAGAATTCAAGAAGAATTAATCTCTTTTGTAGGGGCGCACGGCCGTGCGCCCCTACCGCCCGAAAATAACACGGATGGCTCATTCACGGAAATTAACTTACTACTCGACGATATCCCCCAATCCCCCATCTCTACCTTACACAGTCTTAGCGCGAGAATTATTCGAGATGCCTCTTTACTGATCGGAATTGATGCAAATTATAAAATTTTAAATCCAGCCGAAGTCAGCTCTCTTCGATACGAAGCGATTCAGCAAACTTTGGAAAACTTACTCAACGAAAAATCAAAAGCGGTTCAACATTTAATTTCGGGATATGGTTGGTCCAATCTACAAAAACAGCTTTATGAAATGCTTCAAAAGTCATCCGATTGGAAAACGATTTCTCCAGAGCCATTCAATGAAGAAACAACCGATTCGGAAAAACAGAACTGGTTTGCCTTGCGGACTATTTTTCTTCAGTTGATTCAAATTTTTGATAAAATGAAACAGAATTTGGGAGGAGTCGATTTTGATGATCTCGAAGAAAAAGCGATTGCACTTTTAGAACAAAATTCCCATGTTCGAAAACATTATCAAAAGTTGATGAAAGCTTTTTTGGTCGATGAATTTCAGGATACCAATCCACGCCAAGAAAAACTTCTCTCTCTTCTCATCGGAATTGATTTTGAAAAAAATTACTTACCTTCGGATAAACATCTGGCGATTGTTGGCGATCCAAAACAGTCGATCTATGCATTTCGAGAAGCAAAACCTGATATCTTTAAAAAATTTCAAAAACTGATTGAGCAGAACCGAGGAAAAACAGTTTATCTTTCTCATAATTTTAGAAGTTCGAATCATTTAGTCGATTGGGTCAACGAAGTTTCAAAACCTTTATTTGAAGATTATCATCCGCTCACTCCAACCCGATTTGATCTTTCAACTCCCGCCCTAGAGGTGTTACAAACAGTCGCTTCTGAAAAACCACTTCTGGCAAATGAAAGAAGAACGCTTGAGGCTAAAATTCTCGCAAAAAGAATTTCTCAACTGATCAAAGAAGGAATTTCTCCTCAAAAGTTTTTTATTCTTTTTCGATCTTCTACTTCCATTCCGATTTATCTCAAGGCACTTCAGGAAGAAGAAGTTGAGAGCTTCGTAAAATCAACTGAAACTCTGCTGGAGCAACAAGAAATTCTAGATTTGATTCATGCAATGAGAGCGGTCGTTGAACCAAGCAATAATCTAGCCTGGATAGGATTACTCCGTTCTCCCCTTGTCGGAATCAGCGATGAAACTCTTTTAGAAAGATCACTCTCTCGAAATAAAAATGAATTCGAATGGTTTGAGCTTCATCCTCTCACGAAAGAAATCAGAAAAAAAAATAAAAACGATTCCCCTACCCTTTTTTTGGAATGGTTGATCGATCAGACAGAAATTATTTCACTCTACAA
>CAZQOW010000111.1:0-2931 GCA_964595045.1 uncultured Pseudomonadota bacterium
GACATTTATTGACAGTCCGTTACATACAATAACTTATGAATAATCCTTCAAATTCTCTTGAAGTCATCGTCGCAAGAAGCTCTGGAACCTGCTTTGGAGTTGAAGCCGCCATCGAACTAGCACAAAAACACCGAAAGCCGATTTTGGGTCCAATTGTTCATAATCCGAAAATCGTCGAAGATTTGGCAAAAGACGGAATTCCAATCCTTGAAAGATATCAAGACCTAAACAGCCTAAAATCCCACAACTTCAAAGAAGTGGTAATTACAGCTCATGGATATCCGAAAGAGCTGAAAGAAGATCTTCTCAAAAAAGGGATTCAGTTTCACGATGCAACTTGTCCAGTTTTATTAAAATGGGTTTATCAGAAAATTCGTACATTCGAAGAAAAAGGATTCAACATTATTCTTATAGGCAATCCGAATCACGCCGAAATTATTGCGAGTCGAAGTTATGGCCAAAATATTCATGTGGTTTATTCAGAACAGGAAGTGGATCAACTTCCAAACAATTTGGGAAATACAATTGCAATCTGTCAAACTACCATCACCAAAGACAAATTTCAAAAACTGATCGATTATATTCGTCTCACTAAATATCCGGAAATGAAAGCGGTAGATACCCGCTGTAAACCGGTCAAAAATCAGCAACAGGCAGTTTCTGATTTGGCTCAATGGGTGGATGCCATGCTGATTATTGGAGGATATAATTCCTCCAATACAACTAATTTGGCAAAACTAGCTCAAAAATATCTTCCCAACACGACCTATCATATTGATTCACCTGAATTAGTAAAACTGGAATGGTTAAAAGGAGTTTCTCATTTGGGGATTGGGGCCGGAACCTCAACGCCAAAATCTCAAATCGACGAAGTTCAAAGATATGTCGCCGAAATTTTTCCTGGCCAGGTGGTCTTCAGAAAAGAAGGAATTGATGGAGAGATATTAGATGGGGACTTTTCGCTTGAAGATGAGATTTAAATTAAAGAGTAATGGATCGTTTGGTTCTAATATTCATATATAGTACAATTAAAAGAGATTAATCCAGATTCGTATAATATATATTATGTAATATTATTTAACTTAACAATAATAGCAAATAATCTCCGACAACATTTAATATGTCCCTCTCTTCTAGAACCATCTTATTGGGAATCTCCGGTGGCATCGCTGCCTATAAAACTTGTGATCTTGTCCGGAGATTAAAAGACCAAAACGTAGATGTGCATGTGGTGATGACCAAAGCAGCCTGCCAGTTCATTACCCCTTTAACTTTGCAAACTTTATCCGGTCATACCGTTTACACGGAGCTTTTTGATTTAGAACAAGAATCCAAAATTAGTCATATTCACTTGGCAGATTCCCCTGATTTAATCGTGATTGCCCCAGCCTCGGCCGATATCATCGCCAAAATTGCTCATGGAATTTGTGATGATCTCTTATCTACCATTCTTTGTGCTACAAAGACTCGAGTTTTAATCTGTCCTGCCATGAATGTAAACATGTGGAGTAATCCAGCGACTCAAGAGAACATTGCTTTGCTCAAAAAACGGGGATTTGAAATCCTGGAGCCAGCTTCCGGTTCACTTGCCTGTGGTTACGAAGGATCTGGAAGGCTTCCAGAAACTGGTGAGATACTTCAATCCATTCAATTATTCTTTTCGGCTGGAACACTTTCAAATCGACGCTTTCTAAT
Organism: uncultured Pseudomonadota bacterium; assembly: GCA_964595045.1. Lineage (GTDB taxonomy): Bacteria > UBA10199 > UBA10199 > JADFYH01 > JADFYH01 > CAZSRQ01. The sequence goes on from CAZQOW010000111.1 coordinate 1,696, forward strand.
TACTGCTGGACCTACATGGGAAGCGATTGATCCGGTTCGCCATATTACAAGCCCTGCTTCTGGAAAAACCGGGTTCGCATTGGCAAAGCTCGCCTCAGACCGAGGTGCGAATGTCACTTTAGTCACTGGACCTACTTATTTGCCTGATCCAAAAGGGGTCAATGTTATTCGAATTCATTCGGCTGAAGAGATGGCAAAAGCAGTTTTTAATGAATTTTCAAAATCACAAATAGTCATTTCAACTGCAGCAGTTTCAGATATAAAACCTAAAGTAAAACTTAAAGAAAAGGGGAAAAAAACGCAACTTTCCACCACCCTTGAGTTAGTCCATACCGAAGATATTTTGGCGTCGCTTGGAAAGAAAAAACAGACTGATCAAATTCTGATCGGATTCGCCGCCGAAACCGAAAATATGGAAAAAGAGGCACTTCGAAAATTAAAAAGCAAAAACCTTGATTTAATCTGTGCCAATGATGTTTCAAACCCCAAATTAGGGTTTGCCTCTGATGAAAATCGTCTCACCCTCTTTTGGCCGGACGGTCAATTTAAAAAACTCCCTATTCTTCCAAAAGAGAAATTAGCTTCTCATATTCTCGATTCGATCGAAGAGATTCTGTTAAATAAAAGTAAAATAAAGAAATTTAAGACTGTTTATTAACAAAGTAAGATAATTCTCATTACGATCCATCTAAAACTGTTACAAGGAGATTAAAAGTATGTCAGTAGAAACTGAATACGATAAACTCGTTGAATATATCGAAAAAGTTCATGGTGGAGAATCAGGGCAAATGTTTGGTAAAAAATGTATCAAAGTTAACGGGAAAGCTAAGATAGCCCTCTTCAAAGATTGCATTGTTTTTAAACTGCCCGAGCCTCATCACAAGAAGGCGATGTCTCTAGCCGAATCTGTTTTATGGGATCCATCTGGAAAAGGAAGACCAATGAAAGAATGGGTTCAAGTTTCGATGAAACAGAAAACAAAATTTAAAGAATTTGCGAAGGCTGCGGCCGAATATATTGGTTAAGGCAAAACTGAACGGCTCAATTATTACTAATCAACCCTTGTTTTGTCTTAAGATGAACAAGAGTTTGGTAAAAATAGTGAAATATCTGATCAACCACAGGTGAGACTTCTCCAGGCATTCTTCGAAAATGTTCAACCACTGCCATGAAGATTTTTTCGATATCGTTTTTTAATCCCTTAGAAAAATAGATACGATTTTTAAGTTTGGCATC
>CAZQOW010000111.1:3031-8011 GCA_964595045.1 uncultured Pseudomonadota bacterium
CGATATCGTTTTTTAATCCCTTAGAAAAATAGATACGATTTTTAAGTTTGGCATCAAGAGAGCTGTGGGAGTCACTTAGACTGCTTCGACAATCATTATATTCAAGAAGGTAAATCGCCTGAGCCAACTCTTTTGGATCCATTTGAGAAATACAAGAATTCAGTTCGTGAATCGGAGGAAGTGGACCATCAGCAGAGTAAGTGCCGACAATTTTTTCTAAGATCATCATTTTATGTTCAAGATCAGCCGTAATCATAAAATTCTCCCTTTATTAGTAGTTATCGTCTTCTTACACTGAGATGTTGCTACTTAGCGAGGTTTTAATTTTTTTATTAATTAATTTCTGTTTGACAGGATGATTCTACATTTGTATGAGCTTGCAGGTTTTGTAAATAAATTTGAGATAAATTGCCACTAAAATTTATCTTTTTTCACAATTATTAACATTCTGTAGTCTTCTTAAAGAGTCTTGAAAAGTTTGGAATTGAGAGTCGGCAAGATTCTTCAAGAAGTCTATTTTTTGAAGGAGAAAAAAGAGTATGTATCAGTTATTCAAAAAAACCTGTTTAAAATTGGCCATTGTTGTCGGGCTTTGTTTAAGCGTCTATTCGATAGGCTCAGAGACTGCGAATGCAGCGACAGAAAAACATCAATTTCAGTTAGATATGGGACCTGGGGTATTTGTTGGAACAGATAATCTTGATGCGTCGTTTGATTTCAATATTGAACCAGAATATTTCATTACACAGCATATCAGTGCTTCTTTTCGATTTGATGTTACTGCAGGAGGACTTGATGCAGCACATTTATCAGCCCGATTTAGATACTATTTTGATATTCCCAATCACACGAAATGGAATATATACTTAGGAGTCGGAGCCGGAGGAATCATCGGTTTTCATGGGGGTGGTTTGGGCGATTTTGCTTTACCTGTTTTCGGATTTCAATATGATTTGACTGATCACATCAAAATAGGCTCTGATGTTTCTTTTGATATCGTTTTCAATGATCATAACGCAGCCTTTGCTGCACGGTTAATGCCTTTACAATTTAAATGGGCATTCTAAAAAGCAGAAAACTATGAAAACAAAATATCTTATTTCGCTAGTTGTCGTTGGCGCTTTTTCAATCTTAATTGGAAAAACGGTTTTTTCCAAAGAAGCAGAGATTAAAAATGTTGACCTTGCCAAAAATCAAGGTTTCATGGGGGATCCAGCCCAAAAAAGAGGATTTGAACTTGGCTATGACGATGGAGTAAGAGCAGGAAAAAAAGATCAAAAAGAGGGAAAAAAACAGAATCCAACCGGTAACGAAAATTATAAATCGGCGAATAAAAAATACCGATATGAATATGGAAGTGCCAATCGGTTTGTTTCAGGCTATCAAACCGGTTTTAGCAAAGGCTATAAATCGGGTTATGCTCGTGGCGAAGAGATCTCCAAAGGGAAGTCCGGAATTGCAAAAGAAGTAAAGCCGGTAAAAAAAAGAGTTTCCTCGCCTGCTCCTAGAAAATTAGAGGAAGATTCAGAAAGTAATGATTAATAAAGTTATAGGGGTTTAAGATTTTAAACCCCTATTTATTGTATCCATTAGATGAATAACTCTTCTCATTTAAAACCTATTCCTGCCGAAAAAAACGATCAATATTCTAGAGTTTCTTCTGCTATTTCAAAAACAACAGAATTATTGCTTTCCCAACAATATAAAGAAGGTTTTTGGTGGTACACTCTCGAGGCCAATGAGTCGATTGGAGCTGAGTTCATTTTACTGCTTCATTATTTGAACTTAAGTGAAACTTATCAATCCATCGAACAAAACTTGGCAAATAGAATTTTATCTGAACAAAGGGAAGATGGCTCGTGGGCCATTTACTTTGATGGACCTGGAGACTTGTCGACTACAGCCGAGTGTTATTTCGCTTTAAAGCTGGCAAAGTGCGATATCAATTCTCCTCCCATGAAAAAAGCGAGAAAATTTATTATCGCTCATGGTGGACTAACCAAAGTTAGAATTTTCACCCGGATTCATCTGGCACTTTTTGGGATTGTTTCATGGGATGCTTGCCCTGCCATGCCGATCAGCTTTTTATTATTTCCTGAACAACTTCCACTTAGTATTTATGAATTTTCTAGTTGGGCAAGAGCTTGTATTGTCCCTTTACTGATCGTTTTGGAAAAGAAAAGAAGCTGTAAAATTCCTAACTTTTCACTTGAAGAATTATTTGTAGAATCAGAAGATAAAAGAGATTTTTATTTTCAGATCAACGAAAGCTTTTTCTCGCTAGCAAATTTCTTTGTTCAAATGGATCGAGTATTAAAACCGGCTCAAAAACTGATTCCTGAAAACCGTATTACCGAAAAAGCTCTTAAAAAAGCGGAAGATTGGATTATTTCTCATATCGAAAAAACAGAGGATATTTATCCAGCTCTTGCCTACGCAATTTTCTCACTTACTGCTTTAGGAAAACCGTTTCAAGATATTCATATTCAAAAATGTTTTAATGCGCTCTTGTCATTTCAACAAAACTCTCCAGTCGAGTTGCCTGCACTCCCCTCACCTGCTCATTCGAATTTGTATGATCCTCCCAAATTATTTTTGATTCAATCCAACGAGAGAAAGCAGATTCATCAGCAGTGTTGTATTTCACCAGTTTGGGATACCCCATGGGTTTCCATGGCGCTTTTGGAGAGTGGAACCCCTAAAAATCACCCGGCTCTTTTAAAATCTGCCCGCTGGTTGATTTCAAAACAGATCACCAAAACCTACGGTGATTGGGCGATCAAAAACAAAAAAGCGGAGCCAGGAGGATGGTCTTTTGAATTTGAAAATGAATATTTCCCCGATGTCGACGATACAATTGAAGTTCTTTTTTTATTGAATCAGGTTGACCTTCCACGTTCTGAGATCGCAGTCCCTTTTCAGCGTGGACTCGATTGGCTTTTATCAATGCAATCCAAAAATGGAGGCTGGGCCGCCTTTGATGTCGATAACACTGCCAAGTGGGTGAACAAAATCCCGTTCTCTGATCATGGCGCCTGTTTAGATCCTCCAACTCCCGATATTACCGGCAGAGTTCTCGAACTGTTGGCAAAAATAGGATATTCCAAAGATCATCCGATCTGTAAAAACGCGTTAAAGTTTATGTTCAAAACTCAGGAGAAAAACGGCTCTTGGTGGGGAAGATGGGGAGTGAATTACATTTACGGCACTTGGTGCGCTCTACAAGGGTTAAGCGCGATTGGAATTCCATCGACTGACCCAGTGATCCAAAATGGGATTAGCTGGCTGAAATCAATTCAAAACTCCGATGGAGGCTGGTCGGAGTCTTGCGAAAGTTATGTTCAAAAACAACATGTTCCATTAAAAACTTCAACCACTTCTCAAACTGCTTGGGCTATAATGGGTTTGATTGCTGCAGGTGAAATCAAATCTTCTGAAGTTGAAAAAGGGATTCAATTTTTGATCTCCACCCAAAACTCTCAAGGAGGATGGGAGGAGAAAGCGTATACTGGAACCGGTTTTCCAGGTCATTTTTATATTCGATATCATGGATATCGATACTATTTTCCTCTACTTGCGTTAGGAAAGTTTTTTAAAAAATAAAAACACCCCCGAAATCAATTTTCCTCAAAGTCCACTTCTACTTTATTAGAAACTGGTTTTCCCTTGGGAGTAAACGAAAGGCGAGCATCGACATGAACATTCAGATGACTTAAAGCTTTTTGAATCTCTTCATGAACCTTAATCTTTGAAAAAAACTTCGAAACTTCGGCAGCAACCGCTGAAACGAGATCATCTTTCTGTTTTTTTGCCTGATCGAGGACAAACCCCATCGCCTCTTTCGGAAGTTTCATATCGCCAAAAGCATTTCGAATCGACTCTTCCGTCATGAAGATAGCTCCCAAGCTAGTTAAAAGAGCTTTCTTGGCAAAGCCTGAAAAGGTTTTGTTTTTCGCTCGTCCCCTCGATTTTGTCTGATCAGTTTTCACTCAGCCTGCTCCTTAAACTCTTTGAGCATTTGAGGGAGGTTTTTATCAATGAGCAATTTTGAAATGGAGCTTGGAACGAGAAGTCCGAAACCGACTTCGATTTCGTAAAATGCCTTGGTATTTTTTTTATCGATCTCTTCGAGTCGCCATGCACCCGAATTCGATTTCATGACTTCTCCCTTGATTAAAGACCAACTAAAACCGTGAGGAGGATCGAGTTCGACCGCGATGGAATAAGTAATCGTTTTAATGACGTCGATTTTAAATTCGACTTCCATCTTGTTTTTACTTTTTTTCAAAATCTTCGCCGATTTGGTACCGGAAATGAATTTAGGATAGTTTTCAAAATCGGTGATCACTTCGTAAACCTTTTTAATCGGGGCTTTAATGTCGATGGAAACTTTTGTTTTGGCCATTGGTTGGTTATGAGGAATGGGTTATGGGTTATGAGAATTTAATTGATTCACTCATTACCCACCACCCATAACTCATTACTGTTTTTAATAAGTTGGTTTATTCTCAAAATGATGAAACGCATGAATAAATCGTAAAGTCTTTGTCTTGCTTCTCATGACGACCGAATGAGTTTCACCGCCGCCTCCGTAGAATCGAACGCCACGGAGCAAGTCTCCGCTCGTCACTCCGGTTGCGGCAAACATCACTTCCCCTTTTGCCAGCTCTTCTATGTGAAAAATTTTATCGAGATCAGAAATTCCCATTTTTTTGGCTCTTACTTTTTCTTCTTCATTTCTGAATTTCAAACGACCTTGAAACTCCCCATCAAAACACCGGAGCGCGACAGCGGCCAGCACCCCTTCAGGAGCTCCTCCAGTTCCGATCAGCAGATCAACACCAGTTGCTTCACGGCAGGTAGAAATGGCGGCAGAAACATCCCCATCGGAAATCAATTTGATTCGTGCTCCGGCCTCTCTGACCTCTCGGATCAGTGCTTCATGTCGAGGGCGCTCTAAAATGATCACGGTCAAATCTT
>CAZQOW010000112.1:0-7990 GCA_964595045.1 uncultured Pseudomonadota bacterium
TTTTTTCGCCAAGTTGCTTCGATTGACTGGCTCCCTGAACCTTATCAGTCGCAGATCCGAGCGTTAGATCCACATCAAGCAAGTTTAAAATGCAATTAGTTGAACTTGCTTTTTTTCTCCCCTCTATTGATTTTACTTTCCAATATTTTACTTTTTCTGCATTAAACCACAAGAAGTTTTGAGTATAATGAAAGACGATTCCTCATTCTTAATGCGTTTGTGAATCGGTTACTTATTCTATTTTTTTATCCCTCTCCCGCCAGGGAAGAAGAATAAAAGGTAAATCTTCGGATGGAAATAAAAGGAAAAAATTTTTTAATTTTGGGTTTGGGAAAAACAGGAATTGCCGCCATTCATTTTATTCTTAAACGGGATGGAATAGCCATTGGAGTGGATGATCTTTCCATCGAAAAACTTCCTTTGAAGAAAAACCTTTTAGAGAAAAATGTTCCTGTTTTTTCAAGTCAGGATCTTCATTTAATTGATTGGAATAAAATCAATTTTCTTATTGCTAGTCCTGGTATTGCTCCTGATCACTCTGTGATTCGAGAGGCACAAAAAAGAAATATAAAATGTTTTGGAGAGCTTGAGTTTGCCTCTTATTTTTCGAATTCGCCCCTCATTGCTATTACTGGAACGAATGGAAAATCGACCACCACAGAATTGGTGGGCGCCATTTTTCGTGAAGCAAAACTGAATGTTTCTGTCGGTGGAAATTTGGGCACCCCTTGGCTTCAATTGATCGATGAAAATCCGAATCCAGAATGGACTATTCTTGAAGTTAGTAGTTTTCAACTAGAGACCATTGAAAAGTTTCATCCCCAAATTGCGGTAATTTTAAATATTACCGATGATCATTTTGACCGTCATAAAAATATTCATGAATATACTTTAGCTAAATCAAAAATTTTTTTAAATCAGACGAAAAAAGATTTTATTATCTACAATAAAAATGATGTTCATATTCTAAAAACAATTTCAGTAGCGAAAAGTAATAAAATTCCTTTTAGTTCGACTGAAACAACTGAAGGAATTTTCTGGAGATCAACGGATATCATTGAGTCGCATTTATCTAAAAATAAAAAAGAATATTCACTGAAAAAAGCGACGTTGCACGGTTTGCATAACATCGAAAATATGATGGCGGCGATTGCGGTGGCTGAAACTGCAGGAATTTCACAAGAGGTGATCCAGAAAACCTTGGAAAATTTTCGATCGCTTCCCCATCGTTTAGAGTTTGTAAGAGATCTAAACGGTGTTCGTTATTTTGATGATTCTAAGGGAACGAATATCGGGGCGGTTGCGATGTCTCTGGCCAGTTTTAATGCTCCGGTTGTTCTGATTTTAGGAGGAAAAGACAAGGGGGGAGATTATGGAGTCCTCCGCTCTTTAATCCGGAATAAGGTAAAAACATTGGTGTTGATTGGAGAAGCGAAGCAAAAAATTAAAGAGGCATTTGATGGGATTGTTCCTATTAAAGAAGCCTCAAGTATGCAGGAGGCAGTTTCAATTTCTCATCTTCTCTCTGAAAATGGAGACATCGTTTTATTATCACCTGCCTGCTCCAGTTTTGATATGTTTCGGGATTATAAGCATCGAGGGAATGAATTTCAAAAGTATGTAAAGGAATTGTAAATTGGGTAATTGTTAACCATCAATATCACTATGTCATCTCGTAAAATAGATTACTGGATTTTAATTTCCGTGTTGCTCCTCATAACTGTCGGTGTGACGATGGTTTATTCCTCTTCGGCTATTCTCGCCCAGGAAAAATTTCATAATAGTTATTATTATCTCAAAAAAGAGATGATTTTTGCTTTTCTCGCAGTGACTTTCATGTTTGTCGGTATCAAAGTTGATTATCGGGTTTATTGGAAACTGGTTTATCCATTTTTATTTGTTTCACTTTTTTTGACCGCCTTGGTGCTGATCCCTGGAATTGGAGTGAAAGCGGGTGGAGCTCGTCGCTGGATTTCGCTGGCCGGATTTTCTTTTCAACCCTCTGAAATGATCAAGCTCTCGCTGTTGTTGTTTATGGCCTATTCTCTCGCAAAAAAACGGGAAAAAATGGAAAGTTTTAAAACCGGAATTCTCCCTCATATTCTGGTGGTTGGGTTGATGATGGGACTTGTCTTGATCCAAAAAGATCTAGGGACGACTTTTACGCTCGGGGTCGTTTTCATGATTTTGTTGTTTGTCGGTGGAACGAAACTTTCCTATATGGCAACAGGGGTTTTACTTGCGATTCCTGCTTTATATTTTCTGATTTTTTCAGTCGATTATCGTCGGCAAAGAATTCTGGCATTTCTTGATCCCTGGACTCACATGTCCGACTCCGGCTTTCAAATTATTCAATCTTATATGGGATTTAATCGGGGCGGGATTTGGGGATTGGGATTAGGGCAAGGAAAGCAGAAAATGTTTTATCTTCCAGCGGCGCATACTGATTTTATTCTGTCGGTGATTGGAGAAGAATTGGGATTGTTGGGGGTTTTGTTTGTGGTCTCTCTTTTTGTCATTTTGGTTGCCCGTGGATTTCGTGCTTCGCTTAAAGCTCCGGATCTTTTCGGAATGTATCTTGCGCTCGGTATTTCTACTCTTTTGGCGGTACAATCTTTAATCAATTTTGGAGTAGTCATGGGACTGCTTCCAACCAAAGGGCTTCCTCTCCCCTTTATTAGCTATGGTGGAACTTCCTTGATCGTGATGGGAACTTGTGCCGGAATTCTTCTCAATATTACTTCTCAAATCGGTCGTGAATCCAGAAATGGGGTTCCATGAAAATTATTTTTGCTGGGGGTGGAACTGGAGGGCATCTTTTTTGCGGATTTGCGCTGGCCGAGGCATTTTTAAAAAGAAAATCGGCTGATCATCTGATTGAGATTCTTTTCGTTGGAACCGCTTATGGAATTGAGAAAGAGCTCGTTCCAAAAGAAGGATATCGATTAGAGTTTATTCCGATCAAGCAGCTAAAAGGAAAAGGGGTGCTGCATCGCCTGAAAACATTGCTTCAGGTTCCAGAAGCTTGTTTAAAATCCTATTCGTTGCTGAAAAAAGAGAAGCCCGATCTCGTTTTTGGGATTGGTGGATACGCCTCTGGACCGATTGTGTTGATGGCGAAAATTTTGAGAATTAAAACAGCTATCAATGAGCAGAATTCTGTTCCAGGACTTACTAACCGGATTTTATCCAAATTTTCCGATCTGATTTTTATCGCTTTTGAAAATGCAAAAGGTTTTTTTCCGAAAAAGAAAACTTTTTTGACCGGAAATCCAATTCGTAAAAGATTTTTTGAGAATGAAGGGGAAAAAAGTCGTGTTGAAATTATAGGGGCGCACGGTCGTGCGCCCCTACAGCCTTTTACCATCCTTATTTTGGGAGGATCTCAAGGAGCTCATTCAATTAATGAAACGATGATCGAAGTGGCACGCTTACTTCATCCGATTAAAGAGAAGTTTTGTTTGATTCACCAAACCGGAAAATCCGATGCGATAAAGGTGAGAGAAGCGTATCAAAAAATCGGTTTTCAGGCGGAGGTGATGGAGTTTATCCACGAGATCCAAAATTATTATGTCAAAGCAGATTTGGTGATTTCGAGAGCGGGAGCTGGTACAATCAATGAACTTGAGATGATGGGAAAACCTTCTCTGCTGATTCCCTATCCTTATGCAGCGGATGATCATCAAAAGATGAATGCATTAGAGTTGGTTCAAAAAGGGGCAGCTCGAATGATTCTTTCCGATGAGTTAAATGCTGAGAAGCTTGCTTTTCAGATTTGTGATTTAATGGATCATCCAGAAAAGTTGCAAAAAATCGGGAAGAATGCGAAAAACCTTGCGAAGCCGGAGGCAGCTGAAGAGATTATTCAAAAATGTGAAGAAATAATGGTGTAATAAACATGTTCAAACGAATTCGACATATTCATTTCATAGGAATCGGTGGGATCGGCATGAGCGGAATTGCTGAGGTGTTGGCAAATCTCGGCTATAAAGTCAGCGGTTCCGATATGAAAAAAACTCCTTTGACGGCTCGTTTAAGTAAAAAAGGGGTAAAAATTTTTTACGGACATCGCTCTTCCCAAATAGAAGGGGCGGATGTGGTTGTCATCTCCTCGGCAGTAAAACCTCAAAACCCTGAATGGGTTTCAGCGATTCAAAAAGGGATTCCGGTGATTCCCCGAGCCGAAATGCTGGCGGAGTTGATGCGGATGAAATATGGGGTAGCTGTGGCGGGAAGCCATGGAAAAACGACCACCACTTCTCTGGTTGCGAATGTTCTTTATCACGCTGATCTTGATCCAACGATAGTGATTGGGGGGAGGGTGAAAAGTTTTCACTCCAATGCAAAATTGGGAAAAGGGGAGTTTTTGGTCGCTGAAGCAGACGAATCGGATGGTTCGTTTATGAAGTTGAATCCAACGATTGCGGTGATCACGAATATTGATCCAGAACATCTTGACCATTATGAAGATTTTGAAGATTTGAAGTCGACCTTTGTGCAGTTTGCCAATAAAGTTCCTTTTTATGGATCGGTGATTGCCTGTGTCGATCATCCAACCGTCAAAGAGATTATCCCGAGAATTAAAAAGAAGGTGGTGACTTACGGTTTAGAAGATACCGCTGATTTTTATGCACGAGAAATTTCCCAAAAAGGTTTTCAGGCAACGTTTGAGGTTTATCATCAGCAAAAAAAGCTCGGAGTGGTACGACTGAAGCTTGCGGGACTTCATAATGTCTACAATGCGTTGGCGGCGATTGCGGTTGCCAATGAACTCGAAATTCCGTTCAAAAAAATGGTCAAAGGGCTCGATCTTTTCAAAGGGATCGAAAGAAGAATGGAAGTGGTTTATCAAAACCCAAGAGTGATGATTGTGGATGATTATGGTCATCATCCCGAAGAGATTAAAGCAACTCTTTCAGCTCTGAAAATTGCTTTCCCCGATCGGAGACTGATCACTCTTTTTCAACCGCATCGCTATACAAGAACTCGCGATCTTTTTGAGGAGTTTCAAAAGGCGTTTGGAAATACCGATATTCTACTTCTCACGGAGATTTATGCCGCTGGAGAAGAACCAATCAAAGGAATTAGCGGTCAAAAGCTTGCGAGTGCTTTGAAAGTTGAAAGTAAGAAAAATAAAATCTATTTTAGCCAAAATAAAGAAGAGTTAATGAGTCAGGCTTCTGAATTAATTCAGCCGGATGATGTCGTGGTCACGTTAGGAGCAGGGGATATTTTTCAAGTTGGACGAAAGCTGGCACAACAATTCCGAGCGAAGAAAAAACGTTTCGAGTGATACGTTGTCGGTTATCGGTTTTGTATGATCCATAACTCATAACCGGTCACTCATCACCGCATTTAATGACCTTAAACCAATCCCTAAAAAAAATATTATCTGAGCAGTTTCCAGATGAAATCCTTTTTGATGAACCGCTTGCCCGCTACACGACAGTGAAAGTAGGTGGTCCTGCCGATATCTTTTTTTATCCAAACAACCTAGAGCAATTAAAAAAAGGGATTCAATTTTGTAAAAATTATAAAATTCCTTATTTCATTATCGGAAATGGAAGCAATTTACTGATTCGAGATGGTGGAATTCGTGGGTTTGTGATTAAATTAAACCGCTGTTTAAATAATTTCAAATTCGAAGAGCAGCAAGATGAGATATTTCTCGAGGTTGAAGCGGGGGTTTCTCTTGCAAAAGTGGTAGAGCTCTCCAAGCAACAAGGTTTTTCGGGCATGGAAAGCTTATATGGAATTCCCGGGACCGTGGGCGGGGCGTTGATCATGAACGCCGGAACGCGTGAAGGGGAAATCGGAGAAAAAATCGAGCGTGTGATGGTGATCGATTCGAGTGGTGAATTAAAAACTTATCAGAAAAAACAGTTAAAATTTGAATATCGATCTTTTAAAATTCCCCGTTCGGAAGTGGCGATTCAGGTAAGATTGAGATTGACCCGTTCGACTCCTGAAAAAGTGGCGGAACATATTTCATTTTTTCAGAAACGGCGTCATGAAACTCAACCTCTGGGAGAACCGAGCATGGGAAGCGTTTTCAAGAATCCTCCCAAAAAATTTGCCGCCGAATTGATCGAAGAGCTCGGTTTAAAAGGGATTCGGGTGGGGGGGGCAAGGGTTTCCGAGAAACATTCCAACTGGATTGTGAATGAAGGGGGAGCCACTGCCAAAGATGTAATTGCCCTTATCGGTTTAATCAAAGATAAAGTGAAAGAACAGGCTGCCATTCGTTTGGAGGCCGAGGTCAAAATTGTAGGAGAAGAATAAATCATGTCCCAATTTAAAAATAAAAAAGTGGCAGTTTTAATGGGGGGATTATCGGGAGAAAGAGAAGTTTCTCTTCGCTCAGGTCGGGCGGTTGCCGAAGGGCTCCGACGAAAAGGGTATGAAATTGTCGAGATTGATGTGGATTCCTCCTTGCCCGAAAAACTGCGAGCGGAAAAAGTCGAAGTCGCCTTTATTGTTTTACATGGAAAATATGGAGAAGATGGGGTGGTTCAAGGATGTCTTGAAATGATGCAGATTCCCTATACCGGTTCTGGTTTGCTCTCTTCTGCAATTTCGATGGATAAAATCTTGTGCAAGCGAATGCTTCAGGAAAGAGGATTTTTAACTCCCGCTTTTAGCTATTTCGATAAAAATTATTCTTCGGTTCAAAACTTTCTGGAAAATTTTTCCATTTCTTATCCGGTGATTGTGAAACCTTCCCGAGAAGGTTCAACCCTCGGAATTACGATTGTTAAAAATCGTTCCGAACTTGAAAAATCGATCTCTTCTGCACTCGAGTTTGATTCGAGAGTTTTGGTCGAAGAGTTTATTCAAGGAAGAGAAGTCACCGCTGGAATTTTGAATGGCGAGCCGTTGCCGATTATTGAAGTGGTTCCTAAAAGCGGATTTTATGATTTTCATTCGAAGTATACAAAAGGGGCGACCGAATATTTGGTTCCTGCTCCTCTTTCAGCTTCGCTGACAAAAGAAATTCAAACGATTACCTCTGAAATTTATCAGGAGTTGGGATGTGAAGGGGTGGCGAGAGCCGATTACATGATCGATTCTTCTGAGAGAATTTTCTTTCTCGAGATCAATACCATTCCGGGAATGACAGAAACTTCACTTATTCCGAAAGCGGCGGCAGAACAAAAAATTTCTTTTGAAGATTTAGTGGAGAAAATATTAGATTCTGCTCGACTGAAAAATAAATGAGGTGTAAATAATATAAGGAAATGCGTCTTTTCAATCGAAGCAACGTAAAAAAAAAATCTCAAAAAAGAAAAATTAAAATAGTATTTAGTTTTTTGTCTCTTATCGTTTTGCCAATAGTTGTATATTTTCTTCTTCCACATTTTGAGTTTTTTAAACTCAAATCTATTGAAGTAAAAGGAGTTCAAAAAGAATCAGAAGTAGAAGCAGTAATTCGTGAGAGTCGGCTACAAAAAGGAATCCCTCTTTTTTCGGTCAATCTCGTAAAAGTGGTTTCTTATTTAAAAGAAAATTTGTCGGTTGATTATATACGGGTGAAAAGAAAAATTCCTGGTACCATTGTTATTCAGATAACCCCTTATGAGCCAAAATTAATTTTAAACCTAAATCGATGGTATTACGTCAGTTCTACCGGAAAAATTTTTAAAGAATTAGACAAAACAGATTCAAAAGATTTTCCTGTTCTCACAGGAATCAGTCGTGACGAAATCGAACAGAATCCATCAGAAATGAAAGAGTCGATTTCACAAGCGGTTGAGTTGTTAAAAAAATACGAAAAAACTGAATTTAATAAGCTTTTAGGGGTTTCAGAAATTACCTATGATTCCCTGAACGGTTTTACTATTTTTCCAGAAAAAAAACAGATGAAGATTTTGTTTGGATTTACTGATTTTGATTTGAAATTGAAAAGACTCGCTTCGGCAATGCAAAAATTAGATAAAATTGGTCGTTCTTTTTCTGCAATTGATTTAAACTACGATGGAAAAGTAATTTT
>CAZQOW010000113.1:0-7960 GCA_964595045.1 uncultured Pseudomonadota bacterium
AGCCGTCACTTCCTCTCCCGTTGCTGCTTTCACGAGAGGAGGCCCACCCAAAAAAATAGTTCCATTTCCTTTGACGATGACTGTTTCATCGCTCATCGCTGGAACGTACGCTCCACCAGCAGTACAGCTTCCCATGACAATCGCGATTTGAGGAATTCCTTTAGCACTCATCTGTGCCTGATTGTAGAAGATTCGACCGAAATGTTCTTTATCTGGAAAAACCTCCGATTGCAGAGGAAGAAATGCTCCCCCGGAATCGACGAGATAGACACAAGGGAGATGATTTTCTAAAGCGATCTCTTGGGCGCGAAGATGTTTTTTGACTGTCAGAGGATAGTAAGTCCCCCCTTTGACAGTCGCATCATTTGCAATGACAAGAATTTCCCGACCATGGGCATAACCAATACCTGTGATGATTCCCGCCCCAGGGGCTTCATTATTGTACATTTCATGAGCAGCCAAAGTGGAGAATTCGAGAAAAGGGGAATTGGGATCGAGCAGTTTTTCAATTCTTTCGCGGGCGAGCAGCTTGTTTCGTTTGTGGTGACGTTCAACTGCTATTTTTCCGCCACCCAGCTTTACTGTTTCAATCTGCTGCCGAAATTCTTGAACCAGTTTTTTAAGATGTTCGCTATTTTGTTTAAACTCTTGTCCAGAAGGCTGGAGTGAGGTTTCTAATATGTCTGACATGAAAAGCGTTATGACATTTTCTTCGATGAGAGATCAATCGAATTTTCTATCGCTTTTCGACGACTTTTTGCTCCACCGATTTTGAGCAACCAATGGCAAACTCTCGGAAAATGTCTTTTCAAAAAAACCATCGCTTTTCCATGACCGGTAATCAGCTGTTCTTTTTTCTTTTTTTTGATCGCTTTGACGATCTGTCTTGCTGCTTTTTGAGTTGGCATAAAAAGCCATGGTGGGAGATTTCGGTTGGAAGAAACTTCAGGATGAAAAATGCCTCGATTGTCGATTTGTTGAAATTCTGATTCGACTAAACCGGGGCTAATGAGAACTACAGAAACCCCATCTTCACTTAGTTCAAATTGCAATGTTTCCGCCAAAGCTCGAATCGCATATTTACTCATAGAATATGCCGATGATCCGGCATGAGTAAAATAGCCTGCAACACTTCCAATGATGACAAGAACTCCTTTTGTTTTTTTTAACTCTTCTAAGGTTGCATAAATGGTTCTTAAAACCCCAAAAACATTTGTGTCAAATTGTCTTTGATAATCCCCTAAAGTTAAATTTTCTAAATTTCCAGCAACTCCAAATCCTGCATTTGCGATCACAATGTCAATTTTTCCAAACTTTTTTTTTGTTTGATGAACTGCTTCAATTAATTCTTTTTCTTGAGTGACATCACAGGTAACTGCAATCGATTGTTCACCATTTTGATTCAATTCTTCTTCTAGTTTTTTTAAATTTTCTTTTCTTCTTGCAGAGAGAGTTAGTTTTGCTCCTTGTTCAGCAAACTCACGCGCAAGCGCAGCACCAATTCCTGAAGAAGCTCCCGTGAGAAAAACGACTTGATCCTGAAATTTTTTTTTCATAAGTTGAATCTTTATTTTGAAAAGGTTACTTTTAAAATAATGTGATTACAGTTAACTTTTTTTTAGTTATTTTGCAAAAAAGTTCCGGATATTAGGTATTAAAGTAAGCTTTTGTGTAATTTTTTTTCTTTTCGATGTCGGATAATTTTTTTGATCGGACTTTGATCTCTTCCCCACGATTCATGAATTCCCAAAAGAATGATCGATAGAGTGAGCGGTAGAAAGTAATAAATACCGCGATAAGTGAGTATCGCTCCAAAAACCGAAGATATATTGAGTTCGGTGGGTAAAAGCCAAAGCAAAATTGTTTCAAAAACTCCGAGTCCTCCAGGAACATGACTGACAATACCACCCATTTGGGCAAGAAGATAAATCCCCAAAAATGAAAAGTAGGAAAGGTTCGGAACCTGTGGAAGTAAAACATAAAGAATCGCAGCGGATAATGACCATTCTATCATCGATATGCTGATTTGAATGAGGGTGTAATTCAAAGAAGGAATTTTGAAATGCCATTGTTTAAATCGAATCGGTTTTCTTCTGAAGAGAGTCCAGGTTAAATAGACAATACCTAGAATCAGTAGAAAAAAACCTCCAAGTTGCAAAGATTGGTGCGAAAAATAAAAAGAATTGAATGGCGGAGAATAAAGCAATACGCCTCCACCCAGCCAAAGAAATCCAAGCCAAAAAGAGAGGCTGGAAAAAACGATAATTTTTGTCACTTCAGAAGCTGAAACTTTCCAGTTTGAGTAAAGACGATAACGAACTGGCCCACCACTTAAGATGGAATATCCTATGTTGTGGCTAAAAGAGTAGGCGATAAAAGAGGTCAAAGCGATTTTTTTGTAGGAGAGAGAACGTTTCAGGTAATGAAATCCTAGAGTGTCGTAGAAGGTTAAAACGAGATAATTTGCGGAGGTCAGAAGAAGAGCGCACAGAATACTTTTTAGTGGAATTTTAGAAATCTGATTCAGCAGTTCATGGTAATGATATTTTTTCAACGAATGGTGCAGAACAAAAAGCGCCAAAGTAAAAAGCACAATTCCGAATAGTGGGCTTAAAATAGAGAGGATTTTTTTCATGAGAATGAATAGGTAAATTTTGATTTTTAAATTTATTTTTTTACTCTATCTTTTATCTAATCTTTCTCTTTTTTAAAAATGAGCGAATCATTCAAAGAGGTTTTTATTTATGTGGCAGCGACTTTTATGGCTTTCAATCGCCGGAGCTTTTGGAACCTTGGCTCGGTATGGTTTAGGATCTTTTGTGCAACGTCTCCACGAAAGCAGTTTTCCTTGGGGGACTTTATTTGTCAATCTTCTTGGCTGTTTTCTTTTTGGGCTGGTTTTTAGCCTTGCAGAAGAACGATTTCTGATTTCGGGTCAAACCCGGTTCATTATTTTAACCGGATTTATGGGGGCTTTTACCACTTTTTCTACTTATGCTTTTGAAACTTCTCAGATGTTTCAGAGAACAGAATGGCTACTTATAGTGATCAATATGGGCACTCAAAATTTTTTCGGTATTTTGAGCCTTTTTTTAGGAAAGACAGTTGCTCGAATGTTTTGACATTACAATTCAAATGAAAATCAGTATGGAATCAGTAAAAAGGAAAAACTGTTTTTCATGTTATAGGAAAACAAAGTAAAAATAGAAAAAGAGAGGTGACAACTCTCCCATCTACTTCTGGTAGATGGGAGAGTCGGCGGGGTTAAAACCGTTGGAAGGAAAATCTTGGGGGATATGTCTTATAACTTTAGGTAAGTATTCGTTTTTTTGATGTGAAATAACTTCATTGTCTTTTACTAATTGCACTATGCGTGCCAAAGTCTAAAAATAAAAACTCTCTTATTAACTGATTGATTTTATTTGTTTATTTTAATTTTTGTTTGTAGAGTCTATGTCTGTCAAAAATTTTAAAGTGGGGAGTTTGTTCATCAATTTAGAATAAAGTGAGGTCTATGAGTGTCAGGTGAAACCGTTATTTCCTATGAGAATCGGGTGAAACCAAAACCTTTTGGTCATTATTTTATTCTGGAAAAAATTGCCCAAGGGGGAATGGCTGAAATTTTTAAAGGACTCACCTACGATTTTTTAGGGATTAAAAAATTTATCGTCATTAAACGGATTCTTCCGCATATTGCTGCCAATAAATCCTTTATCGAGATGTTAGTGGATGAGGCAAAAATTGCAGTGAATCTTTCCCACGGAAATATTGCGCAGATTTTTGATCTAGGAAAAGTAGGGGACGATTATTTTATCGTCATGGAATATGTCGATGGAAAAAACCTTAGTCAGATCCAAAAAAAATGTCGTGAAAAATCGGTTTTGATTCCAATCGAACAGAGCTGTTTTTTTATCTCAGAACTTTGTCATGGTCTCGATTACATTCATCGAAAAAGTGACGATTTTGGAAATGAGTTGAAAATTGTTCATCGGGATATTTCTCCGCAAAATATTATTGTAAGCTATTCGGGAAATGTAAAGATTGTTGATTTTGGAGTCGCCAAAGCGGCTCTAAAGTTGGGGGAAAAAGAGAGTGGTGTTTTAAAAGGAAAATTTGCCTACATGTCTCCCGAGCAGGCGAAAGGGGTAGAGGTCGATTCCCATTCTGATCTTTTTTCGGCCGGAATTATTTTATGGGAATTGTTGACTGGGCAACGACTCTTTAAAAGAAAAACCAACAGCGAAACTATCTCAATGGTAAGAGAGATGGCGGTTTTACCCCCTTCCCATTTTCGTCCTGAAGTTCCGCCTGAGCTTGACCAGATTGTTTTGAAGGCATTAGAGAAAAATCCTTTAGAAAGATACGATTCTGCGCATGACATGGGGCTTGAGCTGACCAAGTTCTTGTTAAAAAACTACTCTCATTTTAAACCGAAGAATACGGTTCAATTTTTAACCGATCTCTTTGGCACTCCTGAAGAATTGACGACGCATATCTCCATCGAAAAAACGATTCGTGAAGAGGCAACGATGGTTGATTTGACACGAAGTCTTGTCGCCGGAAATACGGAAGGAGAAACTATCGACAAGCCGGAAGATACGCAGGTGGTCGATCCTTTGGAAATTACTTTTCATTCAATTTTTGATGAAATTAGTTGGGAAGAGCCGAAGCCGGTTGAGAAAATTACGAAGCAAGAATTGCAATCTAAAATCGAGGAAATGATTGAGCCGAACGAAGAGGAGTTGTCAGTGACCGGTGTTTTACCTTTGGAAGTTCAAGAAGAGGTAAAAGAGATTCTTGAATCTTCAAAGGTTGAAAAAAAGAAAAAAACTGTTTTTTCGAATCGGTTTGTGCAGGTTTTGATGGTTCTGATAATCATTTTTCTAGGATTGGGAATCTTTTATTATTTCCACCATTAATTTTTTGTAGGGGCTACCCGCCGGGTCGCCCTGACTGTTTGAGCGATCATCAACGCTTGTATAATTACCAACATTTTTTGGGCGACCCGGCGGGTAGCCCCTACAAATCATTTTTATTATAAAACTCTCAAAAAAAGACATTTCAAATAATTCGATTCCGGAAATCCAACGAGAATCGGATGATCCGGCGCTTGGTGTCCCACCTGAACGATTTGCACCTGCCGTTTTGCATCGCGGGCTGCGTCAGTAATAATTTCCAAAAACTGTTCATCAGAAATATGATGACTGCAAGAAGAGGTGATGAGAATTCCATCTTTTTCCAGCAACTTCATTGCTCGCAAATTAATTTCTTTATATCCTTTTAAAGCCTGAGAGAGATGTGTTTTCGATTTGGCGAATGCTGGAGGATCTAGATTAATCAAATCAAATTTTTCTTTTCGTTGATCAGCTTCCCGCAAATAGTCAAAGGCATTAGTGGAGTAGATCGAGATGTTGTTTTGAGAGTTCAATTCTGCATTGATTTTAATCTGCTGACAGGCGATTTCACTCTGCTCAATTGTAGTGACTTCTTCCGCATTTTTTGCGAGATGGCAGGCAAACCAACCCTGATAAGAGAATACATCGAGCGCTTTTTTCCTATTTTCTGCCAATTGCCCGGCAAGAATGCGGTTGTTTCGCTGATCGAGAAAGGCCCCGGTTTTTTGTCCTTCGAGAATATCGACTTCAAATCGGAGATTTTTTTCTTCGATGATCATTTTTGGGCTAATGGAACCTTCGAGAATCTGGCAAGTGAGCGGTAATTTTTCAAAATTTCTGACACTCACATCATTTCGTTCAACGATGAGATCAGGTTGAAAATTTTTCCGAATGATTTTCAAAAGCGTTTCACGGACTATTTCAAGCCCTGCGCTTAAAATTTGAAAGCTGAAAGCATTGGCATATCGATCCAAAATAAAAGAAGGAATTCCATCCGACTCGCCAAAGATCATTCGATAAGCATTGGAGGGGATCTTCAGTTTCTTTCGGAATTGATCTGCCGATAAAATCTTTTCTTCCCAGAAAGATTCATCGATTTTGGTTGAGCTGTTGGAGATAATCCGAAGGGAAATCTGTGAATGAGGACTATATAACCCTTGTGCGATCGGCTCATTTTTTGGCCCGATAATTTCAGCCACACCAGCCTTGGCATTTTTTTCATCGGTTAGATCTGACTTGAAAACCCAAGGGTGATTTTTGAGAATTCTTTTTTTCCCTTTTTCATTGATTTTAATTTTCATATAACCCTTTTTATGTCCAAGAGGTTCGATATGTCAGAAACTGTTGAGAGATTCAATTCAACTTTAAAGAAAAAAATTGAAGAGAGCAGTCGTTTCATCCGGAATCGCTTTCAAGTCAATCCTTCCTTAGCAATTATTTTCGGATCCGCTTTGGCGGATGAATTTTTATCTAAGGTGAAAATCGAAAAAACTCTTCCGTTTGAACAGATTCCTCATTTTAGAAAAAGTACAGTGCCAGGGCATCGAGGATCTCTGCATCTAGCTTATCTCAAAAAAATTCCTATTCTGATTTCAGAGGGGAGAACTCATTATTATGAAGGTTATCCCATCGAAGAGGTTGGTTTTCCTGTCCGCGTTTATTCAGAACTCGGTGCAAAAGAGTTGATTCTGACTAATGCCGCCGGTGGGTTGAATCCTCGATTTCGATTGGGTGATCTCGTATTGATTTCCGATCATCTCAATTTATCGGGAGTAAATCCTTTACATGGCTTTCAAGCTCAAGAGTTTGGTTCCCGATTTGTCAGTTTGACGAATGCATATGATTCTTCCATTCTTAAAAAAATGAAAAAAACTGCCTTGAGTGAAAAAATAAAAATTGGAGAAGGGGTGTACGTATGGATTGCCGGTCCATCTTATGAAACAGAAGCTGAAGTGAAAATGTTCAGAAAACTGGGAGGGGATTTGATTGGGATGTCAACCGTTCCCGAAGTGATTGTGGCAAGACATCTTGGAGTGAAGGTTATAGCGATTTCTTGTGTCACGAATCTTTTGGATTCTTCGAAGAAAAAAGACCTGAGTCATGAAGAGGTGATGAGACAGGCGAAAAAAGGGCAGAAGCGGTTGGCGAATTTGTTAGAGAAGTATTTGATGGATTAAACGACATTACTTGATTCTATTAAAAGGTTTTGAATGAGTTCCTTCTCCCCTTGGAGAGGGAGAAAGAAAAAATATGCGTTCAAAAATCGTTTTAGCAACCCGCTCTTCCAAGCTAGCAATGGTTCAGGCGAATCTCGTGAAGAGTGCGCTGGAAAAATATTGGCAAGGATTACAAGTCGAAATTCTTTCGATGAAAACCTCCGGAGATCTGATTTTGGATCGCCCTTTGAGAGAGGTCGGAGGAAAATCACTTTTTGTAAAAGAGATTGAAGAAGCGCTTTTGCAGAAGCGTGCCGATATTGCGGTTCATAGTATGAAAGATGTTCCCTCAGTTCTTCCTAAAGGATTAGAGATGGGCGCGATTTTGAAACGGGAAGATTCAAGGGATATTTTGATTTCTTCTGGGATGACCGATAGTGTAGGAGGGGATGGTCGTGCGACCCTACGCGGTTTGAAAAGTGGGGCAAGGGTCGGAACCAGTTCACTTCGCCGCAAAATTCAGCTGCTTCAAATGAGACCCGATTTGCAGATCAAAGATCTTCGAGGGAATGTAGATACCCGCCTACGGAAACTAGAAGAGAAAGAGTTGGAGGCGATTGTGCTCGCTTATGCTGGTGTCAAACGGCTGGGCATTTCTTTGAAAAAATTTGAATTTCTTCCGCTGATTTCAGCAGCAGGACAGGGAGCGATCGGGATTGAGATTCGAACAGAAGATCATGATCTAAAAGATTTGTTGAAATCTCTGAACGATTCTGAAGCTGAACTTTGTGTCAATGCAGAAAGAGCGATTTCAAGAAAACTCGAAGGGGAGTGTGAACTGCCGATTGGTGCTAATGCTGAAATTGTCGATAATAAGTTGAAGTTGAGAGGATTTTTGGCGAATCCAAC
>CAZQOW010000114.1:0-7852 GCA_964595045.1 uncultured Pseudomonadota bacterium
AACATCTCGATTATCACAAAACGATAGAAAATTATTTTCAGGCAAAAAAACGTCTTTTTGAGGAACTTTTGGAGAAAAGCGGTAAAAAAAATCGGGCCGCTATTTTGAATCTGGATGATCCTTTTGCGGCAAAATTGGTCTCCGTTATTTCTCATGCTCGAACGATCACTTTCTCTCTCTTCGAAGATAAAGGTGGGACGATTTATCCAATTTCTACTGATTATTCCCTCGATGGGATTCGCGCAGAAATTCAAACCCCGTGGGGAAAGATAAAGATCAAAACTGCTCTTTTGGGGAAATTCAATCTTTCCAACATCCTCGGGGCGATAGGGATTGGCGGATCGCTCGGTATTTCTCTCTCCAAAATTGAAGATGCCTTGTCTAGCTTTGCTTCAGTACCTGGCAGGCTGGAAAGAGTCTTAAATGATAAAAACATTTTCTGTTTTGTTGATTATGCGCATACTCCGGATGCCTTGAAAAATGTGATCCAGTCACTTCGGGAAATCTCCTCTGAAAAAATTCTGGTTCTTTTTGGATGTGGAGGAGATCGGGATTCCCTGAAACGTCCTCTCATGGGAGAAGAGGTTGCCTCTTTGGCGGATTGGGGAGTAGTGACCAGCGATAATCCTCGAACCGAAGATCCAGATAAAATCATTGGGCAGATTATTCCCGGTTTGGAAAAAAAAGGATGGATCAAAGAAAAGAATTTTATCGTCGAACCCGATCGAAAAGAAGCGATCCGAAAAATTGTTAAATCGGCTCAATCTGGAAATGTAATTCTCATTGCTGGAAAGGGACATGAAGATTATCAGATTCTGGGAAAACAAAAAATCCATTTTGACGATCGAGAAATCGCGAGGGAATTTTTAAAATGAAACTTTCCATTTCACAAATTCTAGAGTCGACCGATGGTAAACTCCTTCAGGATTCGAATTTTACTGCAGTATCGTCCATTTCCACCGACAGTCGCACACTAGAGCCAGGTGATCTTTTTATTTGTCTTTCTGGACCGAATTTTGATGGACATCAATATATTGAGCAGGTGATCGAAAAAAAAGCAGCTGGAATTATTATTCAACATTCAAGATGGAATCGTGAAAAATTCCAGAATCGAAACTGCTTTTTTATCGGGGTAGAAGATTGTCTTAAGGCTTTGGGTGATCTCGCCCGTTTCTGGAGACGACAATTCATCATTCCACTTGTGGCAATTACCGGAAGCAATGGGAAAACGACGACAAAAGATCTTGTTTCGAAAATCCTCGGCCAACAGTATAAAACTTTGGCAACGGAAGGAAATTTGAACAATCTGATAGGTGTTCCGAAAATGCTATTCAAGCTTGATTCGAATCATACGGCGGCTGTGATCGAAATGGGGATGAACGATTTTGGGGAAATACGGCGATTAAGCGAAATTGCCGAACCGACCGTCGGCTTGATTACGAATATCGGCTATGCGCATATTGAAAAACTAAAAAGTCTCGAAGGGATTGCCAAGGCGAAGGGAGAACTTTTCGAAGTACTTCCTCCCGGCACCATTGCTCTGGTGAATCAGGATGACCCCTATATTTCACATTTGCCGACCCGTGCCTACAAGATCACCTACGGGATTGAGAAACCGGCCGATGTGACTTGCACGAAAAGTGATTTGACCGATGAAGGAATCGAATTTGAAATTCGTCATCTTGGAAAAGACTATTCTTTTAGCTCCTCTCTTTTTGGATTGGGAAATCTGAAAAATCTGGTCGCTGCCGTTGCCGTCGGTTTTGCGTTGGGGATTGATCCAAAAAAAATCCAGGCCGGGATTGATCAGTTTGTCGGAAGAGAGATGAGAATGGAAATTCTCCATCTTCGCCAAAACATTTCAGTTTTGAATGATTGCTATAACGCCAATCCAACCTCCACTCAAATGGCGATTGAAACCTTAGCACTTCTCAAAAAAGATCAGCCTGGACTTGCGATTCTTGGTGAGATGCTGGAAATGGGAGATTTTTCTGCTGAGGGACATCGTCGCGTCGGAAAAGCGGTTGCGCAAAATAGAATCGGTTATCTGATGGCGATCGGTCCACATGCCTCTGAAATCATCAAGGGTGCGATCGATGAAGGGATAAAACCTGAAAATTGCCTGGCGTTTCAAAATCAGGATGAGATAAAAGAAATCCTTTTCGATTGGGCGAAAAAATCAAAAATAATTTTAATT
The DNA here is from genome assembly GCA_964595045.1 of uncultured Pseudomonadota bacterium. GTDB lineage: Bacteria > UBA10199 > UBA10199 > JADFYH01 > JADFYH01 > CAZSRQ01. Next base: position 2,198 of record CAZQOW010000114.1, read on the forward strand.
AAAGGCTCTCGGGGTGCTAAAATGGAAAAAGTGACCGAGAAATTGAAAACAATGTTCTAACCGTTCTGCAGATCAATTCCTTGATTGATCCTGAATTTTCAAAATTATGTTCTACTATTTTCTCTATCCTCTCCACGACGCTTTTCAGGCGTTTAATGTTTTTAAATACATCACCTTTCGCAGTTTTGCGTCGCTTGTCACTTCGATGTTGATCTATTTTATTTTTGGCAGACGCTGGATCGATTTTTTGACCCGTAAAAAAATGGGGCAGATTATTCGAGAAGAAGGTCCCGAAAGGCATCAAAGTAAAAAGGGAACTCCGACGATGGGGGGAGTATTAATTGTCATTTCCGTTGTCATTTCGACCCTTCTCTGGGGAAATTTAAGCGAAGAATATATTTGGATCTGTCTCGGGGTGTTTGTCGCTTACGCCACGATCGGTTTTATCGATGATTATAAAAAATTCGCCAAGAAGCATAACTCAGGTCTTTCTGGGAAACAGAAAATCATTCTCCAGATTTTGCTCGCTTCGATTACCGGATTTATCCTCATCTATTTTGTAAAAATTAATACTGAACTTTATTTTCCATTCGTAAAAAATTTTCATCCTCATCTCGGATGGTTTTATTTATTGCTGGTCATTTTGGTGATTGTTGGATCCTCGAATGCGGTCAATCTGACCGATGGATTAGATGGTCTTGTCTCCGTTCCTTGTATTACCGCTTTTGCAACCTATGCGCTATTTGCCTATGTGGCCGGACATTCAAAAATCTCTGCTTATCTTCAGATTGCGGAGGTCTCAGGGGCTGGAGAGGTTGCTATTTTTTGCACTGCGATCATGGGGAGTCTGCTTGCGTTTTTATGGTATAACTCCTATCCCGCTGAAATATTTATGGGGGATGTCGGCTCCCTCTCGCTCGGAGCGTCTTTAGGGCTAGTTTCGATTATCACTAAAAATGAAATTTTATTGATTATTGTCGGAGGAATTTTTGTGATGGAGGCATTATCGGTCATCAGTCAAGTTGCCTCTTTCCAGCTTCGAGGAAAAAGAATTTTTAAAATGACTCCGATTCATCATCACTTCGAGCTGAAAGGTTGGGCAGAACCGAAAGTGATTATTCGTTTCTGGATTTTGAGTTTTATTTTAGCGTTGATTTCGTTGGCGACTTTAAAGCTGAGATGATTTTTTAGAACAAAGAAAACTGCTCTTTCAATTTTCTAAAGTGGTTGGTTGAAAGTTTTGGCACTCTATCTACAATCCCCGCTTTACGTTTCGCAATGGCAAAGAGCGCGGCGATTTCTTTTGCGAAAACCCCTTCTCCCCGCATTCGTGACCCGAAATTTGGATCATTTAATTTTCCTCCACGAATTTCTCTAATTCGATTCAAAACTTTTTCTTTTCGATCGGGAAAATGGGTTTCGAGCCACTTTTCAAAAAGGGAAGAGACTCCGTGGGGAAGACGAACTGGAACAAATCCGGCAAACTTTACCCCTGCTGTTGCTGCTGCTTGAAGAATTTGTGGAATTTCATGATCATTTAATGCAGGAATCACCGGCGCCACTAATACACCCACCGGAATTTGGTGGCTGGATAAAATCTCAATCGCTTCCAGTCTTTTTGTCGGTGGAGAAGTTCTTGGCTCCAAAATTCTTCTGAGCGAATCATCCAAGGTAGTAATCGAAATATAAACCGATATTGCTTGATGCTTTGCCAAATCTGAAAGCAGATCAATATCGCGTGTCACCAGATAGTTTTTGGTAATAATCACTAGCGGGTTTCGAAATTCTGCTAAAACTTCTAGGCATCCACGGGTAATTTTTAATTTTCTTTCAATTGGTTGATACGGATCTGTCACTCCACTCATCGCGATAATTTTAGGTTCCCATTTAGGGGAGCTTAATTCTTTTCTCAGAAGTTTCGGTGCATTTTCTTTGACAAGAATTTTGGTTTCGAAATCAAGTCCGGAAGATAATCCCAAATATTCATGAGCCGGTCTTGCATAACAGTAAATGCAACCATGTTCACAGCCACGATACGGATTGACGCTCGCGTCAAACCCAACATCAGGGCTGTCGTTATAGCTGAGGATACTTTGGGAAGAGTCTTTGAGATATTGGGTGGAATTGAGTGGATCTTCAAAATCTAAATTATCCAGTTCTTTTGCATAAGAAGTTTTTTCGAAACGATTTGGAATATTTTCGGAACTACCACGGCCACGAATGTGAGAGTTTTGAGACATAAAATTTTTAATAGGTCATTCGTGCCTACGCAGGAATGACAATAATTTATTTTCTCAATAGAAAGGAATTATTAATCAGAGGGGATAAACCTAATCAGAGCTTTTTTCTTGATGCTTGATGACCAATTTTGCGAGTTCTTTGAAAGCTTCAAAAACCCCTTCTCCCTTGGTAGCAACACTTTCAAAATCAGGAAATTTCCAGGGGTTTATTAATTCGCGAAGTGCTTTCAAATTGGCCACATTCTTCAAATCTCTTTTATTGTACTGAAAAACAATCGGAATTTTTTCAATCGAAAGTTGTTCTTCTGCAAGATTATTTTTCAGGTTTTCGAGACTCTTCAGATTATCAGCCATTTTTTCTACCAATGAGTCGACCACGAATAAAATCCCATCGACCCCTTTTAGAATCAATCGCCGAGAATCATCATATAAAACCTGTCCTGGAACGGTATAAAGATGAAAGCGTGTAGTGTAACCGTTTACCTTGGAGAGAAAAAGTGGAACAAAATCAAAGAAAAGGGTTCTTTCATTCCCTGTATTGATCGTAATTTTACTTAAATCTTTTCCCTCGGCTTTTTTGTAGATCTGTTTGAGGGAGGTGGTTTTTCCGGAAAGAGCAGTTCCGTAGTAGGCCAATTTGAAATTGATCTCTTTGCTACCGTAATTAATGAATGACATAGTGGGGAAATTGTAGAGTTCCCGATTAACAGATGTCAATGGAGAAAATAATTTATTTCCTAAACTTCTCTTCTTCCTTCAATTGCTTTTTGAATGGTCATGGAGTCGATATATTCCAGATCCGATCCGACTGGGATCCCGGTTGCAATTCGTGTCACTTTCAAATTCAAAGGTTTGATGAGCTTTGCCAAATAGAGTGAGGTTGCTTCTCCTTCCACATTCGGATTAGTTGCCAAAATCACCTCTTCAATGGTTTTTTCGTAAAGTCGACTAAGCAGCTCTTTGATCTTCAGATCTTCAGGCCCAATCCGGTCGAGCGGAGAGAGAGCTCCATGAAGAATATGATAATGTCCGTGGTAAGATCGCCCCTGTTCAATCGCCCTCATTTCTTGGGGGCCTTCGATGACAAGTAAAAGTTTAGAATTTCTTCTTTCATCCGAACAGATACGACAAGGATTTTTTTCGGTAAAATTCTGGCAAAAAACACAAAATTGAATTTGCTGAATCAATTCTAAAATACTTTGCGAAAGCGATTCTGCGTAGCTTTTCGGCGCACGCAATAAATAAAAGGCGAGTCTGGTGGCAGTTTTTTCACCGATACCGGGAAGTTTCGAAAGTTCTTGAATCAGACGGTCGAGGGGAGAAGACATATGGGTAAAAACGTTATGATTTATGAGTCTTTCTCATAACTCATTATAGTTTTAAAACATTCCCGGAATTTTCAATCCCGATTGAGACATCAATCCGCTCATCTCTTTTTCTAATTCGTCTTTGGCCCGTTGATTGGCTTCATTGATGGCGGCAAGGACAAGATCTTGGAGCATTCCGATGTCTTCAGGATTTACCACTTCCTTCTCAATTTTCAGAGAGGTTAGCTCGTTTTTTCCGTTGACGACAGCGGTGACCATTCCACCCCCGCTCGATGCCTCAAAAGATTTTTTGGCAAGTTCTTCTTGCTGCTTAGCTACTTTCTTTTGAAGTTCTTGGGCCTGTTTCATCATTTGTTGAATATTCATTCGTTCACCTCTTTAATTTGGGCATTGAGAATTTCCAATGCCGAATTCACGATAGGATCTAATTTTGATTTTTTCTCATCGATTTTTTTATTTTTCAACTCTTTTACTTCAGAAATGGGTGCATTTTGTAAGATTAATTTCATCGGTTTTTGAAAAAACTCGGTTGCTATCTCTTCTATCTGACTTTTTCTTTCAAGTAAAAGTTCCGCCCAGATCGTTTCTGGTTCAAATTGAAACAGAATTGTCTCTGACTCCATCGAATAATTGAGTAGATGAGTCAAGAGAGAACCGATTTGTGGTTTTTCATTTGAGAGATGTTGGATGAAAAGATCGAGTTTGCTGTTTTTGGGAGAGCTGGCTTCTGTATCTCCCTCTGTTTTCTGGATTGAATGTGGGGATAAGCCCATCGGGTTACCTTTTTCTTGGGATTCAACATCGGATTGAATGTTCTGATTGACGATAGGATGGGCAACTACGCGGGGATCGCTCCTACGGATAGTGCTTTCAGGAGCTGTTGTAGAGAATGAACTTCCCGATTTCATCGCATTTAAAATCTCCCCCAAACTTTTTATTTCAGAAAGATGGGAAAGTCTTACAATCAATACTTCGAGAATCATTTTGGGGAATTCAGTTCTTGAAATCTCTTCGACTCCCCGGCAAAGCAGATGAAATCCGGTATCGAGCATAGCAATTTCTGCTTTTTGAGAAATTTTTATCAGTTCTGCTTTTTCGGTTTCTGTAAGCGATTCAAGAACTTTTATGCTTTGAGTTGCCCGATAAAGAAGCAGGTTTTTCCATTGCTCAAGCCACTGGGACACAAACTGTTTGAGATCATGTCCCTTCTCATAAATCGAATGGACAATCGATAACGCTTTTTCAGTCGACTGGGTGAGGACCGCGTCGGTGATCTGATAAATATCGGCACTATTGCTTAAGCCGAGCATCGAGCTGATCGAGTCGAGATTTAAATTTCCGTCAGTGAGAGCGATCGCTTGATCCAGTAAACTTTGCGAATCCCGTAGAGAACCGCCTGATTCGCGAACAATTAGTCGGAGAGCATCTTCCGAAGGATTGATTTTTTCAGCTTCGCAAATCTCTTTCAGTTTTTCAAAAACCTGATCATTGGGAATTCTTCTCAAATCAAATCGTTGGCAGCGTGAAAGAATCGTCGCCGGAATTTTATGAGATTCTGTCGTTGCAAACATAAAGATCACATGCGGTGGAGGTTCTTCGAGAGTCTTCAAAAGCGCATTGAATGCATTGTTGGAGAGCATATGCACTTCATCGATGATGTAAATTTTATATTTTGCAGATGCGGGAAGGTATTTTAGCTGTTCTCTAATTTCTCGAACATCTTCTACCGAGGTATTTGAGGCTCCGTCAATCTCACGAACATCTAAAGAAGAACCGCCGGTAATTTCCAGGCAAATAGGGCAGATTTGACAGGGGGTAGCAGTTGGCCCTTTGACGCAATTCAATGCTTTCGCGAAAATTCGAGCGAGCGAGGTTTTTCCGATTCCACGAGCCCCACAAAAAAGATAGGCATGATGAACCCGATTTGAAACGATCGCATTTTTCAACGTTTGTGTGACCGCATCCTGGCCAATCACCTCTTCAAACCCTTGAGGACGATATTTTCTGGCGATCACTTGATAAGACATAAGAGAAAAAAGGCCAGGCACCTCCGCCGTTTAACGGGCGGAGTTCCCCACGGCACAACA
>CAZQOW010000115.1:0-7751 GCA_964595045.1 uncultured Pseudomonadota bacterium
AGACTCAAACGCCATTTCGTCAACAATATCAAAATGTGTTTTCCCCTTGGCTAAAATAAGCGAGATAACTTTCTTAAAATTGTCAGGCTTCCAGAAAATATAAGGGGTGAACTTATTGATTTGTTCGTGATCGAGGCTTTGTTGGCTAGAAATTAAATGCCAATTTTGCTCATCTTCAAGTTTTAAATGCAATTGGGTAGAATTATCGGTGCTAAATCTAATAAATTCTAATGGAACTAACGTATTTGGATTAGGAGCTTCGGACAAAACGGTTTTATTCAAATTACCCCATATCCCTCCTTCTACAGGAGTGTAGGAAAGCTCTATGTAATTAGTTTTAGCGTCTCTTTGCTCCAACAATACTACTTTTCCCTCTTCATTTTGGAATAAATCGATAATAGTTGAAGTTTTTCTGCTTTGCAGTTTCAAAGGTTCAAAATCTAGACAATTAAAAATCCGATAATTTCTATTCGTAAAAGTGAAAACAGCCAGATAGGTTCTGATTTGTTCTCCTGCAAAATAATCATCTCTATTAAAAAGAACCCATGCTTCGTCGCCCACTACGTGAACTTTGACGATCTCTGTATTTGTGAAAGGCAATTTGATTCTCACCGCGCCATATTCAGGATGGTGAATAAAATCTCTCTCTTCGTGTCTAATGTAGAGAGGCTTATTCTTCAACGCATACTTCGCTGCTTCTTGAGAAGGTACAGTAGTATTTTCAACTGGATCAAATATAAAATCGGCTTGCAGGAACTGCAGATTTTCTTCTGGTTGTATACTATATCTTCTTGGCTCAATAGAATGGACTGGAGGAGGAGTTTTCTGCTCTGTTGAAGAGATAAGCTCTTCTCGTTTTAATGTCTCCTTCCATGTGTCTCGATAAATAAGATCTCCCGTATCAATCGGCAAAGGAACCTCTTGATTAAAGCCTTCACTGAAATATACCTTTGAGCGATCGATTCCGAGATTTTCAGCATATCGATTGATTTCTTCTTTAAACTGCTGAGTAGAAATGAACCTTCCGTCTGCGTAAAGTTTTTCGACAAGTAAACAGGGCTCTCCGTTTTTGTTGCGTGTTATCTCTAAAAGCCGCCGTGCGATCACTTGATTATTCACTGAAAAATTCGCGATTTTAAATTGACCATGAAGAAACTGACTAATCGGCTCACCTGATTTATTAAATCCTGAATCACTGCTCAATCTTTGACAGTTCTTAGCGGGAGCTTCATCCATGAAAAACATTTCTTCGATTCTTCCGGTTACTTCAAATCCCAACTTCCCTTCAGCAATTTGAACTTTCGAGGTTAAGCCATTATGCAGATTTGCAAGATCAATCCGAAGCTCTGAAAAAGCGAGCCCATATTCTTTTTCGATGAGACGATCGGTTAAATAATCTTTCTCAAACTCTTCTTTAAGAAATTCAATTTGCTGAAGATCTGCATTCCCCAATTTTAATTGGGCAATCAGCTGATCGACCTGTGAAGGAAGATACTCTAGCTTCCCAGCTTTCGGAGCTACTTGTCCACGATGACTTTCAGTTTGAGAAATAGCTTGTTGAATAATCTGATTGCGCCTTGTTGCTTCATCAGCAAAACCAATCTCTCCTGCCTCTGCTTTGAAATCTTTTGCCCAATTTTCGATAAAATCAGAATCAAATCCTAAATCTTTTAACTCATCATATCTTTTCGCATAGATTATTTTACCGTCAACAATCGGCGATTCAGCCAGCTCATTGAGAAGTCTGGTAAGTGCTTGAGTCCCTTTTTCATTCATGAAAGAAGCTGATGTAATAATGGACTTGAACATTCCATTCTCGAGGAGTGTTTTTATCAATGCTTCATTCGACTCCCAAACATTTGGCTGATTTTCAACTCGAAGCCTTTGAATTGTTCTTTTGTATAACTCATCAAAAACATATTTTTTGATTCTTGTCGCATAACCGCCTTCTTTTGAAGTCGGTTGAATGTTCCAACTATCAATTTGCTCAGCAAGCGAACGAACAATATCTATATCAGTTTTCGGTATTGAGATTAGTTGGTACAATGCAGAACAAATATCGCGAGGTCTCCCTTTTGATCGAACAAGAAGATTGACTATCTTTTCACTTTGGAGCGCATCGTTATACTCAGCTCTGCTCTGGTCAACAAGAAATCTTAACAGCACTCGCCAATCTTCGCGAGTATTGCGAATACGACCTTGAGCATCCAGCATGAGATGATTAACCAATGCTGGAAATTCGGGAAATGTATAAACATTAACTCCCGAAAAATAATCGACTCCCTCTCCCTGTCTTAATGGGCCTTTTTCAAAACGAGCTGCCAGATTAAAAGCCAACTCCGGAATCATCGCATAAACCTTGAACAAGCCAACATCATGCAGGCGCGACAGCTTATCTAAAGCCATAATTAAAAGACGCATTTGCTGTTGAAATCCCCGAATTGACTGAAATTGAACAAAAGGAAAAAGCTCTACATAAATTTTAGATCCAAATTCTTGGCTCTCCATTGATTTGAACATAAAATTAACTGCACGCCTAAGCTCGATATTCACATAATCTGGAGTTTCAGCGAAAGAAGAGAGTAGTTTTAAATAAGTCTCTTGGGCTTTATCTTTATTAGCCGAACTGCTATTTCGATCAGGAAGAGATAGCTTAGCCAGAGGGTCCATGACGCCATGTAAAAACTGATGATGTCCTGCCTTTGCTCCCGATTGACCGAATAGCCTAATTGCATCAAGAGCAGATCGGACGATCTTGTCATTATTTGCTGAACTTATTATTTTCTTTAATTCTTGGATTCCAAATCTAAAATCAAGCAGGTCTGGAAAAAATTCTTTGTTTCTATTTTTAAGAGATTCGTTGTCAAAAATGGCACTATAGCAATGAAGCGCAACATTTCCATTCTTCGATTCGAATTGGTCTTTCAATAAGTCTGCAACTGCTAGCAATAATACTTCTCGTCGTGAACGAGCAGTTTGTTGATTACTGTGTACTCTTGTGTACTCCTCAATTAGTTCTCCCGTCATCCCAAAATGGTCTTGAAATAGAGTCAAAACTTTACCGATCGATAAATCTTCATCTTCTAGTTCAAGAAATCTAAGACCAAGAGTGAGCTGGATCAAGGCCAAGCTTTTCTCATCAGAACCTGACTCCTTATCCGAAAGAACTTCTTTCGCTTTTTTAAACTCTTCCAAAGAGATTGCTTCATCCAAATGAAGAAATCTTTTTTGATGTTGATAAAGCTCATCAAAAAATAAATCTCCACTGTGAAAGGTAAGCTCGGGAGAGCGAATCGAATGCCCTAATATAAGGCTAAACCAAATATTTTTTATAGCTTGAGAAGAAAATTGATCGCTAAAACGAACCCAATTTTTCGGATGACTATCAATATATTTAAAAGCTTTATCAGCAATTATTTTTTGTTCTGATCCAACAAGGATCAAAAGCCAATCCCACGCTTCTGGAAAACGAGAAGAAAATTCCTCTTTTTCAAAAATCTCCAAGAATATTTTCGCTCTAATATTTTTCAAATTAGAATCAGCAGAACATTTTTTGAGAAGCAAAATAAACTTCTTAGCACTTTCTCCTTTAAAGATTTCTGGAAACCGTTGTAGAAAATGGTTTTGTGAGGTTTCTGAAAGTTTTAAAAAGACACGGATAGTACGTTCAATAAGTTTTTCACTCTCTTCTATCTTAGACGCATCCAAAATAATTTTTCCTAATTCTTCGGTATGCTCTAAAAACAAGTCAATCTTATTCTGTTTTGCAGATTTCATCACCGGAGGGAAATCTGGGGTTTCTCGCTTAGCGATCGTACGCCAACTATCTCGATAAATAGTGTCGCCTGTGTCTAACGGAAGGGGAACATCTTTTTTATTGTCTTCATTGAAATAAACATTTTTCCGATCGATGCCAATACTTTCGGCATAGTGACTAATTTCTTCTCTCAACGATTGGGCAGAAACAAATCTTCCATCTGCATACAATCTCTCAATCAAAAGACATGGCTCCCCATTTTTATTTCGGGTAATTTCAATTAATCTTCTAGCAAGAACTTGTCCTTTGACTAAAAAATTAACAATTTTAAATTGGCCATGGAGAATTCGATTGATTGGTTCTCCCTTATCATTGTGGCCAGAGTAGCTGCTCACTCGTTGACAAGTCAGCACGGGAAGTTCTCCCATTTGAAGCATTTTTTCGATATTCCCTGTAACTTCAATACTTGCATTTCCAATTGCAATTTCCGCTTTGGAAGTTAAAGCATTAAACAAATTTATTAGATCGTTCCGGACTTCCGCGAAGGCTGGTCCATATTCTCTTTGAATAACTTGTCCTTGCAAATAATCTCTATCGAATTTTTCTTTTAACGCTGAAACTTTATCAAGGTCGATTGTACCGTTCTTAAGAGCAGCAATTAATTGATCTAGTTCTTCTGGAAGATCTTTAAAATTTCCTTCCTTCGGCTCCACCTCTCCGCGATGAGCAGAAATTTGAAAAAAAGCCTGTTGAAAAATTTGCTGTTTTTTAGTTGCTTCGTCCGTAAACTCAATATCTCCTAAATTTTTATAAAACTCTCTTGCCCAACCTCTCACGAAGTCAAAATTAAAACCTGCAGAAATTAATTCAACATAACGTTTTTTATATAAGATTTTTTCATTAGTAATGGGGGAAGTCGAAAGTTCGTCTAAAAATCTACCGAGGATTTTTCTTCCTGTTTCATCCATAAAGGAAGAGGCACTAACAATTGAGTTAAATATTCCATTAGAAGTGAGAAACTTGACAAACTTTTCTTTAGACTCCCATTTTCGTGGTTGACCATCTACTCGAAGTCTATCGACAGTTCTTTGATAAAGTGCAGAGGAAATAAACTTCTTCATCCGCAACGCACATCCTCCTTCTTTAGGGTCGGCTTTCTTTGCCCACGAGCCAATCACACTTACCAAAGAAGTGATAATATCTCCATCACTTGAAGGAATTAGTAAAAAGTGAGAAAGCGCAGAGCAAATATCTCTAGACTTTCCTTTTGAATCAAGAAGAGCAGTCAATATTACTTCTTTATTAGAATTAAAATGCTCTGTTAAAAATCGAAGTAGAACTTTCCAATCTTCTCTAGCATTTCTAAGACGACCTTGAGAATCAAACATCAGATGGTCAATCGCTCGTGTGAGAGAGTCGGAAACAGTGAATTTCGTTTCTCCATCCGACGTAAATGATCTATTGAAAAGTCGAGAAATCTCGAAAACAAATCTTGGAATATTTCTTATATTAGAAGATGTATTTCTTAAAGAAATAATAAAGTAGTAAAGGGCTTCTCTTAGCGTCGCTCTATTCTCGAAATCAAGCGAACTGAATAAATATAAATAGCTCGAAGAAGCTTTTACTTTATTCAGAGCAAATTCATCTGTAATATCTTTTTTGAGATCGGATTCTAACTCTCTAGCAATCAGTTGATGATTACGAAGAGCATCGGAAAGTTTTTCAGATTGTTTTTCTTTAAATATTCGAGGATCAAACTTGCCATCTTCCTCTTTAACTTCTATGTATAACTTTCTCATGAAAGAGAATAGTTCTTCTTCAGAAAGAGTATAACTATTTTCCAATCTCAAAATCGAGGTTAAAAGAGTTTCTTTAGTAAAATCGAAATCAACAGAGAGAAAAAGGACCAAAGCTTTTATTTCATGATCTTTATTTCTTAAATTACCTTGCGAATCGAATAAGAAAAAGTTGAGAATCTTATCGACAGGTTGGGTCGCTTGAAGTTTATCCTCAGCCCTAAGTTTAATCTGTTCTTTATCCAGTTTTTGGAAAAAATCTGAAACTATTTGAGGGATTTTTATTAGATAATTCGGAGGTCCCTTTTTTAAAGCCATTACCAAATGAGAAAAAGAACTTTGAAGGAAAAGAGCATTGTTGATTTCAAGTGAATTAAATAAATATAAATAAGAGATAGCCAATTTTGGTGCTTGGCTAGACTCAAAATTCGTAGATAGATTTGCAGCAATCGAAGATATAATCGAATGAGCAATTGATTGGTTTTGCCTTAAAAAATCTGACAATGTAATCGAATCTTTTTCAATAAATGGAAAATAAATATCTTTCTCTTCATTCTCCAGAAGATCGATTTTTCCTGAACAAAATTCTTTAAAATGAAATAAAATAATCTCTTTTAATACAATCTCTTTATTATTTTCTAATATTTGTTTAACAATTTCTTTTTCTTGATCAGCTCTAATCTCTTCACTTACAATAATTAAAGAAAAATTATCTGAAAATGTTTTTCTAATCTCACGAGGAATTGAAGAAAAAAAGTTTGCAGATATATCTTCAATTGGCGTTCGATTAATATATATTTTCCTATTTTGAGATCGTACCAACTTAACTTTCAAGGGGTCTTTTTGAGAAGAAATTGAAATTTCAAATTCCCCCACGACATTTCCTTTCACATGAAGTGGAGCTTCATTAAACGAACAAGTAGAAAGATCTGGCTCTTCTTCTCCTATTGTCAGTTTAGCAAGAGAAAAGATTTCTTTTCTCAAATTCGTGCTAAGTTTCTTCGCTTCAATTGCAACTTCTTCATAAGAAGGCTTTTCTATGACCTGCTCTCTCGGTGAAGTTCTCGATTGAATGCCGGCTGCTTCGGTTTTTTGATCTTCTATGATGGGTGATTGAGTAGGGTGAGTCTCGATAACTATATTTTTGGGTGTTAATAAACGTCTAGAATTTTCGCTGAAGTAATCTCCATTCAATGCCCCATTATTGTTTGAGGTAAAAAAGAAATATTCTTTTTCTAGTTTGCTAGGATCAAGAACTTTTACAAGCTGGTCTTTGCCTCCAGCTTCCGGTCTAAACCCAAGCGAAGATTTATATTCCATTAATCCAATAGTGAGATGATGACCGTAAAAATTGGTATCCATTCCATGGCTGAGATAGGGACGACCTGATTGATGGGCATACTTCATCCCAACTACGAATGTTCGCCTTGAAAGCTCACGATCTCTCGCTTCAGCTTTATAAGCGGCGTAAGCAATGGTGCAGGAGTTTTTATTAAAGATAGCACCACCTAGAAGCTCATTAGTTTCAGGATCACGGAAAAATATTTTGTAATAGCCTTTTAAGCTTCTTGAATTAGCCCAATTTTCATCAATAACTCGTCTACCACGCTCTTTACCAACAACTTCTTTATCATAGAGAGGGTACCACTCTTTATAATCTGCAGCGGTAAGTGGCTGAAAATCTATTAATACATTTTCACTTTTTTTAAGACTAGTTTTGAAACGATCGCGAGATTTTTTATCTAAACCTTTAAGGTAATCTTCCATTGCTTGTGCAGGCACATTCCAAGTAACTTTCTCTGGCTTATGATAAAACCCATTTTCTCGAGTATTTGCTTCAAGATCTTCACGCGCAGGATCATTAATTACAACAATCTCAACCCCCATTCTCCTTAACGCTTGTTCATACGAAGGAAGATACTCACCCGATTTAAATTCCGCGATTTTAATCCCTATAAAATTAGTAGTAACTTTTGAAGCAAGAGTCTCCTGAAGCTTTTTTTGATCTTCTGAAGAAGATCGTTCTGTTTTTGTATGAAGCTCTTGATTCTCAAGAGAAACTTTTTTTACACCTGAAACTTTGAAAGCATGTGTTCCACTAAAAACCTGCTCAATATAAGCTTTTTCAATCGGCTCTTGAACATTTGTGAAAGAAAATTTAAAGTATTTGATCTTCAAAGTGCGTTTAGAAATAAATT
>CAZQOW010000116.1:0-7084 GCA_964595045.1 uncultured Pseudomonadota bacterium
ACCAATTGTTTTGCGGTAGCGACGTAAATATTTCCGGGGCCGACGATTTTATCGACTTGAGGAATCGATTCTGTTCCATAAGCCAGCGCCGCAATACTTTGCGCTCCTCCCACCTTAAAAATTCGATCGACTCCCGCCAAGTCGGCAGCAACGAGAACATGCGGATTTTCTTTTCCTTCCCGAAATGGAGTGACCATCAAAACCTCTTCAACTCCGGCAACACGCGCAGGAATGGCGTTCATCAAAACGGAGGATGGGTAAGCTGCCTTTCCGCCCGGCACATAAATTCCGACTCTTTTGAGTGGAGTCACTTGTTGCCCGAGCGTTACCCCTTTTTCTTTAATGCGCCACGATTTGAGTGTAATTTTTTGGTGAAATTTTTTGATTCGATCGCCAGCGAGTTTGAGAGCTTTTAGATCGACAGAGCTGATTTTTTTATAGGCAGCCTTAATTTCATTTTTTGTGACTTCTAAATTTTTTTCATGAATAGGAAATTGGTCGAATTTTTTTGTATATTCGAAAAGAGCAGAGTTTCCTTCTTTGCGGACTTTTTGGATGATTTCTTTGACCTGCCGTTCAATATCGTCAGCAGTCGATCCACCACGATGAAGAATTTCTTTTAAACTTTCTTTAAAGTTTTTGTCAGTTGTTTTTAGGTAGCGCATAAATTTAATGATTTAACCATTTGTAGGGGCGCACGGCAGTGCGTCCCTACATTTAATGTTAAAAAATTTGGTTTCTTTTTTTCCCTCTCTGAAAAGCTAAGATGTTTTCAGCTACTTCGTCAATCAACCTTTGTTGCGATTCAAGGCTTGCCCAAGCGATATGCGGAGTCATCAAGATTTTGTTCCGAACTGCTTTTTGAAAAAAAGGATGATTTGCTGGAGGAGGCTCCTGGCTCATGAGATCAGTGGCATATCCCGCAATTTTATTTTTTTTCAAGGCATTCAAAATCGCATTTTCATCGATCAAATCTCCTCGGGCAAGATTGAGCAAATAGGCGGTTTTCTTCATTTTTGAAATTCTTTTTTGATTCATTAAATGAAACGTATGGGAGTTCAACGCAGAATGAATTGAGATAAAATCAGAATTTTTTAAAACTTCATCGAGAGAAACTCTTTTTTCATTTTTGGAATATTTTCTTCCAGGAATTTCAGCGGCTAGAATTTTCATCCCAAAATTTTTCGCGACACGAGCGACTTTTTTTCCAATCGTTCCATATCCAATAATTCCCAAGGCTTTTCCGTAAAGATCGTGAAATGGAAATTTTAACAAGGTGTAAGTGGGGGATCGACTCCAGATCCCTTTTATCGAAGCTTCTTGATGTTCGATAAATCGATGCGAAAAGGCGAGCAAAAATAAAAAAGTATGTTCAACGACCGTGGAAGTTGAATACCCTTTTACATTGGAGACCAGAATGTTTCTTTCTTTCGCCGCTTGAATATCAATGTTGTTGTATCCGGTGGCAGAAACGGCGATCAGTTTTAACTGAGGAAGTTTTTGAATGATTTCTTGATTAAAAACATTTTTATTTGTGATGACAATCTCTACATTCTTACATCGGTTAACGATTTCATGAGGATAGGTTTTTGGGTAAAAAATGATTTTTCCGCACGATTTTAGTTTCGATAGGTCTAAATTTTTCAAACTCATCGTTTCTGCATCGAGAAAAATAATCGGAGATTTTTTCATAATTTTTGAGTTTTTATTTACCCGCAATTTGTCAATTTATTGACTCTTTTTAACTCACCTTAATTTTAAAACAATCTTTTGTATTTCATTTCTCAATCTTTAACAATTTGAAAACTAAAGAAATTTTAGATTCATCTTGTTTAATCTCTGATAAAAAAAGTTTGGTATAGCAATTGCTTGAGTATTTATTCTGTATGACCATTCGAAGATATCATGAAGAACAATGCGGAAAAATTGCGAAAGATGGGCTCCATCAAACGAAGAAAGATTTGAATACTCTCAATCAATCGGGTCACCTCTTAAGTTGTGGTGGAGCCTATATTTCTCAAAGTTCTCTGCAAAATAATCCAGCGAAAAGTGAATACAGTTTTCTGTCACTCCCGAAAAGAATCGCTTCGCCGATAGTTTTGAAAAATTATCAAATCGAGGAAAGCCAAGAGCTTTTGGAGGGAGAAAATTCTGAAGAAAAAGAAGAGTTGAAAGCGAAAACATTTAAGTATCGAAGAAAGAAATTAAACCCCGATCAGCTTCATTAATAAAGGTTTAGAATATGTTTTATCGATTTCTAGGAATTATCTTATTTGTTTCCTGTTTTGTTTACGGTGGATATAACTTCTTTTCTCTCAAATCTCCAAATCTTCCGCTTTTTACATTCTGGCTTAGTTGTTTCACCTATCTAGGCTGGCTCAGAAGTAGGAGCAGGCTTTAACCGTTGAACAAGCTAGAAAGTTAATTCATCTTATTGAATTTACTAATGAATTCAGTCCTGTAAATCAAACTCTATTCCACAACTTTACCTTCCTTAAAAGCCGATAATCTAAAGTAGGGAGGTTTTATGGCAAATTCAGTAAGTCACTGGTCAGTTAAATACCGGGATATGGTCAATTCTACCAAAGGGGTTACGGCCGAAGAGCCTTCTTCTCCTTCTGGAAAAAAGAAGATGAAAACCAAAATGGCTTTTCAGAGCACGCTCGACAGTGTGAGAGAGAAGGAAAATGAGCCGGAAAAAACTTCGGATAAGAAATTAGATAAAAATTCAGATTCCAAAAAAGTTGGATCGAGAGTGTAGGGATGCACCGCCGCTGGCCCCTAAATTAAATCGGCGGACGAATAGTTCTTTATTCTTTCTTAAATAAAAATGCCGACCATCCTTTTCTGTTTTTTTGTTTGATTAACTTCAGATCGGAATATCCTTTTAATAAATCCTTTTTATCTTTGTAGATCAGCCCGCTTAGAATTAAAAACCCTCCTGATTTTAAATTTGAAAGTATTTTAGGTTTTAATTCGAGTAAAGTCGGAAGCAGAATGTTTGCGACGATCAGATCGAATTTTATTTTTACTTTTATCAGCGAGGTTTTAAGAAGAATATTTTTAATTCCATTTTGAATAAAATTCTTTTTTGCTACCTCGATTGCTTCAGGATCATTATCGATTGCATGAATTGACTTTACTCCCAGTTTCGCTGCAACCATCGCGAGAATGCCGGAGCCTGAACCTAAATCTAATAAATCGATTTTTTTATTTTTCAAAATCGTCTCCGCTAAAAGCTCTGCAGAGGTTTGGGTGGTTGGATGAGTTCCGGTTCCAAAAGCAAGACCTGGTTCAAGATAAATCGTGTTTGAATTTTTTTGAGAATTTTTTTTGATTCGTGGATCAATCCAAATCGAACATTCAGGTTTTTTTACCGAAACAAAACAGAACGTTTTGAGATATTTGTGATATTCGTTAACCCAGGATCTGTTTTTTTCTGTTTTGATTTTTAAATTCTGAAAAATTTTCTCATTTTTATCTTTGGTTTTGGAGTCTGAAATTTTCTTTAAAGCTTCAATTTCTTTTACTGAAGAAACTGAAAAAGCGAGTTGGATTTTATTCCGAATGGTTTTCTGTTCAACGGTGGTGAATCCGAATTGGTAAAGAATTCCCAACCCTAAATCGAGATTTTTTGGCAAAACAAAAACAGTGACGATTTTGGTTTTACCTTTCTTGTTGTTCTTTTTGGATAACATCATGGAGGGTCGGATAGATACAATCAGCAGCTAGGGCATGTCCATAAGAAGTTGGATGAACGAAATCCCACCAGAGAAAACCGCTGTCATAATTTTCAAGAAGACATTGATGCAGATCAATCACGGGTAAATGATATTCGGCAGCCACTTTCTTCATCGTTTGGTGATTGGTTGCCAGAAAATCGCGCGTTTGCTCGAGAGAGTTTGCTTCTAATATCAGAATCGTTTTGATTTTTTTGGATTCATTGAGTTGAACGAATTTCGGCAGATATTTTGCAAATTTTTCTGTGTCAGTATCGTTATTTGATAAATTGATCAGAACTATTTTCGGATTCCAATGAATCCATTCTTCAGAATAAGGTTTTAAAAGTCTCGCAACTCTTTCTCCTGAAATCCCGGAATTGATGAATTCATAAGAAGTTTTTCCATTTGATTCACGATTAAATCGATCTTCCAATCTTTTTACAAATGGATCTTGCGGGTGAAGGGCTCCAGCCCCCCAGGTTTGAGAACTTCCGATGAAAAGTACTCGATAAGAATCAGTAGATTTATCCAAAGGGAATTCTTTTCTTAAACGATTCATGACTTCCGTTTTGGTTTCGATGGAGGTTTTGTAGTTCAATAGGAAAGAAATAGTTTTAAAATAAACCCTTGAAAAATAAAATTTTTTGGTAAGTAAAAAAGTTTGAGCAGAAAATAAAATCAGAACACTAATGATAACTTAATGGTGAAAATTGAAAATGGAACAACGAAGCTTCTCTTTTTAAAAATAAAATCGACTCCCAATAAAATAGATGAAAAAACTAGTGAAAAAAATGATTGAAAGCAGAAGTAGAAAAGGTTTCACAGTTCCATTTTTATTTTCAAAATTTTCCGAAATTATCTCACCGCTATTTTTCAGTTGAATTTGGATGTTGCTTACCGAGGCGGGAAAAGCTCCTCCCAGAAAACCGATTAAAAAAGAAGGGGCCAGATTTTCATGAATTGTATTTGTCAATTTTCCATTCAGATAAACCGAGAACTGATTTTCACCGAAGATAATTTTGAGACGATTCTCCTGTTTTAAATTATCAGGAATAAAATTTTCTTTTTTGAGAAATTTTCTTTCCGAGGTTGCATTAAAATAGCTACTTGGATAGAAAATATTGCGACTAAAGCGTATGCCAGAGAACTGGCCGGCGTTCTTGTTAAAGATAAAAGAAAAATAAGATCCAGAGTGCAGGTTAAAGTCAAAGTCGATCTCGAGAGGATTAATTGCCTCTTTGTAAAAAATTTCCTGATGACCCAACCATTCATCCAAATGAAGTTGATTTTGAAATAACGCCGCCGGAGTAATATAAAAAGCGACTGCTCCGCTTACAGCTTTGGATAAACCCATTTTGGAAGATTTCCAGTTTTGGTTGTTTTCAAGAGTATTGGTGATTTCGAGATAAAATTTTGCCGAAAAGAACGAGATCAGCAGTATAATCCAAACCCAAAACAGGTAAAAAATAGTTTTTTTGGGACAAATATTTTTTTTTGCAGCAAAGTGCATGTTTGAATAGGGGTGCTTTTCGAATAAAATCGGAAAATTGATTTGAATCAGGTTTTAAAAATATTACAATTGTTTTTTTAATTTTAAGGAAAATTCATGAAAAGAAAATTTTCGAATGACAATTCATCCAAAATCTGGGGTTTTAGAATTACCATTCTGGTTTTATTACTCGGGCTCATTTTTCTGATTCGAACGATCGTCAAAGTGGATATTTTAGGAAGTTTACCGAAGGTTTCTTTCCAGACAAATCAGGAGAATAAAGAGCTCGATCTTACAAAAGAGTTGAGTCTTGGGAAAAAGCCGAATTTTCATATTCATATCCAAAATAAAAAGAACAGCATTTGTGAAGCGAGAGCCATTTTAAGGCAAAACAGCCATGAGGTCGTTTTGGGAGAATATCATTCCGTTCGATCCAAAGAAAAACCGACTGAAGAAGTAATTGAAAAAGGGGTTAATCTTTCCTTTCAGAATCAGGATTTAAACAGTTTAAATCTTGTCGACGGAACTGCCGATCTTCAAGTAATTGCTCAAGATTGTTCACTCCGAAAAAGAAAAACAACCTTGACTAAAAATGTAAATCTTGATTTTACCCCGCCCAATATTCAAATCACTTCGAGTCAACATTATATAAACCAGGGCGGAAGTGAGCTGGCGACTTATAAAGTTTCTCCCGATACGGTTTGGTCAGGCGCCAAGATAGGTCCCTATTATTTTTCCGGTTTTAAAAACCCCGGCACTGATCCAGCAAGCGGAGATCGTTTTGTTTTATTTGTTTATTCGTATGAGTTGCCGCTCAATACAAAAATAGAGATTTTGGCGATGGATAAGGCGGGAAATCAATCCTCTGCCCTGTTAACTCCGGCAAAGTTTTTTTCCAAAGAATTCAGGCAACGAGAATTGACTATCGACGATAATTTTATAGAGACTAAAGTGGCGGATATCATTGCCAATACGCCGAATATTAAAAGTACAGGAGATAATCTAAAGAATTTCATTTTAGTAAATAGGGAATTACGTCAGAAAAACGCAAAAGATTTAATCGATTTAGGAAAAAAGTCTGAGGAAAAATTTTACTGGAAAGATGCTTTTAAACCGCTTGGAAACGCTGCGGTCGAAGGGAGTTTTGCCGATTATCGAACCTATGTTTATCAGGGAGCAAAGGTCGATCAACAGGTTCATCTCGGATTTGACTTGGCAACGGTTGAAAAAAATCCTGTCACCGCTGCTGGCGCTGGTAAGATTTTATACGCAGGTTATTTAGGCATTTATGGAAATACGGTTGTGGTCGATCATGGCTATGGTTTGACGACTCTCTACGGTCACCTCAGCTCAATCGATGTTAAGGTGGGAGATGAGGTTTCCGGAGGTCAAAAGCTGGGAAACACCGGAACCACCGGTTTGGCAGGGGGCGATCATCTTCACTTCTCAATGATGATTCAGGGGGTGCAAACGAATCCGATTGAATTCTGGGATCAACATTGGATTCAAGATCATATTTATTTAAGAATTGATAAAAGCCAATTTGGAAAAAATTTAACGAGCAATTAATTCATAACTCTTTTGCGTAAACTTTAAGAGAGGGGTTTAATGAGCAGATAGAACATTATCTATCATCGAAAGTTTGCGCAAAAATAATCAAAGGAGAATAGTAATGGGAAATCCAGATTTCACTTTAAGATTGTTGCAAGGTTCTCAAGTTTCAAAATACCATTTGCTTCCCGATGCGTTGGCTTTGAATGGTCCCAGACAGTTACTTTTTAGAGCCCCGCAAGAAGGAGAATTGGAAGGAGCTTCTGGAGGAGGTGGAGAGTTATTAGATTTAAGATTACCGACAGCAGATAATTCTTCAGGT
>CAZQOW010000116.1:7094-7508 GCA_964595045.1 uncultured Pseudomonadota bacterium
AGCAAAATATCAAGCGAGTCTCATAAAAAAACGTAACGGAAAGATTTTATTAGGCACAGGTGGAGCAGTGTTGGTAGCCGGACTAGGCTTATTGTTGGCTGGGGCATTGAAGGACAGAAATTTGTCTGAAAGCGGGCTAGGAATTACAGGAGTTACAGCTACAGGATTGTCAGTTCCATTATTAATTGCTGGAACAGTTCATCTAATTCAAGGCAATAACTTAGTAAGGTAGAAAATAAATTTTCTTATACTCACTGAACATTAAAGTTAAGGGAGTATTTATTATATAAAATTCAACCAGCTATGATGTTTTTTGTTTTTCCCTTTCACCAAATCAAAGAAAAGGGATTGAACTTTTTGAGTGATAGGACCTGGTTTTCCAGGTCCTATTTTTCTATGATCTAATTCTCTTAC
>CAZQOW010000117.1:0-7506 GCA_964595045.1 uncultured Pseudomonadota bacterium
GTGACGTAAAAATCATCATCTAATTTCAAATCATTTGAATACTCATTCAAATCATCTTCAAAATCTCTTTCTTTGTCTTTATCTTTGTCTCCAGCCGGTTTCACTTTTTTTGGAAGAAAATACCGAACTTCATAAACCGGTTTTTTATGTTGATTTAAGGTCGATTCTAAATGTTTTTCGAGATCTTTTTCTCGCATCCCGTCGCTGGCAAGAATATGAACATTATTAGGAAGAACAGTTGCCGCAATGAGATCAACGTCCGGGGTAATTCCAACCGTTTGAATCGATTCATTTCCCGGAGTCAGATATTGTGCAATGGTTAGTTTAAGTGCAGAACCATCTCTTAAATTGTAAACCGATTGAACACTCCCTTTTCCGAAAGTTTGTTGTCCGATCATAACTCCACGATTGTTGTTTTTTAATGCACCAGCCACGATTTCAGAAGCGGAGGCGGAAGATTCATTGGCCAAAATCATGATAGGATAGTTTTCTTCAGTCCCCAACGATTTTGCCTCTTCGGTTTCTCTGACTTTATCTCCAACTCCTACCGTTGAAACGATGACCCCTTTTTCAAGGAATAGATCGGATACTTGAATTGCCTGATTGAGAAGTCCACCTGGATTATTTCTAAAATCAAGAATCAATCCTTTGAAATTTTTACTTTCGGATTTTATTTTTTTCAGATTGCGCGCGAGTTCGCGGTAAGTGTCTTCTTGGAAATGTTTTACCTTGATATAACCGGTATCTCCTTCAGGTGCGCTCAGAAGTTTCGATTGAATACTATCAATCTTGATTTTTGCACGGGTTAAAGTCACTTCAAACGGATCGGCAACCCCTTCGCGAGAAAGAGTAAGACTAACTTGAGTTCCGATTTTTCCACGAAGTTTTTCGACCGCTTCATTCAAATTCATATTGATCGTCGCTTCGTTTCCGATTTTGACGATTTTATCTTTTACTTTAATTCCAGCTTTCCAGGCTGGAGTTCCTTCAATCGGGCTGATGACTGTTAAATCAGCTTCTCGAAGACCAATTACTATTCCAACTCCACCAAATTCTCCCTCGGTTTGTGTTTTGAACTCCTTGAATATTTTTGGAGGAAGCAAAGAGGAATGAGGATCTAAAACTTCAAGCATTCCGTTGATTGCGGCTCTTTCAATGTCGGGAAGTTCAACATCCCCCTTGTAATTCTTTTCAATAAAGAAGTAGACCTGCTGTAATACAGGAATCATCGAGTCTAGCCCTGATTGAAGAGAGGGGATTGAAAATTTTTGCTCAAGATCTTCAATGGAAATAGTCACTTTCTGGGAGTTATCAGGAAAATCGACCAGAATTTCAGGCACTGATCGCGCAACCGCTAATAACCCATTTTTCAACATTTGCTTTGTGTTTAGACGGTTCGGATCATAATAATTGTGTTGAATATAAAAGAGTGCTTGTTGACTAAGATCGGCTCTTGAAAATTCGGAGAGATCGTCTTTTACTGCAGCAGCGCGAGTTGTCTCAAAACTATCTTTTAGGAAAACAGAGAGAGAGCAG
This sequence comes from uncultured Pseudomonadota bacterium, assembly GCA_964595045.1. Taxonomy (GTDB): domain Bacteria; phylum UBA10199; class UBA10199; order JADFYH01; family JADFYH01; genus CAZSRQ01. Next base: position 1,537 of record CAZQOW010000117.1, read on the forward strand.
GCGAGTGCAATAAAAATGAAAAATAAAGAAAGACGTTTGAAATAGCTGAAAGCAGTTTTTCGTTCGTTGGTCATGTAAGCTTCATCTTACTCAAAAAGAAAAAAACGGTGCAAGTTAGAAAACTTTTTTTCTTATAGAAAAGAATTATAAAAATAACAATTTATAATTTTCTTTTACTTCATTTAGCAACTCTTGCATATCCATTAGCCGAAAAGTGAAAAGTCCGATGAATTTGAATTGCGTTGTATTAGAAGCCCATTTTAAAATAAATTATTAACCGATCATTTTCCAAGAAGGAGAATATGAAATGAAAAGAAATAATCGATTTGTATGTGCAATGATGTTTTTTTTGTTTGTTTGTGTTTTTTCGACAAGCAATGCGAAGGCGGCATCTTATAGAGTAGTGGATTTGCAAACTTTAGGAAGTATTTCAAATACTCCTGACACAATCGCTTTTTGGGGAAAAGTTTTGAAAGTAAACGATTTACCTAATTCTAAAGAGTATGTTTTTGAAGTGAAAGAAGGATTAAGAGGGGATCTGAAAGCAGGGCAGACCATTAACCTAAAATTTGCTGACTCTTCCAAACATTCTACCAATGCTTATTCTATGAGAGATTTTGGTACTCCTCCATTAATTTACCCAGGTTATGAAGTGGTTATTTTTGCCACTCCAAATTCTAAAAAAGAATATTTTATCGTAGGTGGGCCTGGCCAAGGGATTTTCTATGTGAAGTATTACAACGGTGAGCCAGGTTTTTATAATTCGATGGGAAATCAAAACTTCGTCTCAACCAGTTCAGACAACCAATATATGAAAACTGCCCTGACTCAAATGAAAGAAAAAAATACTGGTGCAGTAGTTGGTTGGTCAACTTTTAAAGCTCTTCTCAATGGAGATAAATAATAACTTTTGTAAGGAGTATTACCATGTTTAAGAAAAATAAAATTTTTAATAGATTATTCACTCTCTTGGCTTTTGGAATATTTGCTTTTCCTGCAATCACTGCAAAAGCATATACCCCTTTTGGTGTGAATGTAGATGGACATCCCATTACTCATTTTACAGCGCCGGGTTCTTTAGTGATGAAAGTAGAGCAAGGCGCAATTCAAGATGATTCTTCTTCTCATCAATCAATTCGAGAAGTTTATGATTTTTGCCAAGCAAATCCAGGGGGTTCTCCTGGAAGTGGTTCGGGCGGATGTTCATTATCTCCTTTTATCAGAGAGGCGAATGCGGAATCCCCTTCATCGAATGGAGAAGGTGCTGCTTTGGTAAAAACCGCGTGGAATATTTGGAAAACCCAAGGGGCTAAATATGCGGATACCAGTTTTATGTCTGCAGATTTGGGAACAATTAATTCAGATATTAATGTTTGTAATGTAGACCAATTTATTGATGCTTATTCAGGTTATACAGGAATTACTGATTCAAGAATTTGTGGATGCGTAACTCCAAAGCCCACTGGATGTACTTCTGAATGTTTGAATCCAGTCATTTTTGATCCAAATGGAGATATTATCGGAGAGTTAGCCGGTTTTGCGAATCGTTATTTTATTTTAGCCTCCGCTTCTCCCGTTTATGTTTCGGATTTTGATAAAGACCATTATGTAAGTGCAAATATAGTCGTCAATGGTATTTGCTTAGATCAAAGTCCTGAAGCTGGATGTAAAGGCGTCACCTATAAAACCCAAGATTTAACTGCTATAGTTACTCATGAATTGGGTCATGCATTAGGTTTGGGTCATACCCAAGTTAATCCACAAAGAAACGGAATTACTGGAACACCCTTAGGTAACCGTTCGGCAATAGTTCCGACTATGTATCCTGAATATATAAATACTGATCAGGCTACTCTTCATAAGGATGATTTAGTTGGATTAGGTCATCTTTATCCGAATATGAATGCAGGGTTTCCGAATAATTTTTGTACTGCCGAAGGATTTATTCAAGATTCAAACGCAAAAGCTGTGAGATGCGCTGAAATGGTGGTCAGAAAAGTAAATCCAGATGGTAAATTAGATTTCTCTGAAGTAATAGGTTTTGTCTCTGGTACAGAAATTATAAATAATGGAAAAGATCCAATACCCAATGCAAACGGAAATATAGTATCGAGTGTTATTTTTAATACCTGTGTTGAAGCTTTTCATGATCCTAATTGCGGAAAATTTAAAATTCAGGGACTTGAACTTAATACAACCTATCAAATAGAAATTAATCCAATTCCTGCTCCTACTTCTTACGGCTCTGGAAGAGGATCAACCATTGGGCCTTGTGGAGATAATACGCCACAATTTAATAATGGTTTTACTGTTACCCCCAAAGTTAACATTGAATGTGGTAAGAATGGGGTGCTGCAATTCAATTGTGCGAATACGGGTAATGCCTTATGTCCTAATCTTACTTTGGGTAAGCAAGGTGCTCAATAGTTGAGTTAAGTAATAATCAAATCTTATTATCAAAAGGGCGTATCCAAGATACGCCCTTTTTTTACTTTTAAAATTTTACGTAACAAATTCTAAAATTTTTCTACCTATAGTTATTCATCTTGATTTATTTCGATATTTAAAAGTTTTATATTTTTGAGGAATGAATAGCAGGTAAGTACTCTCCTCCCCACTACAGGTCTCATTGTTAGACTTTATTCATCACTTTTCCCCATTTCCTCTCAATTATCCCAAAGTCTATTTTAAAATATTTAATAATTTCAATAAGATATAAAAATATGAGTCGTAACATGCAAGTTGGCACTTATCTTGCTTTAGAAGAGTGATGTCTGGAGATTAAAATAAATTCAGACCTTGAGAGTAAAAAAGGGAAAATTAAAAGGAGAAAATAAAATGGCATTAAATAAAGCAGCTTTAACACCAACATCTCTAACATCAACATCTCTAACATCAACATCCCTAACATCAACAGCGAAAGCCACAACTTATCAAAAACCTGTTGAAACAGGAGTCACAGGAGTTAATTCAGATGTCGCTAATGTGACAAAGTCACCTTTAGTGAACTTGGCTTACAACAAAAGTGATGGTTCTTGGAATGTCAATGCTCTTCAACGTATTGCAGCTTCTGAAAACCAGGGCGATAGAGTCATTGCATTAGCTAAATTAGGAGAAATTGCAAGATCAACTCCTCCAGGTGCTGGCAAGGCAATTAAAGGAACCAAGGCACCATTAGTCCGTGATCAACGCGGTTCAGCCGTTTCCGCCTTAGGTAATTTAGCTCGTGGAGATTCTGCTGCAGCAGCAAGCGCAGGAAGTAGATTGACAGCTCTCGGAAGAAGAGGTGGAGCAAATACAGAACTCGCAGCTGTTAGAAAGCATGGGAGAGCTTCAACAGAGTATAGTGTTGCAAAAGGGAAATATACAGTTTCATGGCGTAAAGTTAAAAGTAATGATCCAAAAAAACCTGCTTATGTATTTAAAGCTGTCCGCACTTCTAAACCAAATGATCATTTTGAAAAAATGACTATTAGGCAAGCACTGGCTCACATAGGAAAAGTGAGAAGTGAGCTTTATGGTTCTAATAATCCTGGAGATCGTGAAATTGCAAGATTAGCTACACATGTTGATATTGCTCGAGGTGGAACAAAAGGAGTTGCGCCAGAAAAACCGAGAGTTCATGTGGCTTCTTCCGGTCGGCCTTTAGGTCACCTTTCACATAAGACGGATGGCTGATCTAATTTTGTAGTCAAAAAACAAAAACCCCGATCTGCTCTACGCAATCGGGGTTTTTTATTTCAAAAATTTTAAAAATTTGACTTCAGTTCCTCTTCCTCTTTATATTGCTTCGCTTATGCGATTCTCACAAATGTTAATTCCGACGCTTCGTGAAGCGCCGCAAGATGCCGAGGTGATCAGTCATCAGCTGATGCTGCGGGCTGGAATGATCCGCAAAACCGCGGCTGGTGTTTATAGCTATCTTCCGCTGGCTCTTCGGGTTCTTACCAAAATTTCCAATATTGTGCGCGAAGAGATGAACCGCGCAGCGGCTCAAGAAGTTCTTTTACCGATTGTGATGCCGGCTGAGCTCTGGATTGAGAGCGGGCGCTGGGAAGTTTATGGCAAAGAGCTGCTCCGTTTTAAAGATCGACATGATCGCGATTTTTGCATGGGGCCGACGCACGAAGAGGCGATTACCGATCTGGTCCGCAAAAATATCAATTCTTATCGTCAATTGCCGGTCAGCTTGTATCAAATCCAAACCAAATTTCGGGATGAAATTCGCCCACGCTTCGGATTGATGCGGGGAAGAGAATTTATCATGAAAGATTGTTACTCCTTTGATCTTGATGAAGAACGATCGCTGCAAACTTATCAGGTGATGTACGATGCCTATCTGAAAATTTTTCAGCGTTGCGGTTTGAAGTTTCGACCGGTAGAAGCAGGCACTGGGGCGATTGGTGGGAGCTATTCCCATGAATTTCAAGTGTTGGCAAAATCGGGTGAAGATGAAATTTTTTATTGTGACAGTTGTAGCTATGCGGCGAGTGCTGAAAAAGTCACCTCTGATAAAAAATGCTCGACTTGCAAAACCGAACTAAAAGTGGATCGTGGAATCGAAGTCGGGCAGGTGTTTTATCTCGGAACGAAATATTCCAAAAGCATGAAGGCAGTTTATCTCGATGAAAAGGGACAAGAACAACTGATGGTGATGGGATGCTACGGAATCGGCATCAGCCGGACGGCAGCAGCTGCGATTGAGCAGAATCATGATGAAAATGGAATCATCTGGCCGTATGCGATTGCGCCATTTCAGTTTGAGTTAATCTGTCTGAATGTCTCCGATGAAAATGTGAAAAAAACCTCTGAAGAGATTTATAAACAAATGATCGATCAAAATTATGAGGTTTTGTTTGATGAGCGTCCGCTCAGTCCTGGAGTAAAATTTAAAGATGCCGATCTGCTTGGAATACCTTATCGTATCGTTGTTGGAGCGAAAGGGCTTGCCGAGCGAAAAGTCGAAATCAAGGAAAGAAAAACCGGGAAGATGTGGCAGGTTTCTCTTGATACAGTTCTGGAAGAGATTCAGAAGATTCATCACGGCGAAATTTTTTAAATAAAATTCCTCTAAAAATCCCCCCTCCCTTGAGGGGAGGGGATTCATAGTGATGGATTATGATAAATGTTTATACCCCCCAACCCCCTCTTATCTTAAAGAGGGGAGTTTTTCAGGAGTTTTGTGAAGCAAATGAAACGTGATCAATTAATCGTTGCCTTAGATGTTGAAAACTTAGCTGCCGCCAAAAAAATGGTTAGCAAGCTTGGTTCGGCGATTTCTTTTTACAAAGTCGGTTTGCGACTTTTCATCAAAGAAGGTCCTCCAATTATTCGTTGGTTGAAACAGAAAAAATGTAAAATTTTTCTCGATTTAAAACTACATGATATTCCGAATACCGTTGCGCAGAGTATTGAATCTATCCAATCTCTTGGAGTTGATTTTGTCACGATTCACGCATCTGGCGGAGTCGAAATGATGCAGGCGGCCGTTGAATCTGCCCGCAAATCTGCGCGTCGTCTTAAAAAGAAACCGGTAAAGATTCTCGCCGTGACAGTTCTCACTTCGATGAATTCACTTCAACCGTTTGGAATCTCCAGCTCTATTTCTGATCAGGTGCTCAGGCTCGCAGCTTTGGCAAAGCAGTCGAAAGTAGATGGAATTGTCTGTTCTCCATTGGAAGTAAAACTGATTCGAAAAAAAATCGGCATCTCACTGAAAATTGTGACCCCTGGAATTCGTTTAGCGGATGAATCTTTAATTCATTCGGAAGATCAGAAAAGAGTTGCAACTCCAGAATCGGCTCTTCGGAATGGGGCAGATTATTTGGTTGTGGGGCGGCCGATTCTTTCTAGTAGTGATCCAAAAAAAGTGGTTCAGAAGATTCTTGAAAAATAAATTTTCTATTTTGAAAAAAGAAGAGCTGCCTTGTAATCCGCTGTTTTCTATTCTACCTAACCAAACTAAAAGTA
>CAZQOW010000118.1:0-2367 GCA_964595045.1 uncultured Pseudomonadota bacterium
AGTCGAAAGTAGAGACGACCAAAATCCAGATGAAAAATATTGAATCAGCACTCGATCAGTTTAAAAGAAGACATGGTTTTTATCCAACTACTGAACAAGGATTAGCCGCTTTAGTTGAGAAGCCGACGACAGGAAAAATTCCTGAAAATTATCCAAACGATGGTTACATCAAGAAAATTCCGAAAGATTCTTGGGGAAATGATTTTATTTTTACCAGCCCAGGTTCTTCGGGTCGCCAGTATGAAATTATCTCCCTCGGGCGAGATGGCCAAGAAGGGGGAGAAGGTTATGATGCGGATATTAAAAATTATGAAATAGGAAAATAAGAAGCGAAGACGGAGAGAGGCAATAAGCAGAGAAGTGAAAAATTATTTTCTTTGCCTCTTGCCTCTTTGTTTCTTGCCTCTTATTTATGAAAGTTAGTCTATCAAATAAAAATCGTGGAATGACCCTGATCGAAATCATCGTGGTCATTGCCTTGGTTGGTCTTCTTCTTTCGCTGGGAGTGACGGTTCTTACCGACTGGTTTGAAGATAATCTTTCAAAAACAGCTTCTGAACTCGCCGGCACTATTAAGTATGCCTATAATGAGTCCGCGATTAAAAACCGGATTTACCGATTAAAAATTGATTTTACTACCCAGACAATTTCCATTGAAGCTGCTTCTGAAGAGGTGAAGATTGACAATGCCTTGGAAGAGGAGAGTGCCGAAAATAAAGATTCATCACAAGATTTCCCTCCTGCAGAAGATGCATCCAATCCAGCAAAAAAAGAAAACTTTGCTTCAGCCTCTACCTATCTTTTGAAACCGATTCATCTGCCCGATGGAATAAAAATCAAAGATGTTTATGTAGAACATGCCGGAAAAAAAATCGACACTGGGATGACCGCCATCTATTTTTTTCCGAACGGTTGGGTTGAAAAAGCGATCATCAATCTTTGTGATGAAAAAGAGGAGATTTTTTATTCTATTGAAATCCATTCGTTTACCGGAAAATCGACCATTCGTCATGAATATTTAGACTATCAGCAGGTGCTTGAGAAAAAATGATATTTTATCCAAAAAAAATATTGAAAAAAGAAGGATTCGTTCTTCTTGAAGTGATGATCGCCCTCGTGATTTTTGCCGTTTCGATTCTTGCTTTAATGGATGGGGTTGGAAATTCTGAGCGGGCTTCGGGTGAGGCGGAAAAGGTTCAAAAAGCGGCGATGCTTGCTCGATTGAAAATAGCGGAAATCAAACTCTCTCTCGATGAAGAGGTGGCGAGGGGAGTTTTTCCAGATGAAAAAGCGGAGAGTGGAACTTTCAAGGAGCCTTACGAAGATTACAAATGGAGTTATACGATTCGAAAAGTGGAGATTCCGGTGGTTCAGCCTTCTTCGGATCAGTCTCAGGTTTCTTTGGGTCAATCGAATAGTACAGGAGCTGCCTCTAATCAGGCAGGAGCTGATGTTTTGGGTGCTGCGAATTCGATGGCTCAAATGGTCGCCAAAAAAATTTCTGAATCGATTCGCGAAATGAAAATCACCGTTACTTGGGGTGAGAATGAAACTGAAGCACAGAAAATTGTCATTACGACACATCTGGCGAAGTTAAGGTAGGGGCGCACGGCCGTGCGACTAAATTTTTTATGTCCCAAAAAATTGCAAAAAAAAACGGTTTTACCCTGATTGAGATATTGATTGCAATTGCGATCCTTTCAGGAATGGTCGTGGCGATGGTGATTTCAACCAACCAGATCATGAATAGCAAAGAGGAGACCGAGAAACTTGATGACCAATCCCATTCCGTATTTTTGGCACTCAACAGAATTTCGAGTGATCTTCAGATGGCTTTTCTGGTTTCCGGAACTGATTTTTTGGGAACAACCGGAGAGATGAAAATCGCTTTTATCGGAAAAGAAGATCAGATGAACTTTGCCAGCTTTTCGCTTGCCCGTTATTTTAAAGGAGAACAAGAGTTTGATTATGGAGAGGTCGGTTATCTGATTGCACCCAGCAAGAATGACTCGAGAGAAAAGTCACTCTATCGTCGCGAGCAGAAAGGGTTTGATATTACCCCTGAAGAAGGGGGAATTTCCGAACCGATTCTTGAAAATATCCGATCGATTCATTTTCAATATTATGATTCCCAAAAAAAAGAATGGCTTCGAGGATGGGATACCACCCAACTCGATTTCAGCAATCGTCTTCCAGAAATGGTTAAAATCGAAATGGAAGTGGAAAATTTGCAAGAGGAAGGAAAACCTTTATCTTTTTCAACGATTGCGGGAATCAAGCTAGTGAAAGGGATTAGCTTCTAGTTTGCCTTATGAAAAAAGGAATAAAAAAAAATAAAGAAAAAGGAATTGCTATTCTGATTGTGAT
>CAZQOW010000118.1:2467-7444 GCA_964595045.1 uncultured Pseudomonadota bacterium
TGAAAAAAGGAATAAAAAAAAATAAAGAAAAAGGAATTGCTATTCTGATTGTGATCGCTAGCTTAATGTTGCTGACCACATTGGTTGTGGAGTTTATTTACAATACAAATATCACCTATCATCTGGCGATGAATGAGCAAGATCGAACTCAAGCCTATTATCTTGCCCAATCGGCCATCCAATTCTCACGAGTTGTTTTGAAATTTGACAAAGAGGCAAGACAAATGGTGGCAAATGCATCTCAAAGATTGGGTCGATCGATCCAGGTTCAACCGCTTTATAAAATGATTCCGATCAATTCAAGTTTGCTCCGAGGATTGACCGGTGGATCTGAAGCAATGCCCTCCCCGGAGAATGGCAAAAACAGTCCTCCCGAAGAGCTGTCAAAGCTTCAGGAGGCAAATCAAGCGATCGGAAATTTTGATACAAAAAAGGCGCAAGATTTTCTCGCATTTGAGGGGGATTTTGATGCCAAGATTGAGATGGAAGATGGAAAGTTTCCCTTGAATGCTTTTTATGTTTATACTGCAACCCAACCCGAGTACGATCGACTGAAAAATATTTTGATTAATCTTTTTTTGCAGAAACCGTTTGAAAATCTGTTGAAAGATCGACTTCAAACCTCCAAAGATCTTGTGAACAAAATTGCTGATTATATTGATCGAAATGACCTCACCAATGAATTGGGAGGAGGAGAGAGAGGCTCTGAATCTTCTGCGTATGCCGGTCTTAAACAGAAACCAAAAAATGGAAAACTTTTGACCGTCGATGAGTTGATTCTTGTTCCAGGAATGACCGAAGATCTGCTAGGTGAATTGAAAAAACATGTGACTGTTTATAAAAGCACCGATAAAATAAATGCCTGCGAAGGTTCCGATGAAATCCTTCGGGCGATCATTATGACTTATACCCAAAACAGTGCTGAGCCGATTCGGTACGATAATGAAGAACGATTAAAAAGTCTGGTGACCTTGGTCAGAGGGAGATGTCCCGATCCTTCTGGTATGGAACAGATTTTAAATCAGACACTCGGGATTTCCTCTCCGACCAGTCAGCCGGCTACTGCAAGTCCTGGCTCGAATCCTGCTGCTGGAGTTTCTACTCCTGTTCCGATCAGCTTTGCTTCGATGCTGAGTTCGGATCGAACCGTTTATAGAATAGAAGCAATCGGGACGGTCGGTGAAGCAGAAATAAAAATTATTGATGTATTAGATACTTCGAGTGGTTCCCCTGATCAGTGGAAAGATCTTTATTGGAGGGTTCAATAGTGCCCCAAACGATTCTTGCGATCGACATAGGAAGTTATTCGATTAAGCTTGCCTTGGCGGAGCGTGCTTTTGGCGAGTTCAGCCTTAACAAATTTTATGAAATTCCTCTCGTTCATAAAGAAGGTCTGACTTATGAACAGACCATTACTCTTTTGCTCGCCCGTTTCTTTGAAGAGAATCATATTCATTATGATACTGCCGTTGCCTCACTTTCCGGACTTCAATGTTCCTTTCGACGGCTTGATTTTCCTTTTACTCAGATAAAAAAAATTGATTCTGCCCTTGAATTTGAGTTGGAACAGTTTGTCCCTTTCCCGATTGAAAATTTGTGGGTTGATTATCTAATGGTTGAAAAAGGGGAAGGTAGTTCAAAAATTTTGGCTGCCTATACTCTCAAAGAAGAGTTAGTCAAATTTCTAAATATGCTGAATGAGGCTGGATGCGATCCTCGTTATGTCAGCGTAGAATCAGTAAATTTTGCCAATCTTTATCAGTCTGGTCTTCTTCCTCCTGAAGGAAATTATATCATTCTTGATATTGGACATTCTAAAACCAATCTCTGTCTGATGCAGGGAGGGGGGCTGCGGGAGGTGAGAACCATTTCAATGGGAGGAAAAGCGATTACCGAGGCGATTGCAAAAGCTTATCAAATCAATTTTGCTCAGGCAGAAGAACTGAAAATCAAAAAAGGACAAATCTCTCCGTTTGAAACTGAAGATAAACTTTCTGCGGTGATTCAGAAAGTGATCGAGGATTTGCTGATTCAGATCAAACAGACTCTTTTTGCCTTTTATGAAAAAGGGGAAAAAACGATCGAAGCCATTTATCTTTCGGGGGGCACTTCTCGCCTGCCGGGGATTGATCAGTTTATCTCCTCTTATTTGAGGCTCAATGTCTCGCCCCTTGATTTACTTGATCTTTCTTATACCCATATTTCAGATCCCGAATCGGCAAGACCGATTATCGCTTCGTGTATCGCCTCTATTTTCAAAGGGGTTTTTCCGTCAAAGACAACTTCTTTGAATTTTCGAAGAGGGGAATTTTCTTATCGCCGCGATCTCGAGGCAATTTCAGGACATTTTCGCCAGATTGCGGCCCTTCCATTTGCGGCGTTTGTTTTGGGAATTCTCTATTTTGCTACCAGTCTCTATTTGCTCGGTGGACAAGAAACGAAAATGAATAAAAGTGTTTCGAATCTGATTTCTCAAGGGATGCAAATTCAACCCCCCAAAGGAAATTTAGGGGCTCAAGGGGCACTGTCTTTTGTGAATTCAAAAATCAGTGAAGCCAATGAAAAACTAAAAAAGTTGAGTGGAGAAAGTAATGTTTCTGCGCTTGAAACCTTGAGACTAATTTCAGCAAATCTTCCAGCCCGTAAAGATATCAAATTGGATGTCGATGATCTAAATATTGGAGTGGATCATGCCCGACTTGAAGGAAAAACAGTTTCTTACGAAGCGATTGATAAAATCAAAACCGCTTTAGCAAAAGTTTCTACTTTTAAAAATATTCAGACTTCGAATGTAAGAAAAGGGACGCAAGAAGAACTGAAGTTTTCACTCTCATTTGATATTGGAGCCCCGAATGCTCAAGATAAGTAAACATTCGCTTTTAGAACGGATCAATTTCGAGCGGTTCTACGAGTATTTTCTCGACCTTGCTCCGAAAGAAAGAATATTAGTTGCCAGCGGATTGGCTGTTTTTGTTCTTTTGTTAATTTTTGTTCCTATTTCTTGCGCCTCTTCTAAGATTTCAAAGACACAAAAAAATGTGGTCAATCATGAAAAAAATATGAATGAATTAGTCTCCAAAATCAAAAATTACCGGGCAATCACTGGTCGATTAAAGGCAATCGAAACTCAATGGTCAGCTCGAGGAAAAATTTCTCTTTCTTCCACACTCGAATCAATCTCTTCCCAGAATGGTCTCAACAAGAATATTGATACGATTCGCGAACAGCCCCCCTCAGGTGGCGATATGGTTGAAGAAAATTCTGCCGATGTCCGTCTATCGAGAATTTCTCTCCCGCAAGCGATGGATTTTCTTTATAAGATAGAAAACTACAATCAGGGAGGACTGAAAATCAAACAGCTTCAGATTAAACCTCGCTATGATAATCGTCAGCAATTTGATTTGTCTTTTCAAGTTTCCACCTATTCTCTTAAAGAAAAGGGGGGAACATGACTAAAAGTGCCAAATTTCTAGCCTATCTGGGAGCTGCGTTTTTCTTTTTTCTCTTTTTTCTTTTTTCCACATTTCCAACCGATGTTTTAGAGAATCGGATTATTGGCCAAATCGAAGAGAGTCTTGGAAATAATTATCAGCTGAAAATTCAAAGTTCGAACATCGGGCTTCTCACCGGTTTTTCTTTCAAAAATGTCGAGTTCAATCAAAAAGTAGATTTGAAAGATGTCGCATTGCTAAAAGCACAGAAACTAAAAATTAACTTTTCTATTCTTTCTTTCCTTCGTAAGAAAATTAAACTTTCCTTTTATGCCAAGGTAAATAAGGGAGTTTTAGAAGGTGATTTTTTTGATGATGCAACGGAGTCTGATGTAGATTTAAGTTTTGATGATTTTAATCTGAATGAACTGCAGCTGCTTGCTTCCCTTTATAATGTTAAACTGAGCGGACTCATTAACGGAGACGCTAGCGCTGTTTTCTCCAAAAAAAATATTGATAAAAATACCGGGAAGATTGATTTAACATTTCAGAATTTGAAACTTGATTCCTATAAAATTGTTTTAGATCCAAATTCTCCCGAAGCGACTCTCGATCTTCCTAAAATCAACCTTACCGGTTCCAAAAATTCTAAATTGATCGGTGAATTAAAAAAAGACAGGTTCGAAATCAAAGAGCTTACTTTTAAAGGAGGAGATCTTGATTTATCGCTAAAAGGAAATCTCAAAATTGCCGACAGAGCTGATAACTCCGAAGTCAATTTAGAAGGAAATTTAAGAATTACCCCCCTTCTGTCTCAAGCCATTTCACTTTTGGCGCTGGTAGAACAGCAAAAAGAGCCGGATGGAAGTTACCGTTTGAAAATTTCAGGACGCCTTACAAAGCCCTCTATTATGTTAGGAAATTTTAGATTGCCACTTTAGATTTAAATTGCAAACCAAATATATATTAAATCTTCTTCATCACTTTTTGTCTGGTGTCTAAAATTACCGCTCCAGTGAAAAGGACAGCTTCTACAACTAAAAGCCCAGCAGTTATTTTTGCAATTGGATGAGGCGTAGTTTTGGTGAGAGCTATTCCTCCAATACTGACTAGAACTCTAGCACTATATTCCTAATGAGTAATGTGTCAGCCATTATCAGCTTTAGTAAAAGAGAATCCTTGAATGATTGCAGATCCATATAAGGAGGTTTCGGTAAAAGCGCTTACATTTTTATTAATTGTTTGTTTAGCAGAGTGATCAAAAATATCCATCGTTAGAAAATGAAAGCTTGGAAGATCACACTTCTGCAAATTGAAGATGAGAATATGGTCATTATTATTCTCCTAATAAAAAATATTTAGAATTAGTATCGATCTATGACGATAAAAGTCGCTAAATAGTCACTATGTTTAGTCTATTGGTAGTTTATCATAGGTTTCTTTAGTAAAATGCCTCAATCAACAAGTCATTGGAATCAAAGAATTAAGAATGAACTTAGATGTTTAATCCCCAAAATTTAACTGCTACTTTAGAATTTTTGAAAAC
>CAZQOW010000119.1:0-7392 GCA_964595045.1 uncultured Pseudomonadota bacterium
TAAACTATATTTCTTTGGATCGAATTACCATCATCTTCTCAATCTGCATCTCTCTCATGGTATAGGGAATCCCGCCGACTCCCAATCCCGATTGATCGAGCCCTGCAAACGGCATCCAATCGACTCTGAAGGCGGTATGATCATTGATCATCACCGCAGAGGCACGAATCTGAGAATACACCTTCATCGCGATCTCAAGATTTTGGGTGAAGAGAGCCGCCTGAAAATGAAAAGGGGATTCATTCGCCCACTCAATCGCCTCTTCGATACTCTCATAAGGAACCACCGAAACAACCGGACCAAAAATTTCTTCCGTCATCACTGAAGCTGTTCGTGGAGGATGATATAAAACCGTACAAGCATAACAGCTCTCAGAAATTTTCTTTCCACCGCTCAAGCATTGAGCTCCGGCGCTGATCGCCTCTTGAACCGCTTGATCAATTCTTTCAAGCTCTGATTTTCGAATTAAAGGTCCTACTTCGGTTTGAAATTCAGTCGGATCTCCCACTCTTAATTGATCTGCTTTTTCGGCTAACTTTTTGGCAAACTTTTCAGCAATCGATTCATGAACAAAAACTCTTTGAACTGAAACACAAACCTGTCCCGCATGATAAAATCCCCCTTTCACAATCAGCGAAACGGCTTCTTGAAGATCAGCATCTTCCGCTACGATAACAGGAGCGATCCCCCCATGCTCTAACGCACAGCGAGTGCCGGGAGAAAGCTTTGAACGGAGCATCCACCCTACTTTCGAACTTCCGATAAAGCTTAAAAATTTGACGCGAGAATCAGTCGCCATTTTTTCTGCAAGATCCGTTTGATTCGTCACGACTACCTGACACCATTCCGGCGGTAGACCCGCTTCATATAAAATCTTCACAAAATTAATGCAGGAGATTGGCGTTTCGGAGGCAGGTTTAATCAGGATTGGACAACCAACAGCAATCGCAGGAACCACCTGATGAACAATCAAATTAAACGGATGATTAAAAGCAGAAATGGCAACGACCACCCCAATCGGTTCAAGTTTTGTAAAAGCGATACGGCCAGCAGAAGCTTGATTCAACTGCATTGGAATAACCTCACCAGCCGAAGTGCGAAGAGTCGCCAAAGCAGACTTAATCCCCTCAATCGCCCGAGAAATCTCTATTTGAGAATCGGTTAGCGGCTTTCCCCCTTCTAATGCGGCCATAAGAGCAAGCTCTTCCGCTCTTGCTTCAATGAGAGGAATTGTTTTTTCCAGAATTTGAATTCGCTTAGATATAGGAAGGAGTCTTTTTGGATCCTGAAAAAGCTCATGAGCATTTTGTAATGCTTTTTCGATCGCCTCTTCATGGGCAGTTTCAACCGTGGCTATCAATTTTTCATGATAAGGAGATTTTACTTCTAGAGAAGAAGCGGTTGCTTTGACTCCGGGAATCAGAAGTGGATAATGAGGAGATTTAGTCATAAAACCTCCTCCTCTTAAGATTAAGAAGAGGTCGGGAGAAGTTGTGAAGAGCAAGGATATTGCAAAATTCTAACTTTTTAAAACCTTTCAGATTTTTCACAACTCCCCCTCGCCCCCTCTTAATATTAAGAGGGGGAAATATGTTTTTTATACCTCACTGTCGCAAATAAAACCCAAGCAAATTGTAATCCAACAAAAATTAGAACCGAAGTAAATCCTCCACTCGAAAATCCATACGAATGCAATCCAACTCCCAAAACAAAATTCACTCCATACCAAGCCATGATTACCAAAAGAAAAGCGAGCACACTCCAGACCGCCAAACCGAAATCTTTCATCCATCCGGAAAAACGTCCATGAAGAATAGCGAGATAGCCGAGAAGAGCAATCAACGCCCAAACCTCTTTCGGATCCCATCCCCAAAATCTTCCCCAGGAATAGTTGGCCCAAACACCTCCAAGAATCGTTCCCGCCGCGAGTAAGACAACTCCGACCTGCAAAGCGCGATAAAGAAAAAAGGATAAATCTTTTCCAGACCCTTTCCCAATTACTCTAAATACGTAACAACCGATTGTAATATTTCCGATCGCCCAAGCGATAGCAAACGCAGCATAGCTCAAAGTAATTGTCAGCACATGAATCGTCAGCCAGAAGTTGCTTCGAAGCACCGGAACCAAGGGATTGATTGAGGGATTCAAAACCTGCGGGAGATTATCGGCCAGCAAAAGCCCTATGGTTGAGCAGGCGGAAGCGGACAAAAGAAAATAGCGTGATCGATAAATCGCTTCAAAAATAAGAGCAAACATTACTGAGCCAAAACTGACCCAAATGACCGACTCATACATATTTGTGACGGGGGGACGGCCGGCGATCAAACCTCGAACAACAAATCCATAAACGCTAATTCCCACTCCCATTAATCCAAACAGGATTGATAAATAATAAAAGACAGAGGAGGTTTTTTTATTTTTAATTCCGAAGGAAAAAAGAAGAAAAATAAAAGTGGTCAGAAGAAAAATCCATGCTTTTTGAAACGGACGAAGCTGGTTAAACCAAACTTCGCGATTCATTGTGGATTCGGTGGGATAAAGTTTATTTTGTGTTCCTAATTCAGAAAGAGCCTGCTTAAAAGTTTTGACCGAGGTTTCAAACTCAGAATTTTGCTTCTCAACAAAATGATCAATAATCGTTTTAAATCGATTTGCCAAATTTGAATCAGTGAGCTGATCCACACTGATCCATTTTTCAGAACCTGGTTGAGGGAAAAAAACCAATGCCGAACCGCTCAAAATTTTATGAAAAAGCTCCAGCCGTTGATAAAGCTCAAGAACTTTCTTTTCATTTGAATTTAAGGTTTCTCCCTGCTGCTGTTTGGAAAAAATGGTTTTTAAAAATTTTTTTACTTCTCCATTATCGAGAAGATCGCTTGAAGAAATTCTTCCCTTCACCGTGTTTAAATGAAATTGCTGATTCAGAGGTTGATAATTCGAAAGTAAAACCGGCTCTTTCACGTACTTTTCAGGTTCTGCAAGCCAGATCAGAATCGTTTCTGTCGGATCTTTTCCCTCGAAAGAAAGCGAGCCGGTAATCGTTTGAACTGATTCTCTGGCAAACGTGTCGAACGGTTTGACTCGTCCCTGATCGAGAATCGGAATTCTTTTCAGATCATGAAAATTGAAATTTTCAGAGGCGAAAAGAGAATTTGAAAGAAGCAAAGTCAAAATAATAATAACAACTGTTTTCCAATAATCTCCTCCCCTTAAGATAAAGGGAGGTTGTGAGGGGTTATGAAAGTTAATTAACGCCATTTTATTCGCTTTGCTTCTACATAATTTCATAACGCCCCCTAACCCCCTCTTACCTTAAGAGGGGGAACTATTCTCGAATCAATTGTTAACTTTATTTCTTTTCATCTTCTTCTGCATAAACAACGGTTTAAACCAAAACATTAAAGCAATTCCACTCACCATCAAAATTGCTCCCCCATATTTAATGAGGATTCCAGGATCCCGCGCCACTGAAAAAACTGAGGTCATCTCTCCATTTTCCCCTTCTTGGTAACTCGATTGAAATAGCGTAAATCCATTATAATGGAGCGGATTATTCATATAAATTCTTGAATCAAACTTTTCGTTCTTTTTCTCATTTTTCACCTCAACTAAACTCTCAAAAGAGCTTGGAGTCTCAGTTCCAGGATAACGACCAATTTTAAATTCTTTTAACTGCATTGAAAAGCCTAGGGGATAGGTTCGAAGCCCATATCGCACCAGATAGGGAACTCCCGCAATCACCAGCTCTTTCACATCCCCCTGTCCTATCCAAGTTTCTGTTTTCCCATTTTGATTTTCAATCTGTAGATGCATTGCTGCAGGTGGGCCACCACTTTTTCCCTGAGGAAGAGTTACTTTTCGATATCGAATGGTTGGAACTGCATTCGAAACATACGAAGCAATCTTAAAACGGATTGTCATCCAGCCGGTCGCAACCTCTTCACCGACTTTTGCTTTTTTAATTTCTCCTAAAACTCCTTTGCTTCGAATACGATAGAGGAGTTCCTCTGCAGTTTCGGAAGTCGATGACAATGGTGCAACATACAACTCTGCCTTCGAAAGTGCCGAAACCTCATTGCCAGCTAAAAACTGCGCCTTGATATTCAAACCGCTTTTCTGTTTTCCATGAATCCCTTCAAGATCTGGAAATTTTGCGAATACCAAATGTGTTTCATCAATATCAGAACCTACAATTTTAAATTCTATGGCAGGATTATTCGGTTGATTCGATTTTGAAATGAGTTGGTTTTCTCTCACCACAGCATCTGGAAGATACCGAAGAATTTTTAGTCGATACGCCGTTTTCTCAATTGGAATTTCTTTTTTCAATCCTTCTTCCACCCGAATTTTGATCTCTGGATCTTGCCCCAACTTCAATTGAAGAAATCCAATCTTACTTTCATTTTCTAAAGGGATTTCACTTTTCAATTCTTGCAATTTCTTTTCATCGATAAAAGAAAGCTTTGCGGGCCCAAGTTGAACCGAATTCTGAGCCAAAGTTGATTCTTTCAAGAACAACCATTCAGACAACTCTTTCTGACCTCCGGGCATTCCGGAAAGGATAATTTGAACAGCAGGATTTAACTCTTTCCCTTCGTCACTCACCTCAAGAATCGGAGTCGCATGAAGATAAAATTGATCGATCTTAACAATCGATTTATCTTTCAGTTTTTTCATCCAAGGTTTTTCACTCGTTGAAATATCTTTTAAAAAATTTACCTTGAAAGTTTCAATCGCTTGTAAATCAGGTTGAACAATCTGAAGTAGAGGTTCATCAATCACCAAACGATTATCAATCTCGTTTTCCGCAAGAGCTACCGTTCCTTCAATCCCTTTCTGCTGCGTAACCAGTGCACCGACTAAAATGGTAATAATACCTGCATGAGTGATTACAAATCCAAGATGATGTTTTTTCCAGGGCCAGCGAGAAAGTGCAGCGCAGAGAACATTGATCCCCAAAAACACGAGGATCAGCGTGAACCAGATGGTTCCATAAACTTTTTGTTTTGCAACCGCACTACTATAAAGCGATTCATAAAAAGTTCCGAGTGCTAAAACATAAGCGAGAGATAATAAAACAACCACCGCCAGCTTGAGGGAAGAGAGAAATTTAAAAATAGATTTAAAATAATGATTCATTAATTTAGTTTTTAAATTACATAGCCAAAAGTAATCATCGCGGTTAAAAAGAAAAGAATCCCTCCCATCAAAATTTCGTCATTTTCTTTTTGATGAGGAGAAGCACCTCCAAAAAAACTCTGATGAATAGCTTCTTTTACTTTATCTAATTTAAAGTTTCTAACATAACAGCTATTCTTTGAAATATCCCTTAATCGAGACTCTTCCACTTTTAATGCCTGCTGAACCAACGGATAGTTTTCGGAAATATAAGTTGGACTTAAAGCACGAATAGGATTTTCAAAATAACAATCCCGAATCGCATATCCCTTTTGTACAGCGATAGTTAAGACTTTTTGATCAAACTCTTCTTCGCTACAAATATTACCCATTTCAGGATAAGGAATCTGAATATTCTGTACACATTTAGAAAAGTTATTTGCCACATTAAAACCATTAAGAGTTAAGCTTTAAAATCTTCTTTCCCAAAAACTCTGCCTTCTCTCCCAACTCTTCTTCAATTCTCAAAAGCTGATTATATTTACAAAGTCGATCGGTTCTTGAAGCGCTGCCAGTCTTGATTTGACCAGCTGCGGTTGCCACCGCCAAATCGGCAATCGTTGTATCTTCACTCTCTCCGGATCGATGGGATATCACCGCAGTATATTTTTTAGAATGAGCTAGCTGGATGGTTTCTAACGTCTCCGTCAAAGTTCCGATCTGATTGACCTTAATGAGGATCGAATTGGCAATATTTTCCTGAATCCCTTTTGAAAGTCTTTCACTATTCGTGCAGAAAAGATCATCTCCGACTAATTGAATTTTACTTCCTAGTCGATCAGTCAGTTTTTTCCAGCCAATCCAGTCATTTTCCGCCAATCCATCTTCAATCGAAACAATCGGAAAATCTCTGGATAAGGTTTCATAATAATCGATCATTTGATCAATCGTTTTTGCTCCATCGCTGTTTGGAAAATACTTCTCTTCCCTATAAAACTCACTAGAAGCAGCATCGATCGCAATAAAGATATCTTCTCCTGCTCGATAGCCGGCAGATTCAATCGCTTGAACGATCAGCTCGAGCCCTTCCCGTTCTGATTTAAGATTAGGAGCAAATCCCCCTTCATCTCCCACCGAAGTTGCATATTTTTTTTCATGAAGAATTTTTTTCAAGTGATGAAATGTTTCGACCCCTGCCCGAAATGCCTCTGAAAATTTTGCACCACAAACGGGTAAAATCATCAGTTCCTGAAGTTCAACATTGTTGTCGGCATGCTTTCCACCATTTAAAATGTTCATCAATGGAACCGGTAAAACATAACGTTTGTTATCAATTAATTTGGCGATATATTGATAAAGCGGAAGTTTTTTCGAACTGCTTGACGCATGAGCCACCGCCATCGAAACAGCCAAGATCGCATTCGCTCCCAAGTTCGACTTGTTGGGAGTGCCATCCAAATCGATTAAAAACTGATCGATTTTTTTTTGTTCACTCACATCTTTGCCCATTAATTCTGAAGCAATTTTGTGATTCACATTTTGAACCGCTTTTAAAACCCCTTTTCCCAGATAGCGATTTTTATCTCCATCGCGCAGCTCGCATGCCTCATGCTCTCCGGTAGAAGCACCTGAGGGGACAATCGCTCTGCCATACACCCCATTTTCAAGGATCACTTCTGCTTCGACGGTTGGATTCCCACGAGAATCCAGTAATTCCCGAGCCATGATTTTTTGAATTTTTGCCATATAAACCTCTAGTTAAATTAAATGAATCAAAAGGAACTCTCGGTTAACATCTCTCCAAAAGAAGGTCAACGCTCGTAAAATTGACCTCCCCCGAGCCCCCTCTTTTGTAAAGAGGGGGAGTTTTCTTTCTTTTTTTTACAAAAAATTAAAAGAGCGCCCTCCTCTCTTTACAAAGGAGAGGGGTTGAAGAGAGGTCTTGAGCACGCTTTTTGCTTATACCCATCCTTCAGTGGCAGTAAAACGTTTTAAATTAAAGGATTTTTTATATGATAATGTTTATTAACTACTTAATATTTATGAGATTTCCGGTAAAAACCAGGCTGGATCGATTCATAAAACCACTTCAAATAAAGAGGCTTTTGTCCCCATTTTCCCCCTCTTATCGATTCAACTTGAGGAAATTTTTCCCCTTTGAAAGTCATCTTTAAGCTTTTAACTGCGACTCTAAATTCCAGACCATCTTTTCAAGAATCATAAAAGAAGAGAGAGGAGAAGATTTAAGAGCTAAATCAGTTTTTTCGAGCTCTT
>CAZQOW010000120.1:0-7372 GCA_964595045.1 uncultured Pseudomonadota bacterium
TAATCGATGGGATGAAATCTCCGGAGGAGATTCATCAGGAGATTCTGGGATGGCTAGAAAATCTTTCTATAAATTGAATTTTCGCAATCTAATTGCCTCCTCCATCTAAAGTGTAAATTCAACGTTTGTAGGGGCGAAGCATTTCCCTTTGCTATAGGACGACAGCTCTACATTAGAAGAAAATGCTTCGCCCCTACAGCATCACCATTGCAGAGAAATGTAGTTTAAGAGCATGGAAAGATGTCTTTTATGAATATCATCGGTCACGAAAAAACATTTCAGTATCTCGATCGATTGGTTGAGTCGAATAAAATTCCTCACGCGATGATTTTTACCGGTCCTCAAGGGATTGGTAAAAAACTGGTGGCGAAATTTTTTGTTCAGAAACTCTTTTGTTTAGAGAAAGAAAAACCGTGCGAAAAATGTTCTTCCTGTCTAAAGCTTGAAAAGCTTGAACATCCCGATCTCTTCTGGATTGAACCTGAATCGGATCATATCAAGATTGAGCTAATTCGAAATTTGAAAAAAAGTTTGAGTTTGGCTCCTTTTGAATCGTCTTATAAAGTCGCGGTTTTGGTCGATGCGCATCATTTGAATTTGGCCGCTTCGAACGCGCTTTTGAAAACTCTCGAAGAACCTCCTCCAAACACTTTGATTATCTTGATCAGCTCGCTTCCGCATTTTTTTCTGAAGACGATTTTATCGCGATGTCAGAAGGTTTATTTTTCTCCTTTAAATTCTTCCGAAACAGAGGAAGTGTTAAAGCTCCACGGAAAAAAGTATTTTTTCGATTCGAAATTGATTGAGGCGGTTGAAGGTTCTCCAGGCTTGGCGCTTTCCTTCTCCGAAGAGGTTTATGAGCAGGTTGAAAAAGAGATTCTTCCTTCGCTAGAGTCTTCTCCGAAAGATTTGCTGAAGCTTTTAGAGGTAGCTGAAAATATTGCTTCAGAAGAAGAGATGCATGAACCGCTTTTGAACCTACTCGCGATTCGGTGGAAAGAAAAAGTGCTTTTGGGTCATCATTCCAACGATTTGAAAAAATTTGATCAGATTTTTGAGACGAGAAGATTGCTTCAAAGAAATGTGAATCCGCTTCTCGCTTTTGAAAATCTGTTTATTCAGTTATGTTTATAGTTCAGAGGAAATACTCATGAAACATTTTTATCTCACCACCGCGATCGATTATGTGAACTCAATTCCGCATATCGGAACTGCCTATGAAAAAATCGGCGCCGATGTTCTCGCCCGGTTTTTGAGAATGGATGGATATGAAGTTCACTTCCAGATGGGAAATGATGAGCATTCAACCAACGTTCAAAAATCGGCTCTAGAAAAAGGGATGGAACCAAAAGCTTATTGCGATGAAATGCGTGAAAAATTTACCGAGATCTGGAAAAAGCTCTCCATCAGCTACGACGATTTCATTCAAACGAGCGAACCACGACATCATAAAACTTCGCAAAAATTGTTCGAAACGATTCTGGCAAATGGTGATATTTATGAAGGGGAATATGAAGGATGGTATTGCGAATCGTGTGAGGCGTTTTATACCGAAAAAGATCTGGTCAATGGCGAATGCCCCAACCACAAACAGAAGCCGAAATGGTTGAAAGAGAAAAATTATTTTTTCAGATTGTCAAAATATCAGCAGCAGCTTCTTGATCATATTTCAAAAAATCCGAAATGCATTCTTCCTGAAATTCGTCGCAATGAAATTGTCAGTCTCATCCAGCAAGGATTGCAGGATATCTCAGTCTCTCGTTCCGGATTTAACTGGGGAATTCCGGTTCCCTCCAATCCGAAACATGTCATCTATGTCTGGTTTGATGCGTTGATTAATTATCTAACGGCGGTTGGTTATGGAGTTGACGATGAAAAATTCAAAAAATGGTGGCCAGCTCAATTGCATGTCATCGGAAAAGATATTACTCGATTTCATTGTGTCATTTGGCCTGCGATGTTGATGAGTGCTGGAATTGCGCTTCCTGAAACGGTGTTTGGTCATGGATTTGTTTATCTCAAGGGGGAAAAGATGAGCAAAACGTTGGGGAATGTCGTGACGCCGCTCGATGTGATCGATAAGTTTGGCGCTGATCCGCTCCGATACTATCTTCTTCGGGGTTCCAGCTTCGGTTCCGATGGAAACTTTACTTGGGATGAATTTATTTCCCGCTATAATAGTGATTTGGCGAATGATGTCGGAAATCTGCTCAATCGAACTCTCGGAATGATCAAAAAATATTGCGTCGAGGGAAAAATTGAGGCGACTGGAAGCCAAGATCCGATCGATGAAATGTTGATCCATCAATCCAAAGAGACTGAAAAGAAAGTGAGAGAATCACTCGATTATCAAAAAGGGGATTTGAACTTTCATTTCGCCTTGGCTGCGATTTGGGAGTTTATCGCGGTGGGAGATAAGTACATCGCCCTTTCCGCCCCTTGGGCGCTAAAGAAAAACAATGAAGCAAAACGGCTTTCGCAGGTTCTTCACAATTTAGTGAATAGTCTAAGACTGATCGCACTCTGGCTGATTCCGTTTATGCCTGAAACCGCGTCGAAAATTTATCAGCAGCTTCAGTTTCCCATTCCGACCGCCTTGGAGGGGAACAGCTCATGGGACTCCATTCCGTCAAAGCATCAGGTAGGAGAAGCGTTTCTTCTTTTTCCGCGGATTGAAGAAAATTCCAAGTAAAGAGTCAGGCACATATGAATGATTTTATTCCTCCATCTTGTGAGAGATATATTTCTTACCAACTGGTTCTTAATTCTTCTAGTACTTCTGTCGATTATTACAATCTTCTCAAGAGTAATACTCGTGCGATCAAAGAGTGTATGTTTGAAGAAAGTTATTCTCAATTTAAATCGGCAATCACAAGCCATTTCCATGCAGCGTTTGAGTTTTGGAGAGGGACATTTTCTTTTCAAAATTTGAATCCAGATCAACAAAACCTTGAATTGATAAGAACATTTAATGAAGTTCAAAACGGTCTCAATAAAACAGATATTCTGATGATGAGTGTAGCAGGTTTATTCGGCGCAGTTGCTACAAGCGGAGTTTTGATTTTAGAAAGAGGATTTGCTGGATTTCTCTTCAAAAAATTACCAGGAATTGAAGAGATTGGATGGATTAGAAATAGTTTGGGAATAGGAATTCCAGCAATTTTTGCCCCGGGAGCCTCTGCTTGGCTTACTTATCGACAATTGAACCCATCTTTAGATAAAGAAGAACTAGTCAGTTTTTTAAATGGGATCTCATCGAGGTACTTAAGTTACATTTTGCTCAATGCAAGTTTATTTTATTTCTTCTGAGAACAAGATAGTTGCTCAAACCTTTGTTGCTTCGTACGAAATTTTGAATTCTTGAATTCATGCCGTCGACTTTTTCCAGTTTTTGGAAAAAACAGTTCCAAATTCGATCTAACATAAGGTTTTTTCTATTCTCCTCCTTAATTTTATTCATGTTTTTCCACTTTATTATTTGGCTTTTCGTTTGCTTCTTAAAATCCTCCAAAGGAGGAAATCTCTATGATTCCAGTCAATCGATACCTTCGGGATCGTCACGAAAAAGTTCAAGAGGTAGGTTCGGGAAAAGAAATTCAAAACCTTCCAAACCGTTCGGAACCAATAGCTAAACCAGAGGTAAGTAAGACAAGTCGAGTCTCGCTCAAAAAAATAGAAAAACCGCAGGAGATTAAATTACGGGCTTTTGCGGGAGGAGGAATCCGAAACCTGAAATATCAGGGGTCCCTTTCTGAAAAACAGCTTGATCGCATCGAAGAATTATATCCTTTCTATAAACAAGCTGAAAAAATGACTCAGGTAAATTGGAAAATCCTCGCCGGGATTCATTATCGAGAAAGCTCGCATGGGTTAGATCCCAAAGCGAAAGGAAACCAGTTTCAATTTGATGGGGATTTGAAAAGTAAAGCGACCGGGAATTTATTATCAGATCTGATTCAGACCGGGAAAATTTTGCAATCGAAGGCGAAAGCGGCAAAGATGAATCCACTCTTTCCAAATCAGTTTCATACAGAAAATGTGGCGCAGGCACTTTTTGGTTATAATGGTAAAATTTACAGACGGTTTGTTTCTTCGAATCAACCTTCTTACGATCGTTCCCCTTATGTTTTGAATCAGATCGATTCAAAACATATAGAAATGCCGATTTATTTAGGAAAAAATGCTCATCCGCAATGGTCGATTGATCATCGTTTGGGAGTGATCACTTTTGCCAATGAGTTGGAGAAGGCATTTCCTGCTTCTTAATCGGATTTTGAAGAAGAGGTTTTTGTTTCAGATTTTGCGGGAGAGTCTGTTTTTGTTTCTTTTTTTGATTCTTTTTTCTCTTCTTTTTTGTCCGGTTTTTTATCTTTTCCCTTGTTCGCAAAATCGGTTACGTACCAGCCGGTTCCTTTCAACTGAAAGCTGGAGAGAGAAAGTTTCTTCTCAATTTTTTTTCCGCAATCAGGGCATTTTTTTGCGGGAGGATCAGAGATTTTTTGAATTAATTCAAATTCTTTTGAACAGTTTTTACATACATATTCGTAAATTGGCATATTATTCACCTCGCTGTCAGGTTTTGAAAATAGACACTCCGATTTTTAGTGTCAAGATGACAGATTTTATTTTATTCGCTCGCCTTATGCGATTTTCTTCAAATTTTTGAAAATTAAGATCCCCCTCTCCTTTGGGGAGAGCTTCCTTCGCCAAAGTAGCTACGGCGGCCGAGGGGTTGGGGTGAGGAGAAACATTGAGATTCGCACAAATTCGAATTCCTTGTAAAATTCCACCTCTCCCCTCATCCGCCCTTCGGGTACCTTTTCCTCCTGGAGAAAGAACTCATTCGAAAGTTTTCAATAAAAACGCGTAAGGTCAGTTATCAAAATTAGGTTGTTCTAACTCTGAAAACCGATTAGGAATAAAAAGAAATTTCCAATAATCATCAAAATAAAGAACCTTTATGACAAACCCAAAAAAATTGAATATCTCCTTTTTGATCGGTTTTATTTTTCTTCTAATCCCTTTTGCCATTTCGGCCGACGGGAAACAGCAATCCAGTGAAGTGGTAGTTGACGATTTTTCAAAAGTAAAATCGATAGGAGATTTTCCAATCCGGTGGAAAACCTATCCATTTCAATCCGGAAAAGTAAAACAGGTTTACAAAATCGCCGAAGAAAAAGGGGTTCGTTATATTCATGCGGTTGACGAACAGGATATTTCACTTCCGATTTATAAAGATATTTCTTGGTCTTTGAAAGAATATCCGGTCGTTAAATGGCGATGGAGAGGACTCGATCTCCCTGTCGGGGCACGGGAAGATAGTCGTGCCACGAACGACAGTGCTTGTGGAGTTTATGTGATTTTTGGGTCGATGAGTAATGGTTCGGTTTTGAAATATGTCTGGAGCTCGACTTTGCCGGTGGGCCATGTTTGGGAAAAAGAACCCGGAAAATTTTATGTAACGGTTTTAGCTTCGGGAAGCAAATCGTTGAACAAATGGCAGAGCATGACGGCGAATGTCTACGAAGATTATAAAAAGTATTTCAAGAAAGAGCCTACGAAAAATCCCTCGGGAATCGGTATTCTAACCGATGGAAATGCAATGCATTCCAAAGCGGCTTGTGATTATGGGGATTTTTCTCTTTCCACAAATCCTTAAAAATATTTTCTGAAATTTTATGGTAGATCACTTTTACAATATTGCGATGGATTGTATTGATCGTCCTGCAAGCTTAGATTTCTACGCAAATAAAACAGCACTTCTCTTTGTTGCCCAAGAAAAAAACGAAAAAAAATTTTCAACCCTCTCTTTTTCATTTCAACAATTAAAAGAAAAAACAGCGCAGTTAGCAAATACCCTCCAATCCATTGTTTCCAACGTGAATGAACGATTGGTGATTCGTTTGCCTAATTCTCCCGAATTTCCGATTGCTTTTATTGGAGCGATTAAAGCGGGGATGATTCCCATTCCGACCTCTCCACTTTTTACCTTCAAAGAATTAAAATTTATTTTGGAGGATAGCGAAGCTTCAGTCTTGGTAACGACGAGTGAGCTTCTCCCTGCAGATTTTTCTGTCGATCAGTTTCCATTTCTCAAAAAAATGATTCTGGTTACTTCCCCTGTCATTCCTGCGGAGACAGAAATCCCTCTCGATTCCTCGATTGAAACTTCGGGTGGAAGTGGCAAATGGTTTCAGGGAGATTGCTCTCTCCGCATGAATGACAAAGTAATCGATTGGGAAGAAATAAATTCCAGCTCCTCTCATTTCGAAATTGCACCTACTTTGGCGAACAGTCCTGCTTATTGGCTTTACACCAGTGGAACCGAAGGAAAGCCTAAGGGGGTGATCCATTCGCATCACAGTATTCCGGCTCATGATTCGCGAGTTCAATATTGGCAAGCTCTCCGCGAGGATGAGGATGAAGTGGTTTTCAACACCAGCTCTCTCAACTGGAGTTATGCTCTAACGGCGGGAATGCTCGATATCTGGCGTCATCATCAAACCGCACTGATTTATTCAGGAGCTTTAAACGCTGAAGCTATTTCCCAAGTAGTGAAAGAAAATTCAGTAACTCTTTTTATGAGTGTTCCAGCGATTTATCGACGATTGACCGAGTTTTTAAAACCGGAAGATGATTTTTTTTCGAAGGTGAAAACAGCTCTTTCTGCGGGAGAAAAACTTTCTGAAAAGATAAAAACTGAGTTTGAAAGATTGACCCAAGTTCAAATTCGGGAAGGGCTTGGAATGACCGAGCATAGTGTCTATCTAGTTCAGCGCACTGGCGAGCTGCTTCCACCCAACTCTTGTGGAAAACCGCTAGACGATAAAACAAAAATCCTTCGAGAAGATTTAACGGAAGCGGATCCTCAAGAAATAGGAATGATTGCAACCGATCGATCGTCTACCGGTTTGATGCTCGGCTATTATCGTCGTCCCGAACAAGAGAAAAAGGTTTTTCAAAACGAATGGTTTTTAAGTGGCGATTTTGCTTACCGAGATGATCAAAATAACTATTTTTTTGTTGGCAGAAAAGATGATTTGATTACTGCTGGAGGATATCGCATTTCTCCACTTGAAGTGGAATCGGTTTTGAATTTGATTCCTTCTGTGCTTGAATCTGCCGTAGTTGGAGAGGAAGTTGAATCGGGTAAAACAATTGTAGTTGCTTTTGTTGTTTTAAAAAGAGAATATCTTTCTGATCTTTTGATTCACGAAAAGATTTTAAAAGAATCAGAAAAAAATCTGGCGAAATATAAAGTGCCAAGAAAAATAATTTTGGTAAACGAGCTTCCAAAAACTTCTCAGGGGAAGTTGAAAAGAAAAGAACTTTTAAAATATTTTGATTAATTTATGGCAATTTTACTTCGAAC
>CAZQOW010000121.1:0-7328 GCA_964595045.1 uncultured Pseudomonadota bacterium
TCCGTCAAATTTAAAAAACTTTTGCATCTATTCCTGATGAGTTTACTAACTTTGGTTCTTTTTTTATTATCCCTCTATGAGAATGAAGCTACAAATAGCGTCTAAATTCACTCCCGACAGGATTTAAGCAACAGGATTGCTTTTGAGGCACAATATTTACACTCAAAACCTTGACACAAAAACCCCATCTGTTAAACTCACCGGATTGTATTAACCCTATTTCCTTATGGAGGAGAAAATAAATATGAAGAAATTATACAGCATAGCCATTTTATCAGCGGCTATTCTCTCTTTAGCTGGTCTCAAACAGGTGCAAGCGAAGCATGATCCAATCGAGGATTATCCTAAATGCTCCTCGAAAACCACTGTCGCAGTTGATCGCTTTAAAACAGAAAACATCTCATTCGGTTGGTGGAACAATGACGTTGCTCTCAACTCACGAGAAGTGGCAGTCGACGAATTGGTCAACTCCGGTTGTTTTTCAGTTTTAGAACGTGAAAACTATTCGATCGCTCCCGCAGGAGTCATGAATGAAAAATCTCTCGCACGATCGGATGAAGCTCGTCCAGGTGCTAAATCAGCAAAAAAGAGACAGATGAAAACTGCTGATTATTTGGTTTCCTACGCTTTAGTCGGTGGACAAAAAGATGGAGAAGGACTCCAAACTGGCGGACTCGGTGGTAGCGGTGGCGGATTCGGCGGGCTCGGTGGCGGATTCAAAAAATCTGAACTGAATCTCACTTGTAAAGTATTTAGCACTTCTACTAGTGAAATCTTAGCTTCTTCAAAAGTGAAAGCAACAGACACCGGATTCAATATTAATGCAGCTGGTGGTGGAATCGGAGCTCCCGGTTTTGGAGTGGGAGGATTAGGATACTTCAAAGATTCAAAAGTAGGAAAAATGATGTCAAAAGTGATTCATGATTGTACCGTCAATATGGCTAAAGCTATGGCACGATAAAAATCATGAATAGTTGATTCTTTTAGGGGTTCAAAATTTTGAACCCCTATTTTTTACCCGATAAGGTTTTAGTTTTGGCAAATACTTCTCATAAATCTCGAGTTCCAGCCTTACCTTTTCTTCTTGATATTCTTTCGATAAAATTCTGGCGTAACGATACAAAAAAGCGATGAGTCCCCCTTCTTGATGGGGAATTTCTAAAGTCACTTTTTTAAACCCTTTGGATAAATGTTTGTCTAATTTATTTAAAAGCTGATCAATCCCCTTTTCTTTAAAAGCAGATAGATAAATTTTTTGTTTCTCTTCCTTAAATCCAAAACCGAGCAGATCCATTTTATTGTAAACCTCTAAAACTGGCTTTTCGCTCAATCCAATTTCTTTTAAAACAAGATCTACCATTTTAATCTGTTCTTTTTTTAGGGGATGGGAAACATCAATGACATGGAGAAGAAGGTCAGAACCGGCAATCTCTTCAAAGGTTGCCTTAAAAGACTCGACCAAAGCATGTGGAAGTTTACTGATAAAACCAACTGTATCGGCAATTAAGACCTCTCTACCACTCGGAAGCTTCAATCTTCGCACCGTCGGATCAAGAGTCGCAAAAAGTTTATCTTCGACTAAAACATTCGCTCGGGTGAGTGTTTTAAAAAGAGTCGATTTCCCTGCATTGGTATAACCGACCAACGAAATGGTCGGAATCGGAACCGATAATCTTTTTGCCCGATGAAGTTCTCGAGATAGTTTTACCTTTTCTAGATCTTTTCGAATTTTGGAAATTTTTTCCCGAACTCTTCTTCGATCAACCTCTAACTGGGTTTCTCCAGGGCCTCTCGTTCCAATTCCACCCGTCTGTCTTGAAAAATGGGCCCATTGGCCGACGAGTCTTGGAAGAAAGTAGAGGCTTTGAGCCAACTCTACCTGTAACTTTCCTTCTTTCGTTTTTGCCCGTTGAGCGAAGATGTCAAGAATTAATCCAGTTCGGTCGATGACTTTCATCTTCAACATTTCTTCAAGATTTCTATTTTGGTTCGGATGCAAATCTTCATCAAATATTAGCAAGTTACAATCCAATTGCTTTGCTAAAACTTTAAGCTCTTCCACCTTCCCTTTTCCGATAAAAGTTGCAGGGTCGATTCGCTTCAGCTCTTGCGTCATATTTCCAACCACTTTTGCACCGGCACTGTAAGCGAGACTAGAAAGCTCCTCCAAAGAATTCATTAAATCTTCTCTTGTTTGAGACGGTTTACGAGCTCCGACCAGAATCGCTCTCTCAGAAATTACTTTTTTTTTAGCAGACAAATTTAAAAATCCTCCTTAACAACTTACATCTTTTGTTTATTTAAAATTTTAAAAACAAACTAGCCACATCCCATTTGAATCTCATTCCCTAAAAGTTCTCTCAACTCCCCTATTAACTCATCATTCCAGGAAGTTTCGAGTTCTCTAGGTAGCTTCAAGGTTGTTTCTTTATTTTCAGGACTCAAAAGCGATAAATAAACCGGCGAATTTCCGGGATAGCGCGATAAAATCATTCTCAACCCTTTCAACTTTGCTTCATCCAAAAGTTCGGAACGGGCACGAAGAAAAATTTTTTCATTTGAAGTTGATCGATACTCTTTCAATAAAGAAATCTGACTGGCAAGCACTTTGGCAGACTCTTCATTAATATCGGCTTCTCCCTGAATTAATATTGGTTCATCCATTGCCAAAATTGAACTGACACTTTTATAAAGATCGGAGAAAACGACCACTTCCACAGAACCTTTCAGATCTTCCAAAGTGACAAACGCCATTCTATCCCCTTTTTTGGTGTTAATTTCTTTTAAGGATGAAACGACGCCGGCGATCAAAATTTGCGATTCATCGGTACAATTCTTAATCGTCACGGTGTCAATCGAGGTAATTTTTTGAATTTTATCTTGGTATCTTTTTAATGGATGACCGGTGATATAAAAACCGATTACCTCTTTTTCATATTTTAGGCGAATCGACTCTTGCCATTCGTCGATATTCGGAAGCTTGTTTTCAATGATCGAATCTTTCCCGAACGGTTCAAAAAGATTATTTTGCCCACGTTCACGGTCCCGTTGTTTGGCAGTTGCCCTTTCAATCGTCGCATCGAGGATCTCCATTGCCTGAGCTCTTTTGACATTCAACTGATCAAAAGCTCCACATTTCACTAACGATTCGATGACCTTTCGATTCACTCGACGTTGATCTATCTCTTCACAAAAATGAAAGTAAGTATTGAAATTTCCTAGTTTTTTTCTTACTTCTATTATACTTTGAATTGCGGCTTCTCCGATATTTTTGATCGCGGCTAATCCAAACCGAATCTCTTTTTCCGAAAGCACAGAAAAGTAACGAAATGACTCATTCACATCGGGAGGTAAAATAGAAATCCCACGACTTTGAAGATCATTGATGTAGACCAAAATCTTGTCGGTATCCCCCATTTCGTGCGTCAGTAAGCTTGCCATGTATTCAGCGGTAAAATGGGTTTTCAGATATGCGGTTTGATAAGAGATCAAGGCGTAAGCAGCACTATGAGATTTATTGAAACCGTATTCAGCAAATTTTGCCATCAGATCAAAAATCTTTTCCGCCTTTTTTTTGGGAATTTTGTTGGCAGTCGAACCTTCAATAAAACGTTCTCGCTGACTTGCCATCTCTTCCGGCTTCTTTTTCCCCATCGCTCTTCTTAAAAGATCCGCTTCTCCCAAGGTAAATTTTGCCAAGGCAGAAGCAATCTGCATGACTTGCTCTTGATAAACAATAACCCCATAAGTATCTTTCAAAATCGGTTCAAGCTCAGGCAATTCATAAGTAATCGTAGTTCTTGCATGTTTTCGATTGATAAAATCGTCGACCATTCCACTTCCGAGCGGACCTGGACGATAAAGTGCGACAAGCGCAATAATATCCTCAAAACAGTTTGGCTTTAATTTCACCAAAAGATCACGCATTCCGGATGATTCGAGCTGAAAAACCCCCAATCCATCTCCAGCGGAAAAAGTTTTATAAACCTCTGGGTCATCGAGTGGAATTTCTTCAATTTTGAGATCGATGCCACGGGTGCGCTGAATAATTTTCAACGCATTCGCAATCACGGTTAAAGTTTTCAATCCAAGAAAGTCGAATTTGACGAGGCCGATTTTCTCAACCGCTTTCATGTCAAATTGGGTCACTACCTCTTCGTGTGAACCGAGATAAAGCGGCATAAATTCTGTCAGTGGGCGATCGGAAATCACTACTCCAGCCGCATGGGTGGAGGCATGGCGAGTTAAACCTTCGAGCGACCTTGCGATTCGTAAAAGCTGTTTGACCTGCGGTTGTGAATTTTCTAACTCTTTTAAACGAGGTTCAATTTTTAACGCTTCTTCTAGGGTAATATTGAGCGCGTTGGGAACCAACTTCGCAATCCGATCGACTTCCGCATACGCGAGATCAAGGACTCGTCCGACATCTCGAATTACCGCTTTTGCTTTCATTTTTCCGAAGGTAATGATCTGAGAGACATTTCCGTATTTTTTATTAACGTAAGCGATCACTTCATCTCGTCGATTCATGCAAAAGTCGATATCCATATCGGGCATACTGATTCGTTCAGGATTCAAAAATCGTTCAAAAAGGAGATGATATGGGATTGGATCAAGATCGGTAATTTTCAAACAATAAGCAACTAAACTTCCCGCCGCCGATCCACGACCTGGACCGACTGGAATATTCTGCGATTTGGCATAACCAATGAAATCGGCAACAATTAAAAAGTAGCTGGCAAACCCCATAGAAAGAATTGTTTTTAGCTCGAGCTCAATTCTATTTTCATAAACTGGCTTTTCAGATTCGGCTTTTTTCCCTAACTGTTTGGAAATTAACTTCCATCGCTCTTCAAAACCTTCATAGACTTTTTGGGTTAAATGTTTTTTGAGAAGCTCCTGTTCTTCTTCATTTTCTCCTTCTGAAGAGGGAGAATCTTTTTTTTCTTCGGAGAGATGGGAAGATTGAGAGGAAAGATCAAACTTCGGAAAATAGTAATCCTTAAAATTAAATTCAAAGTTACAACTATTCGCAATATAAGAACTATTTGAAATCGCTTCGGGGTATTTTTTAAAAAGCTCATTCATCTCTTCCGGAGATTTTAGGTAAAACTCATCGCCATCGTAAGAAAGTCGATCTTCTTGCTTTAACTTGTTTCCGGATTGAATACAGAGAAGTGCCTCATGGGCTTCTCGATCTTTTCTTTCGAGATAATGAACATTATTGGTCGCAACGATCGGCAAGGAGAGTGATTTTGAGAAATCGATTAAAGTTTCATTAATCAACTTTTCATGAGATAGCCCATGGTCAGAGAGTTCTAAATAAAACCGATCTTTAAAAACCTGGGAGAGATAAGTTGCCGATTCTTTGGCAGCGTTGATATTTCCCTCGATAATTCTTCTCGGAATTTCCCCTTTTGAACAGCCAGAAAGGGCAAAAAGTCCTTTCGAATATTTTTCTAAAATTTCCTTATCTATTCGTGGTTTATAATAAAATCCCTCTAAATAACTTGAGGAGATTAAACGGCAGAGATTTTTATATCCTTCCTCATTTTCAACGAGCAAAATCAGATGTGCGAGAAGATCTTGTTTGCGATGAGGTTCGCGATTCAATCTTGAACCTTGGGTTAAATAATAAATTTCACATCCCAAAATCGGTTTGATCTTTTCAGACTTTGCCTTTTGATAAAACTCAATCGCTCCAAACATATTGGTTAAATCGGTTAAAGCGACCGAATCCATCTGAAACTTTTTTACCTGAGCAATGAGTCGTTCAATGGAAATTGCGCCATGCAAAAGACTGTATTGAGAGTGAACATGAAGATGAGTAAAATTTTTGTTATTCATTGAAAATCAGTCTGTAAAACCGTTAGAAATTAATTCAACAACTATTGAATCTTAAAGAGAAGTCGGTCGAGTCAAAAAATTAATAAATCGAACTGCTTCTGAAGTTAAACTTTCTCCTCTGAGACGAGAGGCCAAATCTTCAATTCTTGCCTGGCGTGCTCCTCTTAAATGCGCCACATCAATCTCTTGAGGAGAGCCGAGCTCTCTCACCTGTCGGACAACAGCTGGCCTACCTAAAAATGGATTCGCTTCTCGAACAACCGTTGGAACCCAAGTTTCCACTTGCCGTTGATACAAAGGGAGAACGCTCTCCATTCCCGTCAAAAACTGCTCTGTCAACTGATCGGCAATTTCTCGAGGAGTATTTCTTTGAGAACTCACGAGGATAGTCAAAGATAACAGATGTTCTAATATCATTATTCGACTTTGATCAAGGAGTTGAGAAAAAAAATCGTAATCGTCATGGCGAATGAGAGGTCTTAAGGAATGGTAGTCGAAGGTAAGAATTCGGATAAACATCTCCCCCAACTCTGCGGAAGGAACCGGTAAAAGAGGATAAAGAGTTTCAAACCAATTTAAGGTTGTTTGCAAACGGCCTTCCTCTTCGGGGGTCAAAGGGGTAGATTCCTCCTGATTAGCCTCTTTCCAATTTTGATAAATTCTTAGAATTTCTCCTCTTAAATCTTCACTATTAAATTCAAATTGAATCGGGATCCGATCAGGATCTTCTACTTTTGAAATAATTGAGAACTCTCCAATTTTTTCTACAGAAGATTGAATCAGAGGAGGAAGCTGCATAGATGAAAAAGAATTAGATGCGGGAAGATGAAAAGCATCTTCTGTGAAATGATACTCAAAACCAGGAGGGTTAATAAAAAATTTTAAGGAATGAACTGAATCAGAGTAGCTTTGCGAAAAAGAACGAGAGGAATAAAAAGCATAAACTGCTAAGCAAACTGCTGCAACTGTCATCCCCCCCAAGGTAACCGATAAAATTCTTGGACTATTTTTTAAAGAAGTGAGCAAGGAGCGAAATTTTGACTGCTCAAACCCTACCAGCTCAATCGGATGGGTAATAGAACCTGGCGCAGCATATTTCCAGACGGAAGAAGAGGAAAATGTTCTCAAATAAAGAGATGGAATCAGTTTTTTAACCGGAAGATCAGAACTATAAACCTTTTCTAGCGATGAAAGAAGAAGGGGAGGAATAGGAAATAGAGTAACCATAAAAAAGTTCTCTCATATTTTACATCATCAATTTAGATCGACTCATTCTTTTATTCCCACTCAATGGTTGCAGGAGGTTTGGAAGAAATATCATAAACCACCCGATTCACCCCTTTCACTTCATTAATGATCCGGTTGGAAATTTTTCCCAAAAGTTCATAGGGAAGAGTCGCCCAATCGGCAGTCATTCCATCAAGACTGGTCACCGCACGAACGGCAATCACGTTTTCGTAGGTTCTCGCATCCCCCATCAC
>CAZQOW010000122.1:0-7236 GCA_964595045.1 uncultured Pseudomonadota bacterium
TTCATAATCTCTGCATCTTAAGCATCAAAAAGAGTTATCCCGGCCATGCTCAAAAAATTATGCATAGCCTCTGGGGGATGGGCCAAATGATGTTCTGCAAATGTTTTATCGTCGTCGATCATGATGTGAATGTTCAAAATGTTTCTGAGATTGTCTGGCGGGTTAGTAATAATATTGATGCTAAACGGGATGTCGTTTTTGTTGAAGGGCCGGTCGATCATTTGGATCACGCCTCCCCGCATCAATTCATTGGAAGTAAAATGGGGATTGACGCCACCCGCAAATGGAAGGAAGAAGGGTATTCAAGGGAATGGCCGGAAGATATTGTCATGGATGACACAACTCGGAAGAAGATTGATTTGATTTGGAGCAAGCTAAAACTTTAGAAAATCATTTCTTTTGTTTTTTGTGGGGGCGCTCCTTAGGTTGCCCTAAAAAATATTCGCATTATTAAAAATGTTAGCAATTGCCCACGCAGTCAGGGCGATCACATAGGATCGCCTCTACATAATAATTTTATGGCCACTCAATCTAACAAAGTAAAAGAACTTTTCACCGATATCGCTCCAACGTACGATCTTCTCAATCGGGCGATGAGCGGATCGATCGATCAACTCTGGCGAAAGCGGGCGGTTTCTTATCTTCCGAAAAAAAAAGGGTTGAGGATTCTTGATCTTTGCGCCGGAACGCTTGACTTGACAATCGCATCATTGAAAAAAAATCCAGATGCAGAACTAATCGCCCTCGATTTTGCCAAAGAGATGCTTGAGAATGGAAAAACAAAAATCCCCAAACGTTTTCAAAATCAGATTCATTGCATTGTGGGAGATGGAATGTTTCTCCCGTTTCCAGAGGAATATTTCGACGCCATCCTTTGCGGATTCGGAATGCGCAATATTCCCGATAACCCAAAAGCATTGTCAGAAGTTTATCGTGTTTTAAAACCTAAAGGAAAAGTCATTATTCTAGAATTTTTCAAACCAAGCAAACTAAGCTCAAAACTTTTTTACGCCACTTACGGAAAATGGATTATCCCCAAACTCGGAAATTGGATTTCAAAAAATCCGGAGGCATATCAATATCTTTTTGAATCGATTCAATCTTATTATTCGGTGAAAGAGTTTAGAAAAATTCTTGGAGAATCAAAATTTATTTCGATTGAGGAACGACCGCTCACTGCTTCGATTGCCAGTATTATTGTAGGAGAAAAAGGATGAAGCTGGTTATCGCCATCACCGGAGCCTCCGGCGCCATCTATCCCAGAGAACTTCTGAATTTTTTGAGGCAATCGTCCCACGAAATTTCAGTCGTGCTGACTGACAATGCGCAAATTATCTGGAAAGATGAGTTGGGTGAATCTTTCAACTCCAAAGAATTGAAGCTTTTTGGAAACAAAGATTTTAAGGCTCCCTTCGCCAGTGGATCGGCGAAATATGATCAGATGGTGATTATTCCCTGTAGCATGGGAACCCTGGGGCGAATTGCCCATGGAATCTCCAATGACCTGATTACCCGAACCGCCGATGTCTTTTTGAAAGAGAAACGAAAATTGATTTTGGTACCTCGCGATACCCCTTATCATCTGATTCATGTTGAGAATATGCGTCTTCTGATGATGGCTGGAGCAACGATTATTCCTGCCACCCCTTCTTTTTACTCGAAACCTAAAACCGTCAGAGAAGTGGCAAATACAGTCATTTCAAGAGTTCTCGATCAGATGGGAATTGGGAATGATTTGATGAAACGATATGAAGGGTTTGAGATTTAGGATTAATCATTCGATCTCTTTCAAAGCATCGCATTAAACCTCTTTCAAAACCTGCTATCATCCCCGCCTTGAGATGCTGTAAAGATAATGGGTAGCGGGTACCCCCCTCTCAATAATTGTTCCAAGTGGATTCCCGCTTAATGCTTGCGGGAATGACAGGTTAGAACGGTTGCATTTTGAAACAAATCTATTAAATTTCTTCTCCTCCCGGAAATTGACCGGATAACATCCTCCAAAAACTCTTCAACATTTCTTTCCGATTTTCATCAAAGCGAATTCGCCGTGCAGGCTGATCTGATTTTTCTGGATCAAATTCAATTCCCCACAACGGCCGATTTCCTTGCGGTTGAAGGGAATAGCGAAGATCTCCAATCTGGATCGGATTTTCGTTGAGCAATGCCAAATATCGATCGGAAAACCAATCATACAAAAGAAGATTTTGACGCAAGACTGACAAAGTAGGTAAAAAATTGATCATCGAAGCCAATTGAAATTCTGGCAGAGATCCTCCAATCCAAAATTGGCTTTTTCCGAATGGATTGACCCAGATTGCATCGGAGTAAATTCTTCCGTCACTTTTATAAACCGATCTCCAGAGAAAAAGATTGGTTAAAGTGGGCATCACCCTCCCCTGTTCTATTTGTTGATGACGCTGAGAGGCTATTTCTTGTTGAATTTGAAGACCGTTTTGTCTCTGAAAAAAACCGAAGAGAAGATAGGTTAAAACGATTAATAAAGAACAGATTACCGGTTTTTTAGATTTAAAAATTCTTGAAAAAAGCAGTCCTACCAGCAGAGTGAAAGAAAAAAAGAGATCGATAATGGCGATCAGATCCCAAGAAATTCTCGATCTTGAAAACGGCCACAAAATCATTGTGCCATAGGAAGTGCAGCTATCAAGAATGCTATGAGTTGCATAACCCAACATAGAAATAAGAAACAGAGATTGAAATGGAATTTTCCTTTTAGAAAGAAGCCAAAAAATCAGCGCGATCAAAAATCCACCCAATGGGATGAAAAGAAAAGAGTGAGTAAAATGGCGATGATATTCTAACAGCAAAAGTGGGTTAGATTTGGATTGAATCAGAAAATCTAGATCGGGTGCCATCGCGGATAAACTTCCAGCGACCGCCAGCAGAGAGTTTGAGTTTTTTTTAAGACAAGATTTCGCAACGACAGCCCCTAAAATTCCGTGAGTGATGGTATCCATTGCTTTTTCAATATAGAAAGAATAGGGATGACTCAATCTCTAAATAAAAATTAATCAAATTTAAAGGAGTTTCCTCATGAAAAATCGAAGACGATTCAAAGTTTTTGTCTTAACTCTTCTATTTGCAAATCTGATTTCATTGAATATTTTTGCCGTAAAATCGGAGATTGAATCTTCCCCCTACCAGCTTTACTCGAATGTAGAACAATCGCTTACTAGTATGCTACCGGAATTGAAAGAACAGCTCGAATCCCTTTCAAAAAATCTCAAAAATAGCTCTCAATCATTCAAATCGATTAAAACCAACCTTTCGAAACTTGAATCAATTTCAAAACAGATTCAATCTGAACAGAACTTTCAACAGATTCACTCTTCCATTGAAAAAATAAAATCGCTCACCGATAAAGCGAATCAACTGACCAAAGAAAATAAAATCAAAGAAGCAAAACAGAATTTAAATCAAAGCATTCTCTATACAAAAATCTTGTTAAAATCTCCGGTTCTAAAAATGAGCGAAGCACAAATTGATCTAGATCAAGCAAATCAGAGAATCGAAAGAAAAGATTATATCGCCGCAGGAATGTTTCTCGAAAACTCGCTGACTCATCTCAACGCAATTAAAATAGAAGATCGAAAACTTGAAAACCAAATTCAAAAAATAAAAAAAGATATTGTGATTACTCAACACCAAATTTCAATCGGAAAGTATAAAAACAGTCTTGCGAGTAAATCTGTTTGGAAAAGAATGCGACAAACTCAGGTAGATTCTTTTTCACATTATTACGATCTATGGAGTCAGAAATATCAGCCGGAGGATCAGAATTAAGTAATTTTTATACCTAATCATGAATAGAAAAGGTTCTAAGAAACATTTCATTTTAATTAGGTTTTCCGTTACAAATAATCGCGGAGAATTGATCGATACTGATTCAAAAACCTTTATCCACTTTAAGCCATCTTGAAACCGACTCACTCACTTTCAAATAAGCTCCTCTGTTTTCAGATTTTCTTTTTTTTATCTGTATTCGTCTTTTGGACATATTCTCTTTTTCACTTTTCGCTCAGCCCCGATTATACTGCGGGAGAACTTTATGATCATTTTCTCGCCTGGTTTGAAAAAGGAACTCTTTACAGCTCGATCGATCAATCCCCTTATCGGGTTTTGAATTATCCGCCACTTTTTCTGATTTTTACTTCGGCCGTTCGTCACCTCGGATTTTCAATTCTCTCTTCGGGTAAAATCGTCACGACTCTATTTTTTCTTTTAGGAATAGGGATTTTATATCGATGGTTCAGAAAAATCGGTTGTAAAAAAAAATCAACTCTCTTTTTGATTGCTCTTCTCGGAACCTCTTTTCCTGTCTTTTATAATATTGGACAATGGAGCCTGCAATGGCCTGCCGTCGCTTTCAGCCTTTTGGGACTTTATCTTATCCAAAATCCAAACAAAAAAACTGAGTTGATTCTAGGTGCTTTTTTTTGTGCGATTGCCTGTTTTGTGAAGCAGACTCAAGTGGTTCCAATCTTTATCGGCTTTTTCTGGCTTTTCAAGAACCATCGCAGAAATAGCTTCTGGTTTCTCTTCGTCGTCGTATCCATTGGAGGAGTTGGGGCTCTCTTTCTTCAATATTATTTCGGAGAAGAAATCTGGAAGCATCTAATTATATATACTGTGGGTAGTTTCTCTTTTTCAGCCCTCCTAAAACAACTCTCTCTCCATTTGCTTCCTTGGGTTGTTTTCTTCTCTTTTGGAATCTGGTTAGGAATTAAAAACAAAGAAGAGCATAAAGATTTGCGCTGGTGGTATTTTATCGGAACCACTTTTTCGTTACTCTCCTCGGCAAGACTTGGGGCAAGCCATCAATATTTTTTGGAATGGACTCTAGCGACATTACTTTGGTTTGGACCATCGATTTTACCTTTCCTCACTTTACAAAGAAGAGTGGTCAGGGGAGTGGTTAAGATTTTTTCCTTTCTCCTACTTTTCCAAATCTTTGCAGCGGACCTTGGAGTTGCAACCTTTCTTTTGCATCATATAAAAAGCCTAAAAGAATCTGAAAAAGATCTCCCTAAAATCTGTTCTAGCCTTAAAGAAGCAGAGCTGATCCCATCCGGAGATCCTGGATTAATCAGGGCTTGTAACAAAATTCCTGCCCTACAACCTTTCATCATGACTAACCTTGCTCGTAAAAAACTTTGGGATCAGACCCTATTTCTCAATCAACTCTTCAACGGAAATTATCCACTCATTCTTCTTCCCTTCGATTTAGAAAAAGAGATAAAAGGGGTAAATAATGAGCGATGGACCGATGAAATGATTTCAGCGATGAGAGAAAACTTTCAGATTAAAAATGAAATAAACGAATGGAGAATTTATCAGTGGAAGGAAAAGTGAGCCATATTTTCAATAAAAGTTTTATTGTTTCTTCACTTCTCTTGATAGCGGCTCTTTATTTTTTTCCGTTCTATACTCAAGATGGGCCGAATCATAAACAGGTGGCGGTGATTTTAAGTAGGCTCTCTTCCAATCCTCTCGAAAGAAATGTTTATCAAAGCAATCTCAGTTTTCTTCAAACCAATTCCCTCTTTCCTCTTCTCTATCAACCTCTTGCAAAACATCTTTCGATCGATCGTTATGAAAAAATATTTGTCGGATTTTTTCTTATTTTTCTCAGTCTCAATTACCGCTGGTTTTTATCAGTCTGGAATTCAGGTCGGCTTGACTTCTGGTTCGTCAGTTTGCTGATCTGGATTCACCCTCTCTTATTTCGTGGATTTTATAATTTTATCGCTGGGTTTTCCCTCTCGGTTTTGGCGCTTACTCTTCTCAAAAAAGGAATCGATAAAAAAAAGTTTTCCATTTTTTTACTCTACTCACTTGTGAGCTGGATCACTTTTCTAGCGCACCCCTTCCCTCTTTTGATCCTGATTCTCGTAAACATTATTTTCGTATTCCAAACATTTTTTTCCACTCTCCCCTCTCCTTACAAAGGAGAGGGGTCGGGGGAGAGGTCAATCTGGAAAATCAAATGGAACCTTCTCTACAGCCTCCCTCCGCTATTTTTAGTCAGCTTTAAATTTTTCCTCTCTCTTACAAAAGCCGATCATGAAGGGGTTCAAACCGCCCTCAAATTCATGCCCAGCATTGAACAGCTAGGTGGACTCTTTTTTAAAAACTTTCTTATCTTTTCAATTCCAACGCTGATGATTTCTCTGATCACCTTTCTCTGGATTATTTTTCTCTCCTTTTACTCATTAAGAAAAATTTCATGGAAATTAAAAATATTCTGGTTTGTTATTCTTCTTGGTTTCTTCTACTCCCCTTCAGAAGCAGCGGGTGGAGCCTATTTAAATGAACGCTTTCTTCCTTATCTTCTTCTCTTTCTTCCGTTAGGACTTTTTTTCAGCGATGTTCAAATGAAAAAAATTAAAATCTTATTTCTACTTCTTTTTTTCGGAACTCTTGCGGGGATTTCAGATGGGCTCTCTAAGATCAACCACATCGCGCAAGATTATCAAACCACACTGAAAGAACTCCCTTCAAACGCTCGACTTTACCCGATCAGTTTTGACAATCAGGGACCAGCGATTAACTACCAACCATTCCATCACTTTTGGGCTTTATACGATTCAGAAAAAACGGTTTTTTCTCCCTATCTCTTCGCTTTTCGAGAATTGAATCCGCTCAATAAAAAAATAAAAAATTCTCTGACCTATTTTCCTGCAACTTATGATTCTTATCCGAGTGAGGTGACAAGAAATCTAGAATGCAATCTTCACGATGCTGGCGAAACGATCGATTGCAATGAGCTCAGAAAAAGCGGGTTTGAAAAAATACTAAAAAATGCCAGCTATTATGATTATTGGCTTATTGCTTCTCCCCCTAAAGATTTTGTCGATTTCTTGAATGCAAAAACCGGTTTATCAAAAATGAATGAAACCGGAAAAATTTCTCTCTGGCATAACGAAAAGGCCTTAAACTTTGATCCCTCTTTATGAAACTTCCAACTCAAAATAGAAAAAAAATTATTTGATTTCTATATTTTAAGTGATAAATCCATTTATAAACCTAAAGAAGAAGTTGAAATAAAAGGAATAGCAAG
Source organism: uncultured Pseudomonadota bacterium (assembly GCA_964595045.1). Classification (GTDB taxonomy): domain Bacteria; phylum UBA10199; class UBA10199; order JADFYH01; family JADFYH01; genus CAZSRQ01. The sequence continues at coordinate 7,082 of CAZQOW010000122.1, forward strand.
ATGGATAGATCCTTCAAAAGATATCCCTTCTTTACTTCTATTTGAGGTAAAAGGACCTGATGGAATTATTTTTGATTCTGGAAAAGCAGAGATAAATGAGTTTGGATCTTTCTCAGTTCTATTTACACTTCCAATGATGAAAGGAGAATATTGTG
>CAZQOW010000123.1:0-7192 GCA_964595045.1 uncultured Pseudomonadota bacterium
TGTAAACCTCGTTTTGTCAGAAAAGATAAAAAAGCCAATAAAAACAGACAACTTTTTCTTACTTCTCTCGATAGCTCTTTATCTTTAAAAACCAAATAATTTAACTCTATTAGGAGATTTCATGTCCCAATCGATCGGTATTTCCGAAACTCTTATTTCTTGCAGCTTCAGGGAAGAATATTCCCTTAATTCGAGTCAATTGGCGACTTCCCAGATGCTTCAGACTTTCTGCTCCCAGGCGACTGATATTTACAGCCTCTGCGGAATGATGGGGGCCTCCCTGTTCGCCTCCATCGCAAGAGTCAAGTGTTCCCAAGCGCTCTCTCTCTTCATCCAAAACCCCCAAAAAGCTTATTGGATCAAAGGAGGATCTACTCTGGCCGCCTGTCTGGCTGAAGCAACCGGCATCCACTTCATCCCCAAATTTTTGAAGGAAGGGGAGATTTTGGGTGGAAGAGTCGAAGAAGGGTGGGGAGGATGGATTCATACTAGTTTAACCATGATCCTGATGAAAGGAACCGGTTCTGTTCTACCTCCCAATCTGGCGTTGCAGCATTTGGCGCAGGATGCGCTGATGGTGAAATTGGATGAGGTTTGCGTCAACTTGCATCTGATTGAAGGACAGCGGGGAAATTTTATCGAAAAAATGGCCAATGCCGAGATCATGAGTTGTCAGATGATGGTGAGCGGAGCTTTAACCGGCTTTTGTTTCAGCGAAGTGAAGATTTACGAAGCAAAACAGGAGCTCCAATATCACATGAATCAGAGAGGTTCATCGAATCGAAGAGGTTTTCTTTCCAGTTTATTTTCAACTCCCCAAGAGGTTTGTGAGTTTGCAGTGGAAGGGGGAGGAAAGCTCTCGATGTCGATCGATTCAGTTCATTCGGAGTCAAGTCCTTGGAATAAAAAAGGTGGACTTCATTCTGCCATGGCAATGATGACAGGAGGTTCAGGAAAAGTACGTCAAAACCTCTTACCTGCAATAGGAGAAAAACCTGGAAAATACGCAGAAAGAATAGTCGATATCAGTCGAACAGAAGAAGCGGCAGAATCAAGTCGTCCAAAACCGGAAGAAGGAAAACCTTCTTTACAGATCGTTCAAGCACTTCACTCTCTTGGAAGTAAACAAGCTTATTTAAAAGATGTGATTGGTGAACTATTAGTTCTGACCGCTGAAATGAAAGAGCGGGATGGACTTCTCGTTCGACAATTTTCGGTCGAAGGGGTTCCCGAACCGATTTTAATTGCCAATATTCCTTCCACTTTTCTCCCTGAACATTGGTCATATACCTTTGTGGCAGGAATCATCGAACATTTCAGACGTTTTCCAGATCCAATTCGATTGGCGGTTGAACTCGGGATTGGAACTGCATTTCCTTCGATTGTTTTAAGAAAACTTGGAAAAGCGGAACGGGTGATTGGTTATGACATCAATCCTCATGCTCGTATATTAGGCCATTTCAATGCTTTATTAAACCAGGTCACCAATGTTTTTTTCTCAGAAGGAAACTTGCTCGATCGTTTTCCTGACGGAAAAACCACCGCCGATCTTCTGATGTGGTGTCTTCCACAAAAACCGACGAATCAAGAATCCGGCCCTGTCAGCTTGCACGATCAGGCAGAGTTTCAACAGGCGCAGGGGATTTTTGAAGATCTGTACGGTTTAGGGCTCAATGCCCGGGCAATTGAAGAGGCAAAAAAACATTTAAGCCCGAATGGTCATATCGTTTTAACCATGGCTGGAAGAGCTCAAATGGGGAATGTCGCAAAATTGTTTGCCGATCGGGGAATGCTCCCTCACGCGCTTGTGAAAAGAGTGATTCGACAAGCTCCTCCCCATGATTTCAGAGCGATGATGGAGATTGAATCCCAAACCGGATTTCAATTTCAATATTTAACCAGAGAAGGTCGACCCCTTTCTGCAACCGACGCAAGCAGGCTACCCTTGACAGAAGTTTATCATACTCTCTACGCAATCGAGGGGGAGACTTACCAAGCCGTTGCCGCTCAAGCAGCGAAAGAAGCAAAACGAGAAGATGACGTTCGATGGGGATATACAGAAGATCCCATCACCGAGGATCCAAGGTTGCTGAATATAGCAAGAACCTGGCTTAGCCGACAACTTGCCCATGAACTTTCTGACAAAGTTATTGCGGTTGGACCCAACAGCGAAGCGATGCTCGAAGCAGTCTTAAAATTATCAGTCGTTCCTGGGAGAACAATTGGTGTCATCGGAGAGGTAGAAAGTTCTACTCTTGAAAAAATCAGGGAAATTGATCGATTCAAATTTCGCCAACTTCCCGACAATTTTGCTGAACTGACAGTCACCATTGAAGCGGAAGCTTTAGAAGCCGTAATTCTAAAACCTTCCCGCAGAATTTTGGCAGATGCAGAAGAAATCAAAGCTTTTTTGAAAGCGGCCGAAGCCCGAAAAACTTTAGTTATTCTGCTGGAAGATCATCCTTCTAAAGCGAATGATCCGAGTCACACTCTTTTTGCGACCGTAGCGAAAAGTCGCGACTTACTTCAAAATTTTGTCTTGATCCACGATTTGAGAAAGTTTGGACTTCCGGTTCCGCTTAGTTTTTCAGTGATTCCTGATTCGGCACTTTATGCCGCCTTAATGCATAACGCGGATGTCACTTATTCGAGAGTGTCAACGGCGACTCAAAAATTTGCAGCCAATTTTTTTGAATCTCTTCTCTCGACTTCTCCTTTGGACGAAGCTCCGATAGAAGGATCTGTTCAAAGAGTAGAAAGCGATGGAAGAATGCTTTCTGATCTTGCAAAAAGTTTTCGAATCCCTGCGGTATTTGAAAGTAGTCCCACCACAAAACCGAGAGGAGAAGATTCCAAAGAGATTGATATGAGCTTTGGAGAATCCGAATGGGTTCCTCCAACAGGCAATCGGGATTTTATTCTCAATTCTTTTCATCTAGATCCCGCTAAAGAAAGAGTGGCAGCACTTCGGGCAAGTGTAACCTATTTTAACCAAACAAGAGGATCACACTTTGCTCCCGATGAATGTCTGATCGGATTGGGTGTTCATCCGCTTTTGCAGGCAACCTTACAGGGAATCAGCACCCTTTCCAAAAAACCGATCGAGGTTCTCGTCCCAACTCCCCGATATGGTGCTTACTATCCGACTGTTTTAACTGTAGAAGGAGCTAGACTCGTTCGAGTTCCAACCTCATCCCGAAATCGCTTTTTATTAACTGAGGAAGATATTCGCTCACTCCCTGCTCCTGAACCTGGAGTAAAAAGAGTTTTGATGGATAATTTTCCAACCAATCCTGCAGGACAATATCCCGAAGATATTCGACCGATGATCGCATTAGCAGGAGAAGTCGATTACTTGCTGGTCGATGAAGTTTTCGGACTCCTCAACTTTAGAAAGAAGGATTCTTTTCAAAGTTTGGCTGCCCAGATGGAAAGAGATGAAAGGTTGCGCGAAAAAACGGTTTTCTATGGTGGACTTTCGAAAGAATTTGCCTTGGGTGGAGTTCGATACGGCTTTCTGGCAACGCACAATCCAGAGGTTTTAGCGGCAACTCGCAAAAGTTTAATGACGGAAGAAGATCCCTTTGCAATGCGGGCCGCCCAATATTTTCTTCCCCGATGGAAAATGTTGGTTGAAGCGCATCTCGAATATTTAAAGCCAAGAGCGAGAGCGTTGACACAATTCTTTTCAAGAAGAGGTTTCGGAGTTCATCCACCGGAAGGGGGATATGCGCTGTTAGTGAATCTGGGACGACTATTTGAAAGAGTGAATTTTATTCACGGAGAACAAATTACCTCGGACAATTTTCATGAGCTGCTGATGAAATATGCCGGAATAAAAATCAAATCAGATCGTTGGGCTGGACTGAAAGCTCATTATCGATTTGTCTTTTCCATTGACAATTTGCCCGAGGCGATAGAGAGGCTAGGAAAATTTTTTGATGACATTCGTCAATAAACTCTCAAACATTTGAATCAACCAATTAAAAATAATCCATGGAGAAACCATGATTGCTTGTCTTGATCTTGAAGGGGTTTTGATTCCAGAAATTTGGATCAATGTTTCAGAAAAAACAAAAATAAAAGAACTTTCTCTCACAACGCGAGATATCTCTGATTACGATGTTTTGATGAAAAAAAGATTACAGATTCTCGCTGACAATCAACTGACTTTAAAAGATATTCAAGAAGTCATCGCAACTTTAAAACCACTCGAAGGAGCCAAAGATTTTTTAGATTGGTTGAAATCTGAATTTCAAGTGATCATTCTTTCGGATACTTTTTACGAATTTGCGAAACCTTTGATGAAGCAATTAGATTACCCCTGTCTATTTTGTCATCGACTCGAAGTTGATCAAGATTATAAAATTACCGACTACAAAATCCGTTTGAAAGATCAGAAAAAAGAATCAGTGAAAGCATTACAAAAACTGAATTTTCAGGTGATTGCATCGGGAGATTCCTATAACGATACCGCAATGCTGACTCAGGCTGAGGCTGGGATTTTATTTTGTCCACCCGATAATGTCATTCGCGAATTTCCGCAATTTCCGGTCGCAAAAAATTACGAAGAGTTAAAAATAAATTTTTTGAAATTTAAGGAAGTGTTAAGTCGGTAAATCGGCTGTTTTCACTGGTGTTCTTCGGCTCCAGTTCCACAAAAGTGCGATCAGCAAAAATGCCAATCCTTGGGAAACAAAGGTTTCTACTGTCGGATAAAGTCCGAGTAAATCAATCTGAATCGGAATAGAAAGGGGATTAATCGAAATCAAACCGGTCTCTTGAAGGGATTTAACTCCTTTTCCGATTAAAATAATCGCCAAAAAAACAATTAAGAAAGAAGAGATGCTGAAAATTCTTTTAAGAGGAATTCGGGCACTTAATTTCAGCAAAGCATATGCGAGTATAAAAACAAAAAGGAAGGCTGATAAAACCCCCGCCAGAAGCGGAGTAGATGAGTTTGCCCCTCCCTCGAGTGCCAGAGAACGTAAAAACAAAACAGTCTCAAACGCTTCCCGAAAAACTGCCATAAAAGCAATCAAACTTAATCCCCATAAATTTTTGGAATCGAGTGCGCTTTTGACTTTCCCATCGATGAAAGCGGTCCAACGGCCGATTTCGGTTTTATGATGTAACCAAAGCCCGACATAGATGAGCACAACCACGGCAAAAAGAGAGGTGATTCCTTCCATCAATTCACGGGCTGCACCACTCATCTGAATAATCCATCCTGAAAAAAACCAGGCAAGAATTCCCAATAAAATCGCAGCTCCCCAACCGGCATGAACCGAACGTTCACCTGCTTTATTTTTCGATGCTCGAACAACCCCTAGAATCGCAATGATTATCAAAACCGCTTCAAATCCTTCTCGCAAAAGAATGGAACTCGCCATGAAAAATAAAAACCAGCCAGAGGCATTTTTCTCATTTAAAATCAAAGCGGCTTGGGCGGTCATTTTTTCAATCTCGCGAATTTTATTTTGAATTTGTTCGGTTGGAACGCGATGAGCAATCAAACTTCTGAGAGAAATCATTTTATTTTCTAGTTCAGAAACGAGGGTAGGATTTTTCACTCTCAAAATTGGCTCGACCGGCTCGATTCCTTTGAGATAAGCGATTACCGCTTCTTGCTCGGCAACACTAAACTGGTTTTCTTGATAAGCCTTTAAACTGAGATTGAGATGGTTTTTTGTCATCGACAAAGGATTTTCAGGTGGATTTTGATTTGAATTCAGCCGAATCGTTTTTAAAATTTTATCTTTTTCTTCCTCAGTTCCATCGATTTTTTTCCGCAACTCTTCATCGGATGAAGAAGAAATTTCACTCAGAGGGAACTTTTGTAAAATGGAATTGAGTTCGGTTTTTTGGATCAGCTCGTTTTTTGGAGTCGATTGATAACGCAAAGAAAGAAGATAAAAAGACAAATCCCAAATTTCCTGATCAGAAAAATTTTGAAACCCAACCATCGCCGTATTGGGAACCCCAAGCCGAATCGTATTAAAAATTTGGAAAGGGGAGAGATGACTCATTCGGTCTGCATTTAGAAAGTTCGCCGGCCTCGGATTGAGTTGATTAGCGATCGGACCATCCCCATTCCCCTGAGCTCCATGACAAGTTGTACAGTTTTCAGAATAAATTTTTTGACCTTTAGCAAGAGATGGCCAAAGCTCAGGAGCTGTTTGTAACTGATAAATTTCTGTCACACTGTTTTTAATCTCTTTAGCAAGCGTATTAACTTCAATCGGATTTGCTTTCTGATGAATCAGAGAGTTCAATTTTTTAATTTTAATTTCTAATTCTTGGGAAGAAGGTTTTTTCTCAATTTCTTGATAAGTCTTCAGCGCTAAATCACTAAACTCAACCTGTTCCTGATATTCGCTTGGATTAATGATTTTCCCATCTAAAACCGTTTTGGAATAATCTTCGGATAGATAACTAATCAAATGAACTAAAAGACGAGCCGGATCAGCCACTGAAAACGACTCTTTGGAAAAAGACAAAAAACCTAAAAATACCAGAAGATATACAAAAATGGAAAATCGTTTTTTCATAAAATGAAAGTGATTTTCATTTTTACCTGATTTGAGTTTATTTTGTCAAGGCGACATCCAAGGTTTATTTTTCAAGAGTAGCCGACTCTTGACATTTCTTGGCAGTCCGTTACATACAATAACTTATGAATAATCCTTCAAATTCTCTCGAAGTCATCGTGGCAAGAAGCTCTGGAACGTGCTTTGGAGTTGAAGCCGCGATTGAACTAGCACAGAAACACCGAAAGCCGATTTTGGGTCCCATTGTTCATAACCCGAAAATCGTCGAAGATCTGGCAAAAGATGGAATTCCCATCCTTGAAAGATATCAAGACCTAAACAGCCTAAAATCTCAAAACTTCAAAGAAGTGGTGATTACAGCTCATGGTTATCCCAAAGAGCTGAAAGAAGATCTTCTCAAAAAAGGAATTCAGTTTCACGATGCTACTTGTCCAGTTTTGTTAAAATGGGTTTATCAGAAAATTCGTACGTTTGAGGAAAAAGGATTTAATATCATTTTAATTGGCAATCCGAATCATGCCGAAATTATTGCGAGCCGAAGTTATGGCCAAAATATTCATGTGGTTTATTCAGAACAGGAAGTTGATCAACTTCCGAACAACTTGGGAAATACAATTGCGATCTGTCAAACCACCATCACT
>CAZQOW010000124.1:0-7097 GCA_964595045.1 uncultured Pseudomonadota bacterium
GTTGAATACGGTGGAAGTCGAACAGGCAGCAGCAACTTATCAGCAAAGAGTTTGGATCTCAGCTTTGAAAGGAAAAATTGGAGGACATTTATTGGGAGCTGCTCCATCGCTTGAAGATGCAGTGGTTTTGCAATCGTTGCAGTTGGGCCTGGCGCCGGGAGTTTATATTCCATCCGGAGGCAAGCTCACTGCTACTGCTCAAAGATTAGTGGATCAGGGAAGAGTTTTAGTCAGTGAAGGTCCTCATGAGAATCCCGATCATGTCGAGTCGGTAAAAAACGGTTTTGGTGGAAACAATACGAATGTGAATTATCACCAAATGTCTGATCAACTTCTTTCGGAACGATTTGGTTATACAAATCGTGAAATTCGAGAGATGCGGGCCCGACAGACGGAAAGACGGGAAACGGCTAATTACTGGGAGCGGGAAATCGATGTCACCGGAAGAGAAACGGGTGGAACTTTTTTAAATCGATTTGGCTTAAGAGAGCGGCGACCTGCTTTACGCACTTTTGTGGATTTGGCGGCTGTCACTCCAAAACATCAGGACGGACAACAACCTCCGCTTCTTCTTGCTTTAGCAGCGCGAAGTAGAGGGGAAGTAATTCGATATAAAAATACAACTCCAGAATTGGTAGAGGCTTATGCATTTGCCGAATGAAAGAGATCCGTCTTTTGAGGTTGAATTAGGGAAAAAGGCTGAGAAATTAAAAACAGAAGAAAGAGAAAAACTGGCCCGTTACCTGCTCGGCTCTTTCCGTTTGGAAGACCCTGAAAGCAGAGTCGTTGCCGTTCGAGCATTAGAGAAAATAGTTCCTCAAATTACTTCAAAGGAGAATCAATGGGAATTTATCCGAGAAATAGCAGATCAATTGGTCGATCAAGATTCTTCTCTTCGTGAAACTGCGAGAAATTCTTTGCAAAACCTTGCTCCTGTCCTTGAGATGAACCAGGTGGTTTCTCTAGCTTGGAAAACAACTGATATTATGAGGACTCGCGAAGGTTTTCTGGATGTCCAAGAAAATGCCTATCAACTGGTCAAAAAATTGATTCCATTAGTTTATTTGCATGAAAGAAGATCTCTTGTACTTGAGCTGGTTGAATGGCAAGTAGCTCGCGGAAATCGTGCAGGAGCTGAGGCTGATTTTGAGTCGACAAGACAGGTATTGATCGAGAATGGTGGGGCCCCTGAAAGTCTTATCAATTTTGAAGCTTATGTTCAAAAGATCGTCGGTAGAACATCTCAATTGGCAGAACAGAAATCGGTTATTGAAGAAAGACTGAGTGAATTTTTATCTGATCCTGAAAAAGCGATTGATAAGATTGTTGTCAGTGCGGTTCGAATAGCATCTGCTTCTCATGAAGTTGACGTCTCTGATTTAATTGTGGGTGAATTAAAAAAAGATTTGTTGGTTGTCTCTGATGAAGCAAACTATGGACAACGTTTGGAGCTGGCAAGAAGAATGCAAGCGGTTATTGATCCGGCTATTAGACCGAGTTTGACCCCTTATCTTCGAGGATCTTCAACCTTTCAATTTGCCGCTTATACTTTTACGAAACATCTTTTACCTCGATTGCTTCCCGCTGAGAGGTATCCGATTGCGACTTCTCTCGCTCGTTGGCTTCTTGATCAGCAATATGGGAATCATCATGGAGTAAATTATCGAATGTCACGAGAAACGACGGCTCAAGAGTTACAGGAAATTGCAACCTATCTTAGTTCTAGAGATGAAAGTTTAAAATTTCAGGAGGAAGTGGATGCAATTATGATAATGGCAAGGGATAGAGAAGTACGAGCAAGTAACGAGTTGGTGGAAAGATCGAAACGATGAGTATTATTTTGAATGAATAATCCACTCACTCAAATCAAACGCGATCTCCGAATTTTTGAAAAGATTTCGTGCTTCTTGAAGCAATATTTTGGCATTGGGATATCGCGGACTGATATGGGTGAGCAAAAGTTGTTTTACTTTTGATTGAGTGGCAACTTCGGCTGCTTGGGCGGCAGTGGAGTGTCCCCACGTTTCGATCTCCTTTCTTAAGGTATCATCAAAGGTCGCTTCGTGAATTAAAAGATCGACTTCTTTTGCCAAGATCAAATCTCCTTCGCATGGTTTCGTGTCGAGACAGTAAGCAACACTTCGGCCAGGGCGCTTCGGTCCAATCAGCTCTTCCGGACGGATGACAGTTCCATCTCCTAAAATAATATTTTTTCCGGCGACGAGATCAGCCCGAATCGGTCCGAAGGGGACATTCATTTTTTTTGCTTTTTGCTCATCGAAATGCCCAGGCCGATCTTTTTCACGAAAAACATATCCCCAGCATTCGATGATATGATCGAGCTTTGCTGTCTCTACCTGATATTTTCCAGAATCTAAAATAACCCCCGGAGCGTTGACTTCAGTGATTTCGAGCGGAAAGCCGATCCACATCGTTCGCAGTTCTTTGAGAATAGCGATGTATTGCCTGATTCCTCTCGGCCCAAAAATTTTTAACGGAGCTTCTCTTTCAGTCGAGCTTAAAGTTCCGAGAAGTCCGGGTAGTCCATTGATATGGTCACCATGCAGATGGGTAATAAAAATTGCTTTTAGATTTCCCCAACGAAGTGGAGAATGAATGATTTTTAATTGAGTTCCTTCGCCGCAATCGAAAAGAAAAGATTCTCCGTCAAACTCAAGCGCAACGCATGACGCGGAGCGTTCGGGTGTTGGTCGACCGGCACTAGTTCCTAAAGTAATGATTCGCATAAATTAAAATTCTACTATGATAGTTCCCCCCATAAGATAAGGGGAGGGATTGTTATAATCTTCTTGCCCGATTCCCCTCGAGTTGGATATACCCTACAGCTACTATGACAACCCCCAATCGTCTGCAAGTGAATTGGAACCGAATGAAACCGCTGATCCTTAAAAAATGGGACCGGCTAACCGAGCTCGATCTGCAATATATCGATACCGAGTTTGATCGCCTCGTTGATATTGTGAAGCAGCGTTACGATGAGCCGATTATTACTGTAAAAGAAGCGGATATTCGACAGGAAGTTTTGGATATGTTGGAAAAGGTGGAAGCGAGTTAGATCTCTTTCCCGTTCACCCATTTTCTCAAAATATGTTCTGAGGTAGTTTGCTGAATCAGCTGTTCTTCCACGTTTTGTGTGCTCGTTTCTGAAGAAATTTTAACCGCAATAAGATCGGCTTTTTTTCCGGCATCGAGTGAACCGATTTTTTTCTCAAGCCCGAGCGCATACGCACCGCTTAAAGTTCCCATTTTCAGGATCTCCCGAGCGGTGGTTAATCCATTTTTTTCCTTGAGTGATAAGACTTTTCGCATTTCATCCCAGACAGAAAGAGAACTATTACAGCCAAGATGCTCACTTCCGAGAGCGACCGGAATTTTATGCTCGAGCATTTTTTCGAGTGGTGCTAAACCTAAGTGAAGTGTTTCATCGACTTGTGGGCAATGAATAATCGATGACTGAGAATTGGCAATCTGCGAGAGATCGGTCGGCCCGAGATGAACGCAGCCTGCAAGAGCAGGACGAATTTGCAGAAAGTCGATGGAGTTCAAATATTGAATCGGCGTTTTTTGATAGGGAGGAGGCAGATTTTCTCCCCAGCCTGCCTCTGGAAAAAGAAGATTCGCGACATCCCCTTTTGAATCATAAAAAAATTCCATTTCTGCAAAGCTTTGACTGGCATGAATTTGTACCGGAATCTGAAGTTGTTTGATATGTTGATAAAGAATTTTTAGCAGATTTTTTGAAACGGTATATGGGGCAAAAGGTGCAAGCCCAACACTAATTCTTGGGTGATTCGATCCGGCAACTTCATCCACCATTGCTAGCGCTGACTCAAAGCGATCCTGAGAAATAGAGCGATGGATCGTCATAATTTCTGGATAAGTCACGATTCGTAACTGAGAGTCGTCATAAAGCCTTAAAGATCCTTCATAAGTAGTAAGATCGGCAACTGTGGTAATCCCCTCTTTTTGAATTGATTGAAATCCTAACTGAATTGCATTTCTTTTTTCTTCTGGTTTTAAAGCATCTTGATATTTTGAAATTTTGATCAACCAACGAATAAAATTTGCTTCTCCGCTTAAATCTTGAAAATCTGAGGGATCATATTTGGGAGCCTTTGTCAGTTCTAAATGACAATGAGCATTGACGAGCCCAGGCATTAAAACTATTTCTCCTAAATTTTGTTGTTCAGCCGCAGAATATTTCTGAATCAGGTTTTCAGCCGATCCGATTTCAACTATCTGATCTTCTTCAATCGCAATGGCCCCATTTTCGATCGGGTCTCTGTTGATCGGGAGAATGAATTTTGAGAGGAGTAGTTTCATAAAGATCCATTATCAATTAATCTGGTTTTTCCAATTTTGACTGCCAAAAGAATCCTTGCACTTGACCTTTCTCCCCCCCCCTTTCCTTGGTTAGGAGAGGGGAGAGTTTGGAAAGGTTTTAAGGTTTTTGAATCTACGATTTCTAGATAATCTATCATTGCTAAAGGAGCGGTGCGAATGATTTTTTTTGCCTCTTCGATTAAATTTGAAACATTTGTTTCACCCGCCTGATAAATTTTCCGGACTAGGTCAATCGCCTGAGAAAGCACCAGTGCCTCTTTTTGCTCTTGATCGCTTAAGTAGGAATTTCTGGAAGAGAGGGCGAGTCCATTTTCATTTCGCAAAATGGGAGCACCGATGATTTCAATTTTTAGATTAAGATCTCTTACCATCTGCTGAATCAAGGCAAGTTGCTGAAAATCTTTCTCCCCAAAAATCGCGTAATCTGGATTCACGATATGAAATAGTTTTAAAACAACGGTTGAAACCCCATCAAAATGAGTCGGTCGTGATTTTCCGCAAAGTCCTTGGGTAATTTCTGAGAGATGAACGGTCGTTTGAAAATTTTCAGGATAAATCTCTTCGGGAGTTGGAACGAAAACAGCCTCAGTTTTGACCGATTTTAATTTTTCAAAATCCCCTTTTTCGTCACGGGGATAAGCCCTAAAATCTTCGTTAGGGCCGAATTGAGTTGGATTGACGAAGATGCTGGCAACGGTAAAATCTGCTTTTGATTGTCCTATCTTGATCAGCGACAGGTGTCCGTCATGTAAAAAACCCATGGTCGGGATGAACGATATTTTTTTCCCCTTTTTTCTCTGCTCTTGGGAGAGTTGTTGCATTTCAGAAATGGTTCGAATGATTTGCATGTATACTCCTCCCCTTAAGATAAGAGGAGGTTGGGAGGGATATGAAAGTGGTGCTTATCTCACACATTCCTATCACCCCCCCTAACCCGCCCCGTCGCTAAAGCTATGGTGCGTCAGCGACCCTCTTATCTTAAGAGGGGGGATTTTAAGATTGGAAAATTAATTTTAAAAACTTTCTTTCTCGCCAGGAAAATCGCTCGTCTTCACATCTTCTACATATTTTTTCACCGATTCTGTAATCGTCTGAAAAAGATCGGCATAACGTCTAACAAATTTGGGACGAAACTCTTGATACATTCCGAGAAGATCGTAAATGACCAAAACCTGTCCATCACAATCGACTCCTGATCCAATTCCGATCGTCGGAATCTTGAGTGCCTTTGAAATTTTATTGGCGAGTTGAGAAGGAACCCCTTCGAGAACAATGGCATACGCGCCCGCTTTTTCGATCGCTTTTGCATCGTTTAAAATCTCTTTAGCCGATTTCAAATCTTTTCCCTGAATTTTATAACCACCCATCTGATGTACATGCATCGGCTTTAAGCCGATATGTCCCATGACCGGAATTCCTGCTTTGACTAATCGCTGGATAAGAGGGGCGATTTCAGCTCCCCCTTCAAGTTTGATCGATTCTGCTTTTCCTTGTTTCATCACTTTTCCACAGTTTTTTACCGCTTCATCTATCGACGCATGATAAGTCATGAACGGCATGTCACAAACAAGATGAGCTCTCTGAATCCCTCGTGCCACCGCTTTGCTGTGATAGATCATCTCTTCCAAATTTACTTGAAGCGTATTTTTTCTTCCTTGAATGACCATCCCTAAAGAGTCTCCAACCAGAATAATATCGATTCCAGCCTGATCAAGAATTTTTGAAAAAGTAGCATCATAAGCAGTGAGCATAGATATTTTCTGATGATCCGTTTTCATCCGTTTGATTTCTGGAATGGTGAGTTTTTTGGGCATCATAGGAAAAGTTCAACAAAATATTTATCGGCTACTGATTGAAACATAATGTTTTTCGAGTTTTTGTTTTTTCATCTGAAAAATTTCATGGAGTAAATTTTGATAATCTTCCGGACTATTCGCAAAATCAATTTCAGAACAGTTCACTACCAAAAGTGGAGTTTCGTTATAGGAAAAGAAAAAGTGATTATAACTTTGCGCCAGATTTTCCAAATATTCAGAGCTTATATGTTTTTCATGGGGGATTTTTCTTTTTTTGATTCTCTCTTTTAAAACTTCAGTGGAAGCTTGAAGAAAAATAACTAGATCAGGTTTTGCAATTCGAGTGTCTAAAAGGTGATAAATCGATTCGTAAAGATGTAATTCTTCCTGAGAAAGATTGAGAGAGGCAAAAATTTTGTCTTTTGCAAAAATATAATCGGAGACAATTCCTTGTTTAAAGAGATCTTGTTGATTCAGCTCTCTTTGTTGTTGATAGCGGGAAAGAAGAAAGTAGGTTTGGGTTTGAAAGGCGAATTTATTTCGATCTTTATAAAAATCTGGAAGAAATGGATTATTTTCTGCCTCTTCTAAAACTAATCGATAATTAAACTCTTTTGCTAGAAGTTGGGTTAAAGTTGTTTTCCCAACTCCGATCGGGCCTTCGACTGCAATGTATTGGAGAGAATCGGACATATTTTATTCTTATCATAATCGGTTTTTGGGAGTCTATAAAGTTCTCGAAGGTACGGGCGGACGGCGGTCCGCCCGTACAGCAGGTTTTTATAACACTTTCGCCAAAACCGCCATGATCGAAAGTCCCAAAATGAAGAAAAGGGCCGATCGATTTCTCAAATTTGAATGTTTATGAACTTCGGGAAGAAGATCGGAAAGAGAAATATGGAGAAAAGTTCCAGCCGCAAAGGCAATTGCAATTCC
>CAZQOW010000125.1:0-1203 GCA_964595045.1 uncultured Pseudomonadota bacterium
CATCTCTTGATAAAGCCATAACCAATCAGCCAAATTACTTGCGAGCACTTTCACTTTATCAAATTCTCTTTGACCCAGATAACGAACATCCGCTTTTTCTCCCAAAACTCTTCGAGTTTCTTGATCGGATGAAGCCCATCCTTTTCTCTGTCTAGCAATAAATAACCGAGATCCCGGAGTTGGAATTTTTTCACACGCTGCAAAATACGCTAAAAGTTTTCGGTCTTTAGAATGACGATTTCCTACTAAAATGACTTGACCTGGAAAAAGTTCAAGCAATCGATATCTTTCATCATCCGATCTCGGAATGGTATCACCTTCCATGAGATAGGGAGTGCGATTCACAATTAAGATCACTTGTTCAGGAGTTAATTTTAATGCATGGGGAAGCCCCTTCACTTGTACTTCTCTATCAGGTGGCCAATCATTCCCAAGCAATGCTTTAAAAGCACTTCTATCCACTCCTACTCGCCGCATCATCTCTTCATCATCACAGTAGTCTGCCGGGTTTTTCATTCCGATCACAATCACCCAAGCCAAAGAATCTCGAGGAAGCTTTTTCTCTTCAAGCAACTTAAGTCGCGCTAAATCATGTCCATCTTTTAAAAAGAGCGGCCCTTGAGGAGTCATCCAAAGATGAAGAGAGTCAGAGAAGCGAGCAAAGTTAAAAGAATAAATAAGATCTCGAACATCCACCCCTTCTTCTATTTTCGTGCTATAAGCTTGAGCTAATCCATCGATTAATTCAAAAGGAACACTAACGATCTTGCCCGCTTCTAATTGGAGAATATGGCTCTTTAAAACCCAAGAAAGCCCGCGCATTTTTCTTAATGCAGCAACAAGGTCTTCGACGCTCAAGCCAGTACTCAACCTCAATGCAGAGATATATTCCTGAAAAGAGACCTCTTTAACTTTTGGAGAAGGTTCCCAATGAGATGCCAAAGCTAGAGTTGCACTAGAGCTATCAATTGATGCTCCTGTACTTATTCTCTGATCGAGTATCGCAACACCTCTTTCTGATCCAGTTTCTCCTGCTTCTATCGTCTTATCATGAGCTGGTTCTTCACCCATGCGATAAAGAGGAGCTTGCTTTATTTGGGAAGTAGCCTGAGCCACTCCGCGAAGAGCCGTCTTCAATCGTTTGGCCACAGGGATTTGAATTCCTCCCCCTGAGCTCCCTCCGTCAACATCCCCCGGTTTTTT
>CAZQOW010000125.1:1213-7004 GCA_964595045.1 uncultured Pseudomonadota bacterium
ATATTTGCTTCGAGAAAAAATTCTCCATCTGGTGAAATAATTACAAATAGATTGAGATTGATTTCACTTCTTTGTTCGACCTGATAACCAAATTGTCTAATAGTATTAATGAGACCTTGCAGTTCTCTTTCTCCAGTCACGTTCAGCCGAATTCCAAAATTGCATGGGTAGCCTAACGAGGTTGGGGAAATGCTTTTACTACCCCGATCACCCGGTTGAATAATTTCATGAGACAATGCCCAATCATTCTTTTCTAAAACTTTCAAAAATCTATTTATCCCTGTCAAAATATTTGTTGAAGGATCGATACGAATTGAGTCAAGTTCTTCTACAGCATTTCCTACATCCTGTTTTTTTATTGCTTTTAAAGATCCAATTGTTGCTTCGACTTTTTGTAAAAGCTCTAAAGTATCTTTTTCATCTATAAAATCATCTAAAAGTGGAAAGACTTCAATGAAACTAATATTTGCAAGTTGAATGAATCTATTCCGCAGAGTAGCGGCCTGGAAATGATAAGAATGATCTAAACCATGTAGAAGACGTAAAAACTCAAATATGTCAGCAGCATTTATTTCTAAAAGTCTGTAGAAGTCTGATGAATCCTTAAAGAGATCGATCTCTTTTTTAAGTATTTCTAAATAAGTAGAGGTTTTCGATACCGTTTTATCCACACCAGTTTGGTTGGACAAATTCACAGAGGTTGATTCCGCCCCAAAAGTTTCCATAAACTTGGCAGGACCTAAAATAGAAAAAATCCTCTGGCCGGGGTCTTTCTCTACGAGTGCAACGAGAGAAAGATTTTGGCTGAAAGTTTTTAAGGCTTCTGCATTTTGTGCTTCCCTCATTTCAGTCGGATATTGAGCCGTTCTAAAGTAAATCGATGCCACCGATTGAATCATTCTCTCAATTCTTAAAATGGTTTCTTCGATATTATAGGCACCCTCTCCCAAATCAGTAAAATCAGCATCCTCAATTGCTTCAGAAACTTTAGCGGCAGCTAACAAATTATATGAACATAATCCTAAAATTCTCCCTTTAATAACCAGCGCAATTCGATGAAAAAAAGAATCTGATGGATTATCAGTAACTAATTTTTCAAACCCATGAAATCTTTCTGCCAAATGATTGAGAATTGAAGTATTTGAAAAAAGCAGATCAAAAAAATCGTTTGGATTACTTGCAAGAAACAGCTCTTGTCCACCTGGAGAGGATAAAACCAACAAAAGAGCCCTATTTATTTTGTCGATTTCTTTACGTACCAAATCAGAGGCGTCATCAAAATTCTCTAAAAATAATAATTTTATTTTTTCTTCAGTAGTACTGTTCAGTGTAATAGTTCCGCTAATCATTCTTTCAATCAATATTTGTAACGCAACCGAATCATTAGCCCTCTCAACCAATTCTTCTGCTAAGTATTTATCAACTCCATTTTCTATTAATTCTCTCACACACCAAATCTGATATTTATTCTGATTCTTAAGATTTTGATCTCTCTCAACCGTAGATGTTTGCCAGTAAGCTTCAAACTCTTCCTTTAAGATTTCACCTATCTGTTTTCCCTCTTGTTGAGCTCTTTGATCACAGGCAATCAATTTACCTAAATCGAATTGCCCTAGAGCCAGTATTTGAGAGAGTTGAGTTATATAAAAAAATGAATTAGCGAGAGGATTATTTGAGGTAGATAGGTCATGAATGGCGGAATTAAGGCATTCTGCTAAGCTTACAATTTGTTCGGGAAGTTCTTCAATATATTCACTCACATTTTCAAATTTAAAATGAGTGATCAGACTCTTAAGCTTTTCGGCTTTAAATTCAACCTCAGCAATGACTTTGTCGATTGGCTTTCCTAGAACTAAAGCCGAAACTGCATGATTTGAAAAGGGTGAAAAATAAACAGTTTTCAGAGCCTCTTTTATTTTTTTTGTTCGGTCTTCATATCGAAATTCGTTTTTAACTCTTTTCGTAAGAATCAGTCCGACACTTTTATTCAACACTTCAACTTTCGTAAGAATTAGCTCGACGCTTTTATTCAATACTTCTGCAGCTTCAATCTTTGCGTTAAGTAAAGCAACCAGATTTTGTCGATCTTCCTCCGATATGCTCTCAACTTCTTTTACTAAGCGGATTGCGAGTGAAGGAGAGCTTTCAACTAACAATAGAACTCGTTTATAAATTGCACTAGTTTCTTTCCTATTCCCATTTATAAGATAGCTTCTAATTTTTTGAAGACCTTGAAGAAAATTTTCCAATTCTTTCGAAGCATCTTTATCACTGCAAAACTCAATATTAAGCGCAAAATTACTGAGTAGTTTTTCAAATAAATCAGATTGGATTATTTCTTGATCTTGATTTTTTTGTAACCATTTTCGAATAGAGGGAAGTTCAACAATTAAATCAGCTAAATTTTCTTTTGTTTCTTTAGAAACTGTACTAAAAATTTTACTTCGAGAGAACCAGCTGGTAATTTCAAGTTTACGTAACACATCAAGATCTGTTTCTTTTTCTTGTTCGAGAGTTTCTTCTTTATTTTCACCTAATTTTTCTCTGTCCAATTCTTCTTGAAATTGCTGAGAGGTTCCATCCTGATTTTTAGAATTTTCTCCATCTCGCCAACCTGCAAAAATCATGGCACCACTCATCCCCTGTTCTAAAATTGTAAAAGGATTAACAGAAGAGTCTAACCCTAAATTAATTCCAAAGTGCTGAGCAACCCATCCAATCATCGGCTTTGCAAGAGATACTGCAGCGATTATTCCCATCATCGCCGTTGGATGTTGTTCAAACCAGCGAGATCCCTTCTGGACAAATCTCAACGCTTGTAGGGTTCTTGTTTCGACTTTACTTTCTTTCCCTTCCGTTTTTATCTTTTCAATTTTTTCAAGAAGAGCACCTATCGACTGAAGAGGAATTGTTTTTTTGAGATGATCTGCTTTTTCCGGAACTTGATCGGTCGTGACCAGTTCTCCGCGAGGAGAAAATTGTGCCTGCTCTAAGAGTGAAATCGTTTTGGAAAATTCTTCAATCGCTTTTCTTTTTTGTTCGTAAGCTTTCTCATCGCCTCTGACCTGCTCCAGCTCTTTCATCGACGCATGAATAAAATCTTTTAAAAGCTCATTCCTTCTGCTTTCGGCAATATTTTCTCCCCGAAATGCAAAGCCGGCGATCCGCTTCAAATCAGTCGCTAGCGCCATCGTTTTCTGTCTCCAATCACTGATCCATTGATCCACAAACAGCCCTCGGAATTGAGCAGGAATCGAAGCGGGAAGAGAAGGAAGAAGAAATAAATGCTCCAGCAACCATTGATCTCTTAAAGATTGAAAACGGGAATCGGTGAGCGATTGCTCACCAAAAATTTTCTGGAATGTTTCATCGACGGTCTTTAAAACCTGTGGAATCAACGCTTCCACGGCATTCAACGAAACTCCCTGATAGAGAACCATTCTCGCAAAAGCTTCTCTCGCCTTAGTTCTCGCATCTTCTGCTAAAGAAAGCTTGTCTAAGCTCTGATCGACCTGAAAGAGAATCGAATCGCCTTTTCGCTCTGCGGTTTTAACAATTCTATGAAGATCGAGATCTAGATTTTCATACGGATCTTCTAAATCTGTTCCGTCTTTTCTAGCCGCCTCGATTTTTTTATCTTTTGCCTCTTCCGCCACAGCAAAAACCGCTTCCTGAACGAGACGGATCACTACAGGATCTTTGCTGGTAGAAATACCGTGTGCTTCGGCAAGAATTCTTTCGATCGAGGGGGAAAGATCTGATTCTTTGGAATGAATCGGAAATAACGTTCTATAAAAAACTGTATAAGGAGATTTTAAGACCGCTTTTCCAGCACCCTGAATTTCTCCACCAGCGCAGACTGCAGCGAGTTGATAAAAACTCTCTTCATTCAGTGTTCCATTATCCAATGCTTGATTAATTCCCTCTTCGAGAGTCTCTTCCGCTCCCGCTCGAGCCGCATGCATAAGCTTGCCTGGAAGTGCTTGAGAAAAATCAATACCATCCTCAAGAATTCTCCCATGCCAGATTGGAGCCTTCGATCTTACCGCCGCTTTCATCTCCTCTTCCAGTGCTTTTTTCTCATTTTTTACAAGCGCAGAAGCGAACATAGAAACAGCAGTTGTAAAACCACCAGAAAGTTGTTTCGATAAAACATTTTCTTTTTCATCAATATACTTCTTGTCATCGAGTGCAGCCCAAAGAGAGTTGAGCTGATTATCTAAGGGAGTCAGGGCAAATCCTTTTGCCCCTTCCTTGAACATTTCCGGAATTTTTTCTTCGATAAAATGAGGAAATTCCCGCTTGATATCGGCGAGAGAAATGGCAAATGTTTCTGTGATCACCCGAACAGCGCCCGAAGTAACGACGACTCCTGCTACCGCTGCATAATTGGAAATGGAAAAATTAAATTCAAGCCCATCGGCAAAACTTTTACCAAACGCATCCCATGGATCGGTCGAGGTGAGAACATTCTTTGCTGCATCTTCCAGATTCGATTTCGCTTTTCCTTTAAATACCTCTGCGGCACCCTGACGCATCGTCCGAGCTGTCGTAGCGACTTTACTCCATGCCTGCTTTCCAGCGAGCTTCGCCGCTCCCCGGACCCCTTCTCTCTCGACCACGCCCACTGCCATTCGTCCGACGGATTGAACCTTTTTCAAAATGGAAGCGAGCCGTTCCAGAGCGGCTCCAGGTCCGACGACGACTTCCAAAATCATCGCTTCAATGGAGGACTGCGCGAGATTAATCAGCTCTTCGGCATAATTCATCTTTGCTGCAACTCTCGCTTTGTAAAGAGCGTGGTTACGATCGTTTAACTTTTGATGTAGCTTTTTATGAGCCTGATCGAGTTCTTCCCAGTTTTTGATCTTTGATCGATTGAAGATTTCTCTCTCAATCTCTTGAATACCTTTTTGGATATCAACCTCATCCCCAGACCCAACAAGCTTTGCCGCAAGACTGATTCCTTGCGATAAATATCCAAATTGCCCAAAGCTAAACGCGAGCTCTTCCTGTAACTCCTGAGAGGCATATTTAGTTGTACGAATCGAGTCGGAAAAAACCTTGTCCGACTGATGAAGCTCGTTCAAAGATTGAAGTACCGATTGTATAAGAGCCGCTTCTTCAGGCGTTAACTTTTTCTCGGCGATCTTCTCGCTCCAGCTTTTGATAAATTCTTCGATCTGTTCAGAAGATGCTTTTTCTAAAATGAGTTTATTCAGCCCCTGATGTAGTGCAAACAGCTCTTTCCCAACCGGGTTCAGACTCGAATCGTCTTTTAATTGATCGAATCCTAATTCCTTTCCGATCCTCTCTAATCCCCTCTTTAAATACTGATTCTCCGCCTCAAGCTCAGGATTGAGTAAAAGAGTCGCCCCCCAAACCTTCAACTGCTTTAACTTGTCGGAGTATTGAATCGATTCGGTAATTTCCAAAACCATTGACGGCGGAAGATCCTCTAAATACTTCTCAATCCCACGCCCGATCATTTTATGCTCTGCACGATACGAAAATTCTTTTTCTCCCGCAAAAATCCCCAACTCCATCGGACCGTGCATCAACCGATTGAAACGGATATTGATTGCCGTAAAACTCTCCTCGTTTTGAGGCTGATGAAGCGCTTCGAGAATCGATCTCATCTCTTGGATAAAATGTCTCTGCACATGCGGAAGCTGCCAACCGAGCTCTTTTCGGTAATCTTCCCATCGCCCGTTGTCTGCGAAAACAAAAAAGTCTTCAATCACCGCTTTCTTGAAACGGCTTAATCGATCCTGTTTTCCTTCTAGCCCTT
>CAZQOW010000126.1:0-251 GCA_964595045.1 uncultured Pseudomonadota bacterium
ATCTGTTCTCCCGTTTCAATCATCACTTCGGTCAAATGTTGAATTTCCTCTAAGCTCAAACGCTGTTTGGCACAGGCGATCACAAAAGCGGTCAATTCAATGTTGGAATATCGATAGGATAAAATATCACGGACGATTTCAGAAAACTGACTTTTAGTGAAAATTGCACCATCCAGCTTATTTCGGATGTAATCAGTGGAAAGTAAGGGATTTGGATGAGCTAACGAAACCAGCGTATCTTCGTGAACCCC
>CAZQOW010000126.1:261-6885 GCA_964595045.1 uncultured Pseudomonadota bacterium
AATACTACTCAGACCTATCTCGCCTGCCTTCACGAGACCATTTTCAGTCATATTAATCGTCGCCAAAATACTATGCGCCCCATGATAAATTTCAATTCTAGAAAGCGCTCGAAATCCCTGACTTTTACAAATCTCGCAGTTGTGCGGAAGATAGGCGATATTTTCTTTGTAAGTATCAATGCGAATTTTTTTGACTTTGAGTTGAGACATAATTGGGGAAAAAAACAGGAGACAGGAATGAAAAAAATGCGAATATAAAATCAGGAATATGAGAATATCAGGATGAAAACCAATTTATCCTCTCTTTTATTCTTTCATTCGCCTTTTTTTTATTTCCTTCTGACTCCTGATGCCTGTCTGCTGACTTCTATCTTTTTATTCTTCTTCCAAATTGCTTAATTCTGGATACATCGCGATCTTATTATAAAGAGTTTTACGATCAATTCCCAAAACCTTAGCGGCTTGACTACGATTGTTTTTAACCTTCTTCAACACCTGTAAAATATATCTTTTTTCCATCTCTTCCAAAGTTGAAATATTTTCTGCAGAAGAAAACTGAATATCCTGAGGATTTTTATTCTCTACCGATGGGAGTTGTAGATCATGGGGAATAATCCATTCCCCTTCTGCAAGCGCTACCGCTCGCTCGATCATGTTTTCAAGCTCCCGAATATTTCCTGGCCAATCATAATTCAGAAGCAGATGAAGAGCCGCTTCGTCAACTCCCTTGATCTGCTTTTGAAAACGGGTCGACATTTTTTCGATAAAATGTCTGACAAGAATCGGGATATCTTCTCGCCGATCTTTTAAAGGAGGAAGTTCGATATTCACTACATTTAAACGATAAAAAAGATCTTCCCTAAATCTTTTCTCTGCCACCATTTTTTTGAGATCCTGATTCGCCGCCGCGATCCATCGGACATTGATAATCTGGTTATTCGTCGATCCAAGCGATCGGATTTCACGTTGCTGGATTGCCCGAAGGAGTTTCGGTTGAAGGGAAAGAGGAAGATCCGCAATTTCATCCATAAAAAAGGTTCCGCCATCGGCCTGCTCAATTAACCCCTCTTTATCCCCCTTCGCATCGGTAAAAGCCCCTTTTTTATATCCAAAGAGCTCCCCTTCGAGAAGTGCTTCGGGAATGGCAGAGCAGTTCAGGGTCACAAAAGGGCCACTTGCTCGAGTAGAACTATCATGAATCGCACGAGCAAAGAGCTCTTTTCCGGTTCCACTCGGGCCGGTGATCAACACATTGATATCGCTTGTCTTGATTTTCTCAATCAGAGAAAAAATCGACCGCATCTTCGCACTTTGAGAAATGATGTGATGATAGGTGGAATCACGGATTAATGTCGTTCGGAGCTGATGAATTTCTGTTCGAAGTGCGGAGGTTTCAATCGCCCGAGCAACTGTCAAAAGAATTTTCTCGGAATGAAAAGGTTTCTCAATATAATCAAATGCCCCATTCCGGATCGCCTCAATCGCTGAATCAACGGTTCCGTAGGCGGTCATAATGATGACCGGAATCCAGGAAAAATCTTTCTGCACCATCTTCATCAAGTCAAAACCACTTTCACTCTTTAATCTCAAATCGCTGATCACCAGATGAACATTATGTTTCTGAAGATTCTCGATCGCCTCTTCAATCGAGTGTGCTTCAAGAATTGTATAATGTCCCTCTTCTTCGAGAAGATCGGAGAGAAGTGAAAGAACTTCTGGATTATCATCGACCACCAAAATTTTTGATTGGGATTTAGTCATTATTTACACTCAATTTTTGGGTCATGAGACGCTTCGATGAAGTTGAAACCGCTTTTCGTTCCCGAATCGGCAAATAGACATCAAATTGAGACCCCTGGTTTGGTTTGCTTTGCACCAAAATGTGTCCTTCATGTTCTTGAATGATTCCGTAAACAATTGAAAGCCCGAGGCCGGTTCCTTCTCCGCTTGCTCTTTGGGAAAAAAACGGTTCAAAGAGGTGAGCTTTTGCCTCTTCTTCAATTCCAACTCCAGTATCTTTAATACTAATCCGAATCCAGGGGAGAAGATTTCCATTATCTGTGACTTGATCACTGCTTAAGGTCAGTTTCCCCCCTTGAGGCATCGCTTCAATCGCATTTTGAATCAAATTGATAAAAACCTGTAACAGCTGATCGGGATCTCCCTCCACTTTCGGTAACTGAGCAGAAATCTTTTTTTCCAGCTCTAAGGGAGGTCGAATTTTCTCCTCAAAAAGTTCAAGCGCCTGATATAAAACCCGATTTAAATCAATCGAGGTTTTATGAATCGGTCTTCTTCTTCCAAAAGCCAAAACATCCTTAATCATTTTACTCAACCGTTGCGATTGACTCACAATTAAATTCAGATTTTTCTCAACGACTTGAGCTTCACTTGCTTTTTTCAACGCTTGAGCCGCTCTCCCTTCAATCACCGAAATAGGGCTTCCCATTTCATGTGCGAGATCGGCGGCGAATTTTCCGATAACGGCAAGTTTTTCCGATTGCTGAAGTTGATCTAACAGCTCCTCTTTTTCCTGAACCGATTCAAAAAGCACATTTTCAAGCTGCTGAAGATGAGATTCTCTCTTAGTAAACTCTTGTTTAAGAATGGTTAACTCATGACCTTTTTGAACCGAACCTTCATTTCCATTTTTATTTTGAACTTCTCGAATCAGGGTGGCAATCGGTTGATTAATATTTTTACGGATAACAAAAAAGATAACGGTCAAACTAAACAGAAAAAAAAGCATCAAAGAGGTAAAAACTTTTCTTTGATATCCTTTTAAATCTCCACTGATCACTGATTGATAGTCAAAAATCTGTAAAATACCGAGTAAGTTTCCCTCTTCCGATTCGATTGGAAAACTACAGACAATAAATGCTTTTCCGAGATAATTCTTTTTTTCGACAAACGCTTCATCCTCACCCATTTCCTGAATCAGCTGGGAAATATTGATATCGGGAATTTTTTTGAGACTTTTTGTTTGATAAAAATTTTCTCCATTCTTTAAATAGATTCGAAGTCCCATCGGTTGTTCAAAAACTGTAATTCGATTAAGCAGTTTTTTAAGATAGGAAAGATTTTCAGAGGTGAGATTCGCTTCAATAATTTCACGCATCGACTCGCCAAAAGCCTGAGTTCTCTTGATCAGTTGAGATTCTGCATACTTTTTCTGTTCTCCTAGGAAAACATATCCATAAATGGAGGCAGCTAAAGTGCAGAGGATGAGAATGTTAATTAAAACTTTGTTTCCGATGGTCATAAGGAGTCAGAGTGAACGAGGTAAAAGTCTAATAGATTCAAATGGGATTTTTATGTTTTAAAAAACTATGATTCACACAGCAAAACGACTCACCCTTGGATTGAGTAACTAATATATTTACATTTTCCGCTGTAGACTTTTACCTCAATCGGTGGAAATTTTACACATACTTTGATTTTTTTGAAAACTCTAAATTAAAAAAGTAGTTCAATTATATATACTTATACAATTCAATTTATTGGCATCATTACTGCTTTATACAACTATCGAGTCTGTGAATGGTTCACAACTCAAATCAAACATAAAAGGAGATTTCAAATGTCTAAAAAATTACTCGCTTTAGCAATCGCTATCGCATTCGGACTTTCAGTGGCTGGTTCTGTTCAAGCTCATGATAAAAAAGAAAAGCATGTAGCAAAAACTGAAAAAACAGAAACAAAAACTGAAGAAGCAACCCCAACAAAAGAAGAAGCAAAAACCGAAAAGAAACATCACAAAGGAAAGAAAAAAGAAAAAGCAGCAGAAGAAAAACCAGCAGTAGAAAAAGCTCCAGAAACCAAGTAAGCGAAATTTAGAAGATGAAAAACTAATAAAAGGGACAAGAATTTTTGTCCCTTTTTTAGTTTGTGTTTTTATCAGGATAAAATTCTAAGAGTTTAAAATCTTAAAGCTCTTCTTAAATTAGATGAATAGAAGATTTCACTTCTCTCAAAAAGCCTTTCTCTCTCGATTCAAAATAAATCCGCAATAACGGCTCGGTCTTAGAAGAACGAATCAGCAACCAACTTTCTCCTTCAAATCGAAACTTGGTTCCATCCAACTGATCCGTTGAAATAATTTTTCTTTTCAATTTTTTTTCCCAGAATGAAACGGTTTGATACTTTTCAAGTTCATTTTCCGACTCTACTTTCAAATCGACTCTCTCATAAAAAAATCTTCCATATTTTTTATAAAGATCTTGAATCAGTTGACCCATCGATTTTTTTTGGGTTGCGAGCATCTCCAGAAAAAAAGCATGCGCAATCAACCCATCCTTGAAAGAGAGATGGGGTGCATAAGCAAAACCGCCGGTTTCTTCGAGACCGATCAGCGAAGAGCGATTTTTCTGCATTTCATGACCCATCACCTGAAAACCGACCGGTACGATTTCGAGAGAGCTGTTATTTTTTTCGCAAATTTTTTCGTTGAGAGAAGAGCAGCTGACCGTTTGATAAACGACCCCTCTCTCTTTTCGGATTTCCAAAAGATACCAAAGCATCAGACTTCCCAAAATATTGTTGAGTAAATAACTCCCTTTTTCATCCAGGATGGCAAAGCGGTCTCCATCGACATCGGTGGCGAGTCCTAAATCGGCTCTCTTTTTTCTCACCGCTTTTCCGAGCTCGACAAGCGAAGTCGCATCCGGCTCAAGCTTTCTTTTTTGATAAGTGGGTTCCAATAAAAAGGGGACAGAATCATTTTTGATTTTCAGAAATTTCAGAAATTTTGGAAAAAGAAAGCTAGTGGTTCCACCAAAGCCATCCCAAACCACTGATAGATTTGCTTTTTGAATCGCTTTGACATCCACCCATTTGAAAACAGATTGAAGATAAAACTGTTCAAAACTTTTCAGATCGGATTCCGGAAAAAATTTTTTCTGTGGATCAAACGAAGGCATTTTCTCTTGCTGTAAAAGCACATTCGCCTGATTCTGAATTTTCTGAACCAGATCACGCCCAATCAAAGTCCCATCTGAATTAAAAATTTTAATGCCGGTATAATAATAGGGGTTATGACTCGCCGTGATTACAAATCCCCAATCATACTGTTTTTCCCTCACCTCTTTTGCAACTCCTGGGGTTGGAAAAGAATCGGAAATCAAAGTTACTTTCCACTTTTTGGATTGAAGAAAAATCGCCAGATGATGAGAAAATTCTTTCGATAGAAACCGATTATCAAATCCGATCAAAATTTTTTGGAATGGATACAGCTGGGTTAAAGCCAACGCGATCGCGCTCAAACGATCAACGGTAAATCCGGCGGCGTAAATCGCTCGCCACCCAGAATCACCAATATGAATGGGGTGAAAGTTAGACATAAGTTTTATCGATCATTTACTTTCCAATCGATCAAGCCTTTCTCGAATTTCTTTCAGCAATTTTACAATTTCAACTTGTTCTTCTTCCTCCCGAATCAACCCTTTTTCCAAAGGAGAAATTTCTTTTTGAACTTCCCCTTTCAACCAAAGCGTGACCCACATTCCGGTAAACATGACAAACAGAACAGTTCCGGTATACATCAATCCGATCGCAATAATTCGGCCAGGAAAAGTAATTGGCACGACATCCCCAAATCCTACGGTCGTAATTGTGGAAACGCCCCACCAGAGACTATCAAAATAGGTTTTCAAATGTGGATTCACATCTTTTTCAAGATAATAAACGATCACGGTTGAGAAAAACAAAATACCATTCCCAATGACAATCAAATAAATAAAAGAGGGATGGTAAAAAGCAGATTTGAGTTTGAGAGATTCTTTTTGAAAAAAATTTCGCATATCAGGAAATGACTGAATTAAATCTTTTTCCGTTTTCTAAAAATTCTTTAATATTTTCAAGAGTCGTATTTAAAATTCTTCCGAGCGCCTGTTTGGTATTAAATCCGTTATGCGGAGTAATGATTACATTATCGTGATGATGAAGTAAAAACTCATTTGCCAAAGTGGTGGTCACTGATTTTAGATCTCCTTGAAAAAGAGTACTGAGCAGTTCTCGCTCTTCCCGAATCTTTGGCTCTTGTTCTAAAACATCAAGCCCTAATCCTGAAAAATTTTTTTCGGATAAACCTTTTACGAGTGCTTCTGTCTCAACTATTGAACCTCTCGCCGTGTTGATCAAAATCGCCCCTTTTTTAATCAGCGGCAAATGGGATTGGTTAATCAAATGATAGGTCGAATCGTTCGCGGGAACATGCAACGTAATAATATCCGAATGTTTGAGTAACTCTTTGAAAGAAACATATCGAACGCCAAATTTTTCAACTAACTTCGGATTTGGTTGAATATCGTAAGCCAAAATTTTCATTTCGAACGCATGAGCGATTTTGGCGACTTGCTGACCGATATTTCCAGTTCCTATAATTCCGATCGTTTTCTGATTGAGATCTTCTCCACAAAGTCCTTCCAAGGAAAAAGAGCCGGATCGGGTTCTTTCAACAGATGGAATCAGTTTGCGAGTTAGCGCTAAAAGAAGAGCAAAGGTATGTTCGGCAACTGTCTTCTCACCGTAAAGCGGAACATTCGCAACATGAATATTTTTCTTTTTACAAAAATCGAGATCGATATGATCGACGCCGGTCGAACGGGTCGCAATCATTTTCAATCG
>CAZQOW010000127.1:0-6873 GCA_964595045.1 uncultured Pseudomonadota bacterium
TGGGTCAAAGAGAGTTTGATAAAGTGAAAGTTCTCGCAAGTAATTTGGCAGATTGGTTATGGCTTTATCGACAGATGGGGGTTTCAGAAGAAGAAACGAAAGCGATGGCAACCGAAGCGGGTTTTTCACCTAACTCCCCTCTTTTTATATTTGCCATGGCGGTCTCAAGAATCGATCAGTCGAAACTAGCAGAAGTTGGGATTGACGGAAGAATTTCTTATGAAGCTTTAGTTGCGAGAGAAGGAGTTTCTAAAAAAACCCTTTTGGCGATGTTATATCCCAAAGATCGAATTCCCGGAACAGAGACGATCGAAAAACTGTCGAAAGCATTTAGAAATTTAGGAGTTGCTTTTGATGCAGAAGAATTTCGTCGAGCGATTGAGAAAGCGTGTGCGGCGAATAACCCTGCCGAGGTTAAAAAATCAAAAAGAACTCAACCGATTCAAACAGATGAGTTGTTCGATAAATTGAAAGAGCTTTACGGCGCACAAGTATTATCAGAAGTTTCTCCAAGACAATTGATGCAGGCGATAGGAAGTCTCTTAGGTTTGAATCGTATTCAGCTGATTGAGATGATTGGAATAAAAAGTGAGAGTACCTACGACAATGACTTATCTCGTGGGGTTCCGACCATTCAAAGATTATATGAGTATGGTCAGCATTATCTTTTAGCTCAAATTTCGCATATCATTTATTTTTGTCTTTATAAGAAATCAGAAGATCTCAAAAAACTCGAGATCATTGAAGAAGATGGTAAAACAATTCATCTCTCTCTTCCTGCTGGTTGGGATGAAAATCGTTTAATGAATACCACTTTTGGTGAGCTACTCACCCTAATTTTTAAAGGATCGCCTCGATTAAAAACAGGATTTAAAAAATTACTTAGTGAGGTTGGCCATGATCACGATTTTAATATTGTGTTAGAAAGAGATCTTGCTGAAGAAGATATTAAATATTCAATTGTTGAAATCTTATATCGTCTGATTCAGGAGTATGGATTAAAGCTGAAATATCCTAAAACACTTTTGGCTGTTCTTGCTCATCCAGAGCTTCTAGATTTTTATCATGTGATTGACTCTCAAGGAAATCGTTTGGGTGGAGGTTTATATTCTTATGAAGGACGTTACCGTGCGCGATTTGAATCAAAGCAGAGAAATTTAAAATCAATTACCCCAGCAGGGGGTTCATCTTCCGGTCATGCTCAAATCAGTTCCAGCGGAATGGGAGAACTGACTGACGTTCTAGGAAATCCATTTGGTTCTGAGGGGTTATCGAATGACCCGCTGAATCCGAAAGCACCGGACGATCCGGGAGTAATGTCAGTTCGAGATGCGGGAGATAGAGGAGGATTGCCGGGAGGAGCGAATATTGCAGAGGAAGTAGGGCAGACAGTACAGATAGATTCAACTATAATTTGGAAACCTTCTCCAGCCGCTGCTCAAATAACCTCGTTTGTTGAATTAGCTCAGATGATAAAACAATGGAGAGTGGGTGCTGGGTTTAAATCTCCGCAAGAGTTATTTACTGAGTTAAAAAAGAGAGGAGAATTAAAATTATGGTTAGATGTAAATCATATAGTTCAATTAGAAAATGAAAAGAGTTTCGATGTTTCTTTAGAAGTTCCTCCTTTTGAACTGCTTTTAGCAATCGCTTCTGCTTGCAGACAGGATGTCAGAGATTTAATTTATGCTTTCAATTTAGCTTTTTACAAAGAGGTTCCTTCTACTTCTTGGATGTCCACTACCGATCCTTTGTATTTTGAAAGTCAGGAAGAACTTGACCGATTTTTAGCTTTAGATCGGGAAAAACATGCATTAGGATATGCAATTTTATGTCAAATGAAAGGTCCTAATCATTATCAGACAACTGAAGATTTTCAAGAACGTTATAATTTAAGTAAAGAGGATTTTAATAGATTAATTCATGAAACAGATTCAATTCCATATAATATTCTTCTTCAAATATTTTCTTCATTATCTTTAAGTAATTTATTGGCAGATTATTATAGCCCAACTCAGCTGCTTCAGCGAGCGCGAGCAAGACTAATTCAAGAAGAAGGGGTTGAATTGACTTGGGGGGATTTATCGCGTCGATTAGTAGATGGAAGAAGTAGCAGAGAGTATCTCTCCACTCGTGTGAGAGGCGATACAAAAATGCAAGCGGGCAATTTATCAGAATGGATCTGGATTTACCGACAACTAGGCATTTCTCAAGAAGAGATTGAAAGAGTGGCTCAAACTCAAGGTTTTACTGTGGATAGTCCGCTTTTTATTCTTGCTTGGGCGATGGGAAAAAGAAGTCAGTCGGAATTGGCAAGAGAAGCAGGAATTAATAGAACAACTTTGCTTGAAGCAATCGATGAAAAAAATCCTGTTCTGAGTGATGCTACTCTTGATAAGTTGGAAAGAGTTTTAGGAAAAGACAATTTTGATTCTGAGAAGTTTAAACAAGCGGTTCGTAACAAAGGAAGAATAATTGAAAGGGCAGAAAAACCGATTAAACCCTCTACGGTTGATCAATACCTACCAGTCTTTTTTCCAGGAATAGAAATTTCAACCGATTTGCGACATAGAACTTTTGAAGAAATTATTGAAAGTTTTATTGACCCTTCGCATAAAGCTAATCCCTCTCATCCTGCTCATTTGAAAAGGGCTAAAAAACATCCTGGTTATCTTTTATTTTTGTCGTTCCAAAGAAGCAAACAGAAAATAAAAATTTCTGAGCAGATGAAAGTAAAGAATCATAAATTATCTGCGTGGATGATGGGAGCAATTAAAGAGGATGAGAGAGGTATTCCCATTATTACCAAAGAAGACCTTCCTTATTGGATCGCTCTCTACCGATATTTTCAAGCAACCGAAAAAGAAATTGGAGCAATGGTTGCCGTTCATCAACTTCCTATCTACGAACCGATTTTTATTTTGGCAGAGGGATTAGCACAAGCTGGTTTTGACCGATTACGATATTGTTTGAGCACTGCTTATGCAGATCGAACGGTTAGTTTAATAATGGATGGAAGAATTTCGGAGATTACTCGAACAGCACTCCAAGTTTTAGCGGAACGACTACATCAATATGGAGCTAATATTAATGTTTCTCGTCTTTATCAAGCCATTGAACAGGCAAGAGAGAAGACACAAGCAATGCAAGCAGTGCAATCAGTTGCTCATTTGACAGAGAAAGCGAAAAAAGCGAGCTCTTGGGAACCTTCACGGTGGGATCACCGTAGAACTGCTTTCCCACTTGTAATGGAACAAGCCCGTGGAAATAGGACAATCGAAGAAGTAGTAGAAATTTTAAGGGTTAGAAAAATTGAAGTTACCGAAGAAGAGTTGCGTCAGTTAGAGAGTTCTCCTCCTGATGCGATTAAATTTTCACTTCTTCGAGCTCTAGCCGATATTTATGAAATAGATGTTCGAGAATTTATTTATGGAGCAAATCTTCACCGTTATCCGACCACTTCTCCAGAAGTTTGGATGACATCCGATTATCCTCTTTTTATTAGTTATTTTAAAGATAGAAGATATTTAGAGGACGAATATAAAAAAGATCCTGAAAGAAAAACTCTTCGATGGCTTTTTTTAATTCAAATGAGAAATCCGGATGGTTACTGTCCTACGTTGAAGGAGTTGTATCATCGAACTTGCTTATCCAACTCAACGGCAGGAAGTTTAATGGGAGGTGAAAACCCTCCTGAACGTAAAACTCAATTAGAAAAATTGCCTCGAGCCTTAAATATTTCGGGAGATTTAGCTGTAAAAACTGTCAATGCAACTTTTTACCAAGATCTGCAGTCTGTCCTTGAAAGATTATTTCCGGGGATGATCATCTGCATTCACCCAAATAAGTCGATTGGAAGAGAAGTCATCGACTTCTATGGTCGCCACGCCGACCCACTGTCGTTACCAGGATTTCTTTTATTTGCTATTTGCCAAAGAGAAAGAAGTTGGGAAAAGCTTCCAGCCCAATTAAATGGAGAGGCAGTTGAAATAGCCTGGATGAAAAGTGAAGTTCCTCTTAATGATCAAACCCTCATTGATTGGATTTCTCTATATCAGTTGGCTGGTGCGACTGAAGAAGAAATGAGGGATGTCTTAAAAAGGCATCAGGTATTCCATGGAGATGCCGCTTTAATTCTGGCGCAAGCAATGGTTCAAGCAAGAGTAACGGTGTGTAACTCTTTAGCTCGTAAAGTAGGAATTTACGCAGAAGTTATCAGAGATCTTCTTTATCAAGGAAAGGTTGATCGGATTGACGAAGAGTGCATTAGAAAACTTCAAAAATATTTTGAGTCATGTGAAGTTTCTTTTGATTATCATCGGTTTTTAAGAGCCGTTTTAGAAGCGTTAAAACCCCATGAAGGTCCGCTTGATACAGAAGATTTAATCAATAGAATTCGTCTTTATCGAATCGCGAATTATACTGATGAAAAAATACGCGAACTGTTGAAAAAACAAAATTTTTATTATGGAGAAGGAAGTTTTATTCTGGCTCAAGCCATAGCTCAGATTGACATGTCGGGAGTCGAAGAGAGAATAGGCTGCCCCTATCTTTCAAAAGATTCGAAGATTGCGGAGTCGACTTTCAGAGCAATTTTATTGAATGCAGGTAGAGTTCAGCGTCTTACTGCAGAAAGACTGAAAGAGTATTTTGATTCTAAAGGAATTGCTTTTGATATCGAAGCTTTCTGGAATGCTGTGGAAAAAAGAGAGGGACCTACTTATGGTGGAAGTGGTGGTTCATCAACCGGTGGTCGTATTACTTCTGCTGTTCCATTCTTTAATCCCATTAGTGATGAAGTTGGTGCTGGTGATAATGCGTACGGGAATTGGCAGCCTGAATATCCTGGCCAAAACCTTCAGGCTTGTTTATCAGAAACATGAATTCAACAGGAGAGGTTGGATTAGAAGATATTTCTGATGCATCACAAGCTGTGAGTGCCCGAGTGCGTTCTTTAATATCTGCTGTGAGACAGAGCATTGATAACCATTGGAGCCAGTTTCAGGAAAATCCTGAAGAGTATGCGGAAATATGGCTTGCTGTAATTCCTTTGGCGTTGAGAAGATTGCATAATTTAAGAAGTGATCGGAGTATCAGCCATGAAGAAGCTAAGATATTGAATAGTCTAATTGAATTACTTTTAACTTTGAAAAATTCATTAGACTCATATGAATTTTACAGTAAAAAATCAGACGAGTCAGAGCAAAAAAACGATAAAAATAATCAAGAGAGAAAAAAGAGAATAGTTGCGCAAATCTCTGCTATTCAAATCCAGACCGGTAAATTCGATGATTTCCATGAAAATTATTATCACTTTTTAATTTCCGCGGAGAGAATTGGTGGAAAAGGGGAATTTTCGCCTAGAGCTGTTGCTGCCTTACAACTTCGAGGACTGATTGCTTATCAAGAATGGCGTGAGGCTGTGGAAGGGATTCAAAAGGATCAAAAACATTGGGCAGTGTTATTGATGAATGCCGATCAAGGATATTTAAAAGATGATTCAGACAGAACCGTGTTTCAGATTGCGAATGATTGTCGTGAAATCGGAAATATTTTTCAAACTTTAGAAAGTATAAAAGTACAACAGCAAAACTTGCTTTTAATTTCTGATAACAAAACAGCACGTAAATCATTAGAAGGATTATATCATCAGGTAGCCAGCGTGTTGACTCAAGTGGAGCGATGGAAAAATATCGCAGTAAAACTGAAATTTGCAGCTGCATTCTATCCAAATGAAAGAGCGGTTCAACAAGCCTATAATGAATGGAGTGACGCTTTAATTTTAAAACTCACTTCCGACAATCGGTGGGCATGTGAAATTGTTTGGGCAGTAAATATTTCTAATAAATTTAGAGAAAAAGATTGGGAAAAGCTTTCTGTGAAAGAGAGAGATTTTTACGAGAGGGCATCTCATGCCTACCTCATGATTGATAGCCTTTTTGATCTGGATAGAAACACTCAAACTCTCGAGAAAGATATTCTCGAATTTCCCAATCCCTTTTTAGAAAATATCGATGTTGCCTTGGAAATATTAAGAAATAATTATGAGGCGATGAATGGAATTCTCCAGATCGTAAAAGCTTGGAAAAGCCAAGCTGATGAATTCTACATGTCTGGATTAGAAGCTCAATTTGCCTATAATAGAAAGCGAATCCAGAAAGATAGAACTAAAATTAGAGCAAGAGCAGACTTGTTCCTTCGTCTTTGGGGGGAGTTAGCTAGAGGAAATACAATTGCCAATGAAGAAGTGAGAGAAGTTTATGAAGCTTATCATCGACATAATCAAAGAATAATTGAATTAGCAAAAATAAACAAAATTGATTTTAACGATGATTATATCTCAATAATTCTGACACTTCATATCCAAATTCATCATTTTGTAAAACGTCGTAAATTAATTAAACAACTCGAAGAAGAAGAGAAGTCAAGACCATTAGGTCAAGAAGAAGTCGCTACTCTAAATGATTCATATTTATATTTATCACGATTTTTGCAGGGTATTAATTATTTTGTACAAGCTTCTAAATCTCGCAGATCTTCTCCGGTTGGAGGAATTGCTCAAATTAATTCTCGAGAAAATTATGATGAGCTTCGTGATGTCAATGGAGAACCGTTTGGATATGCTGGAACAGATCCAATCGCTCCTCAAGAAGGCCCAAGAGTTAGAAGTCGTAATATTGCCTACATCCAAAATGAAAATGAACGGGGAGTCGCAACAGCTGAGAAAATAAGTCCGGCCAATCTAGTAAAGAATCTTCTCTATAATAAAGTACAACCGGCCGAAGGAGCTGTGATTCAGGAAATTGGAATTCTGCAATCTTCAGATCCCAAACATCCGCAAAATGATGCTGTTTGTGGAGTGGCTGCAGAACC
>CAZQOW010000128.1:0-6744 GCA_964595045.1 uncultured Pseudomonadota bacterium
GAGATTTTTTCACTCATCTTTCTAAAATAACTTTCAGTCGTTTTTTTGAAACATCACTAATCATCAGCTTATCGGTCGCGATCGCATGTTTCAGGGCGGTTGAACAGCCGCAGTTTCTCTCTTCTTTTAATTGAGGAATCGTTTCCAAAACCATTTTCTTCGCTTTTTCAATATTCGAAAAAAGCGTTGCTAAAACTTGATCAGAGGTGACCGAATCATGATCGGAATGCCAACAATCGTAGTCAGTTGCGAGCGCGATCGTTGCATAGCAGATCTGCGCTTCACGGGCGAGCTTTGCCTCAGTAAAATTGGTCATGCCGATGACATCAGCGCCCCAGCTTCGGTACAGTTTTGATTCCGCTTTGGTGGAGAACTGTGGCCCTTCCATACAAATATAAGTTCCTTCGGGATGCGCTTGAAGATTTAATTTCTTGGAAGATTGAACCAATACTTTTCTCAAATTCGCACAGATAGGCTCTGCGAGGGCAACATGGGCCACTACCCCATCCCCAAAAAAAGTCGAAATTCGCCGAGTAGTTCGATCAATGAACTGATCTGGAAACACAAGATGACCTGGAACAATCTCTTCTTTCAGAGATCCGACGGCGGAGACAGAGAGAATCTGCCCTACCTCCATTTTTTTCATTCCCCAGATATTCGCCCGATAATTGATTTCAGAGGGGAGAATTCGATGCCCACGACCATGACGAGCCAAGAAGACAACCTCTTTCTCTCCCAATTTTCCCAAAACAAATTCGTCCGATGGTTCACCGAAGGGGGTTTCTAAACGAACTCTTTCTAAAATTTCCAATTGCTCCATTTCATAAAGGCCGCTACCACCAATAACTCCGATTCTTTTGAGTTTCATAGTTTCATCTCTCTTCTTTAGTTTTGTATGGGCGTACGGCAGTACGCCCATACATGTCAAAATAATGTTGGATTAAAAACGATTGGATAATCAAAATTCGTACAACTTGATTTAAAAGAGATCAAGTTATTATTTGACTGCAAAAAAGATCTCTTTATATTGATCTAATGATTAAAAACTACCATTTAAACAAAATCCTAAAAACTGCTCTCAAAAACGGCGGTGATTTTTCTGAAATCTTTTTCGAGCATAACGACTCCACTTCGATTCAATGCGAAGAAAACAAAATCGAAAAAATCATTTCAGGGATTGATGTCGGCGTCGGTTTAAGAGTTCTCCATCACGGTAAAACCGCCTATGCCTATACCAACGATATCTCAGAGGCTTCGCTTATCAAACTTGCAGAATATTTAGCCGACGGAATCAAAGCAGAAATTTTTCATAAAAATATTACTCACTCGAATCAGGTTAGATCCTGGGAAAATTCTATTTTAAAGTCTCCTTCTAAAATTTCAATTGAGGAAAAAATCAAAAAAGTGACCCTTGCAAACCAGACAGCCAGACGTTTCGATCCGCAGATTCAGCAGGTAACCATCAACTATCGTGATTTGAATCGAAAAATTTTTATTGCTAATTCTTTGGGTGAAATGGCGGAAGATGAACAAATTTATACCGTCTTCGTCACACAAGTGATTGCGCAAAAAGAGGATTTGATTCAGACCGGATACGAACCGGTCGGCGGAACTCTCGGCTTTGAACTGTTTGATCAAATCTCACCGGAAGAAATCGCCACGGTCGCCGCCGAACAGGCGATCCGGATGTTAAGTGCTCCTAAAGCGCCGGCCGGAAAGATGATGGTAGTCTTAAGTTCAGAAGCAGGTGGAACAATGGTTCACGAGGCGGTTGGCCATGGATTGGAAGCCGATCTAGCCTTTGAAGAACTTTCAGTCTACAAAAATAAAATCGGTGAACAGATTGCCTCCCCTCTCATTACAGTGATGGATGATAAAACCGTTCCAAACAAACGGGGCTCTTTTGTTTTTGACGATGAAGGAACTCCCGCCGAAAAAACCATTTTAATCGAAAACGGAATCTTAAAGCGTTATATGTCGAATCGACTTTACGCCTCAAAAATGGGGACCCGTTCGACAGGCAACGGCAGACGTGAATCGTATCGTCATCGTCCGATTGTAAGAATGACTAATACAATGATTGCGCCAGGAAAAGAGGATCCAAAAAGCATTCTCCATTCGGTTGAAAAAGGGCTCTTCGTGAAAAAAATGGGGGGTGGACAGGTCAACACAGTCAATGGCGATTTTATGTTTGAAGTAAACGAAGGTTATCTGATCGAAAAAGGAAAAATCGGCGAACCGGTGCGTGGTGCAACCTTGACCGGAAATGGTCCACAAATTTTAAACATCATTGATAAGGTTGGATCTGATTTGGGTTTTGGAATCGGAACTTGCGGGAAGGATGGACAAGGGGTGCCAGTGGCAGATGCACAACCAACGCTGAGGATTCCAGAGATTGTGGTGGGAGGTGTTTCATAAATTGGAAAAAAACAGTACTCAATCGTTTTTTAAAAACTTTCAAATTATTATCCCAATTTTGAGCATATTTTCTTTAATTCCAAATAGATAAATTGTTTACCTACACTTTACTCAACTCAAAAAATAAACGATATTATTTGTTCTGACGAAATTATTGAAAACTTTTTAGGTTTTTAAACGATAGTAGTTTCTCCTTTCGAGCTTAAAAATTTTTGCAAGTCAGTCGGAGATCAATTGAAGATAGTAGAAAGGGAGAATTGAAATGCGAACAAATAAATGGATATTAATCATTCTGATAGGATTAACTTCAGTAGCCTGCTCTACAGCTCATAAGAAGGTCATGTCGACAGCAGAGGGGGCGAATAAAATCGTTGTTGATGATATAGAGCGCGAAAAAGCAGAAGATGAAGCGTTTAAATCTGCGCAAAAATATTGCAAAAGTAAAAAGGTAGTCGTCCTTAATGAAAAAACAGAATACCGAGGAACGATGGATGAAAAACAGCGAAATCTCATCCGAAAAGTATCGAAGACCGTTTGGGGTTTAAGTAAAACTGGCTCTCCCGTTGAGACTACTGGGAAAGCGGGTCAAATAATGACCTCCGATCGGGATTATCACACGGAGATTACATTTAAATGCCAGTAAGAGTTTAAAAATATTAAGGAAAAAATTATGATGACATCTCCATTAAAAATAAACGATAAAACTCAACAAGAGATTAAAAGCACCTGTGAAGAACTCTTTCAACAAGGTTTTATGTTAGCAAAAAAAGAATCAGGACGGCTTATAGGATTGCCAGCAACTCCAGCCACTCATGACCGTTATCTCCAGACTTGTACGGATGAGCTAAAGTCTGTTTATCAACTTGAGATAAAAACCTATCCTAAAATTGCTCCTCGAATTTGGCAAAAAAATCATGTTACAAAAGCTGGCGTTTTCGCTAAACAGCATGACTTGAAACCGTTCTTCGCGTTATCCTCTCATCCTTATTCTAATGGACTTTTTACGACAGATCCGATTCATCATCAGTTATATTTAGGAGCTTCTGCCCGTATTATTTCCGATGATATCCGAATAGAGTTAGATCATGAATATGGTCATGTGACTGATTTTGATACCCTTAAAAAAATTTTTCCAGAGAAAGCTGAAGAGATTAAAGCTGGGAAAATTTCTAAACTAGAACTGATTAATCTCTTCTATAAAGCAATCGAAAAAAAATTAACTTCTAGTGAAAAAAATGAATCTTTTTATCAATCAAAAGCTCTATTGATCGACTCTATCTCTCAGTCTCACCCAGATGACTTATTGTTAATCTTAGAAGAAGTCTTTCGCTCTGGCGAAGAAATTCTTGATCGAAGATTTAAAAAGAGAGAACTTCAATTAGATGAAGTTCCTAGTTTTATAAGTCGATCTCGAGGAAAATTGATCCCTCCAGGAACTGTCGTGCTCCCGGTTTTATGGTTTGTAGCTTTCATACAGGAAGGAAATATTTGGTCTGAATATCAGAAAAGAACTGATTTTAATCCAGAGATTGCCAAGGGGCTACACTCAGACGATATTGCTTTTTTTAGAACTCTTATACGGGGCGCTAGTCGTTATTTTCCGTCACCTTAAAGATGAAATGATCGATGATGACTATTTAAATTAAAAATTAGGTTATTAGCTTGAGTTGTAACATTTTAACTCTTTATATAAATCCATCCATAATTTCTTCCATCATTCTTCTCCCCACGACTCGATGATCCCCGATATGAGTAGAATTCTTTTTCATTGCATCGGGTGCATTCAGGACTTACCTCAATATTTTTCAATTGAACGCCTGATTCTAACGTTTGCAGACGATTCGCCTCTTTTAAATCGAGATGAAACTTTGATTGGCCGATCGGTTGAAGAACCGGTTTTTCATTTTTACTATTCGGATAGGAAAAAAAATGTTCAGCGACCTCTTCTCCAACTTCATAACATTTTCCACAAATGGAAGGACCAATCACCACTGTTACTTCTCGAAGAGAAAGGTTCATTTTTTCTTTCATTTGAGAAAGCGTTTTTTGAACAATTTCTAATCGAGTTCCTCGCCAACCGGCATGAACCGTGGCAATCACACCTGAAGGATCAGCAATCAAGATCGGAACACAATCGGCCACTCTCACAGCGATGGGAGTATTTGGAAGCGTCGAAATTATCGCATCTCCCTCCGCCAGATGAGTTTGAGAAATCTCTTCCGTTTTTTGAAGTAACAAAATTTGATCGCCATGGACCTGTTTCAGATGAATCCACTGACTCACTTTATATTTATCGGTTAAAACTTGGAAGGAACTACGTCCAACAAATCCTCCGAAAATATTGGGAAAGAAAGTAAAAGAGATCATTGAAATTTTTCTCGCAATTTTATTTTTTATCAAAAGAAAAATGATGAGAAAGATAGCTCATCACTTCTTTCATATCGTCCGGAGTTTCTGCAATGAACTCCATTGTTTTTTCGGTTACCGGATGCACAAACTGAATCTTCCAGGCATGAAGCGCTTGGCGATTGAGTCTTTCAATACTTTTCTTTAAGTCGGCAGGGAGTTTTTCAAACCACTGTTTTCCACCGTACAGTGGATCTCCGATAATCGGATGTCCCGCTTCTGCAAGGTGAACACGGATCTGGTGAGTTCTCCCTGTTTTTGGCTTCAGTTCAACCACTGAAAGTTTTTCTACCCCTTCTCTCGCCGAATCCGACAAATCGGGTTGAATAACCTTCCACTCTGTGATCGCTTCTTTCCCCTGTCTTGTTTTAGATGAAATTTTTTTTCGATTGGCTCGGCTTCGTCCCAAGAAGTTTTTGATCACTCCTGATTCTTTTTTAAATTTTCCATAGGCAATCGCAAGATAGGTTTTTTCAATGATCCGTTCCTGAAATTGACGAGTCAGCTCAAGATGGGCCTTATTCGATTTCGCAATCAACATCACCCCTGATGTCCCTTTATCGAGACGATGGACGATTCCGGGCCTCAGTTTGCCGCCAACCCCCGAAAGATTTTTGAGATGATAAAGAAGGGCGTTGACCAGGGTTCCCGAGGGATGTCCTGCTGCCGCATGAACCACCAATTCAGCCGGTTTATCGATCACCGCAATCGAGTCATCTTCATACAAAACCTGAATCGGAATTTGCTCCGGCTTTGCCTCTAGTTCTGTCGGTGAATAAAAGGTGAGGACAATTTCGTCACCTGCTCGAACTTTATCTGCAGGGGCGATCGGGCGATTATTTCGCATAGTCTCTTCACTTTTCATCATTTTCTGAATCTGGTGACGGCTGAGAGAAAATTTTTGTGAAAGAAAGAGGTCAGCTCTCTTTCCCTCTTCTTCTTTTGTGACGATTATTTTTTTTGTTTCTTTCAACGAAGTAAAATCTTTCTTCTATAGGTTGATAAATGGTTTTACTAACCTGAATTTTTTTATCGATCAATCGATAATCTTAGGTATTGGTTGAATCTATTTCCTATTCATCTACCGAATCTGCTGAGATGAAAAATAGCACGAATTAGCCATTTAAAAAGGTAAAGCGAGCCGAGCGAAATTGGCGCTTCGAGAAGGATCACCCCTATCGCCCGTTTTCGAGAAAAGTGGTTCAGCTCACTTAAAAATTCAATAAAAAGAATAAAAACCCAAACGTAAGAAATAAAAAAGAGCGAGGAGAGAAAAAAGGAGAAAAGCGATCGATGGGGAAAAAAAATCTGGTAAAAATTTTCTTGAGTCGAAACGATCGTAATAAACATTGAAAAAAAAGAGGTGAGCAAAAATGGAAATGCCGACCAGACATAAGCAACCGACACCTCTCTGAATGAGGCGGTTCCTTGAAATTTTTTTCCGATGTAAGAAATCAGCAGACTGTCGAAAAAAAGAAAAAAAGCACCGTTCGTGATGCCAAAAATAATACCGAAAAGAATAAACCAAAGAAATGAAGATTTTTCAGTTGGAGTCGAGTCAAGCAAAGAGGAATAAGAAAACTGACAAACAATCCCCATGAAGACTGCCAGAAGAAGAACGGTTACGAATGAGGTTTTTGAAATTGCGTGCCGAATCGCACGCCGAGGATGAAAAAGTATTTCGTAATAAAACCGAAAAAATTGTCTGAGAAGTAGTTTAAGGTTCAATCTCGAGAGTCCAATAACTCAAATCGACCATATTGAGAAACGGCTTCCAAGCCTCATATTTAACTTTTCCTAAAGAGGGAAAATCGGTAAATAAATTCCAACGAGGCATGATCGGTTTTTTAATTAATTTCATTCCAGCTTCTTCGGGAGACAATCCCCCTTTTCGACGATTACAATCAATACAGCTACAGA
>CAZQOW010000129.1:0-6623 GCA_964595045.1 uncultured Pseudomonadota bacterium
TGAAAGAAGATGTCACCGCAAAAGTGACTTACAAAAATTTCAGACTTCCTCCCGAAAAAGCCCCGGGAAAAATTATCTCAGGAGAGCCAGAGCAGGCAGTCA
Source organism: uncultured Pseudomonadota bacterium (assembly GCA_964595045.1). Classification (GTDB taxonomy): domain Bacteria; phylum UBA10199; class UBA10199; order JADFYH01; family JADFYH01; genus CAZSRQ01. Next base: position 103 of record CAZQOW010000129.1, read on the forward strand.
AAGAGCTGGCGAGATTGCTCCGAGAAGAGGCGAAAGTCATATAGTTTAATCTTGTAGGGGCTACCCGGCGGGTCGTCCTGAGATAAAGGAGATTTTAAAATGGGAAACATTCTAATCTACGCAGAACACCAAGATGGAAAATTGAAAAAAACCGCTTTAGAACTTGCCAGCAAAGGTCATGAATTGGCCTCAAAAATTTCGGGACAAGTCGAAGCGGTTCTCGTCGGATCGATCGATGAAAAAGTGGCTCAAGAGCTTGCCAGTTATGGAGTGAAGAAAATCCATATTCTCGAGAATGCAAATCTGAATCAATACAACACACTCGGTTTTGTGAAAGTGGTTGCTGATTTGGTCAACCAGATCAAACCGGAAATCTTTTTAGCTGCGGCCACTCCCATCGGAAAAGATTTTTTCCCTCGCTTAGCAGCTCGATTAAATACCGGCCTTGCTTCTGATACCGTTGCTCTTTCGATTGATTCCGATGGAAAACTTTTAGCGACACATCCGATCTATTCCGGAAAAGCTTTAGTCGATCTAAAAGTTAACACTCTTCCTCAAATGGCATTGGTCCGACCGAACTCTTTCGGATCAGCCGTGGTTCAGGAAGGGGCGACTGCTGAAATTTCAAAAGTCGCTGCCGATGCGGGTGAAATCAAAGCACCGATGAAAGAACTGGTCAAAGGAGCTTCGGATAAAGTCGATCTCACCGAGGCTGAAATTATTGTGTCGGGTGGACGCGCGATGAAAGCGGCCGAAAATTTCAAGATCCTTCAAGAGTTCGCAGATACCATTGGCGCAACCGTTGGAGCTTCTCGAGCAGCCGTTGATTCAGGCTATGCTGGGCATGACATGCAGGTCGGGCAAACCGGGAAAGTAGTGAATCCAAAACTTTATTTTGCGATCGGAATTTCCGGAGCCATTCAGCATTTGGCCGGTATGAGAACTTCGAAAGTGATTGTCGCGATCAATAAAGATGCAGAAGCACCGATTTTTCAAAAAGCCGATTACGGAATTGTCGGAGATCTTTTTCAGATCGTTCCGCTCATGACTCAGGAGTTTAAGAAGTTGATGCATGAGTAAAATAAATTCCTTCTCCAGGGGGAGAAGGTGGCCGAAGGCCGGATGAGGGGGCAGGTGGCATAGCAACAAAATTAGTTATCGCAAAATAAAATGTCATCCCCGAATGCATTAATCGGGAATCCCCCTACTTAATAATTGAATCAGGGAGATTCCCGCTTAAAAGCTTGCGGGAATGACAAATTACTGATCATACCAAGCATATAAAAAACCGCCAAAGGAGAACTCTTATGGCCGATCTCTTAAAATTTTTCAAACCAGCAACCTCCTCTCCCGAGCCAATCAAAGGGGGATCGTGGCTTCTCGAAAAAGTGGGAGCGCGCAAAATCTTCATCCCTGAATATCTAACCGCCGAACAAAAAGAATTTGGTAAAACGACCGCAGACTTTATTGAAAATGAGGTAATGCCTCTCTCTCAAGAAATCGAAGAGCAGAAACCGGGCGTTACTCCATCGCTCTTAAAAAAAGCGGGAGAAATCGGGCTTCTGATGGCCGAGGTTCCGGAAGAGTATAATGGGCTTGGAATGAACAAGGTTACCTCCACCGTCATCTCAGAAAATTCGGTGAAACAGGGTTCATTTTCAGTCAGCTTTATGTGTCACACCGGAATTGGAACATTGCCAATTCTTTATTACGGAACTGAAGAGCAGAAGAAAAAATATCTTCCAAAACTTGCGAGCGGTGAACTGATTGGGGCTTACGCGCTCACCGAGGCAGGATCAGGGTCAGATGCTTTAGCCGCAAAAACGAAAGCAACCTTGTCAGCCGATGGAAAATATTATGTATTAAACGGCGAAAAAATGTTTATCACCAACGGCTCGTTTGCCGATGTTTATACGGTGTTTGCCAAGGTCGATGGTGAAAAATTCACCGCTTTTATTGTTGAAAAAGATTTTCCGGGAGTTTCGCATGGTCCCGAAGAGAAGAAAATGGGGATCAAAGGTTCTTCGACTACCACTTTGATTTTGCAAGATGTCAAAGTTCCAGTCGAAAATCTTCTGGGAGAAATTGGTCGCGGACATAAAATCGCTTTCAATATTTTAAATATCGGTCGATGGAAATTAGGAGCCGGTTCTGCTGGAAAATGTAAAACTAATCTCGAATATGTCACCAAATATGTGAAAGAACGAAAACAGTTTGGACAATCCCTTGCCAGTTTTGAACTGATTCAGAAAAAAATCGCTGATTGCGTCATTAAAACTTATGTCACGGAATCGCTCTCTTATCGATATGCAGGATTGGTCGATGATGCGATTGCTCTTCTCGATAAAAATAGCCCCGATTATCAGCAACAGGTGATGAATGCGATTGAAGAGTATGCGATCGAAGCTTCGATCGCTAAGGTTTATGGCTCTGAAACCCTTTTCTTTGTTGCCGATGAATCAGTCCAGATGCTTGGCGGATACGGTTTTATCGAAGAGTATCCGGTCGCGCAAAGTTTTCGGGATTGTCGAATCAACCGAATCTTTGAGGGAACGAACGAAATTAATCGATTAATCATCCCTGGAACTCTTCTGAAAAAAGCGATGAAAGGGGAGATCGAGTTGATGGGAGAAATTCAAGCGATTCTGAAAGAACTTAAAGAAGGTTTTCCTAAAGCAGATTATCAGGGAATTCTTGCCTCAAAAATCGATTTGGTCAATCAGGCAAAGAAGCTTGCTGTCTATGTCAGCGGCGTTGCCGTTCAGCAGTTTATGGCTGATATCAAAGATCGACAAACCTTTATGGCTGAGATGGCCGATTTTGTAATCGAAACTTTCGCGATGGAATCAGCTCTTCTTCGAACGCTTCAATTGATTGATGAGCAGGGAGAGGAAAAAGCACGAATTCCGATTGCGATTACGAAATCTTATGTGACAGAGCGTTGTCTCGAATTGAAGGCAAAAGCGAGACAGTTTTTAGCCAACGTCGCCAAAGGAGATGAAACCGCATTTCAAAAATATGATAAAGCGGTTCATCTCATTCTGAATGTCACTCCGGTGGATACCATCTCTGCCCGGCAGATGATTGCAGAGAAGGCTTTGGAGGTGGAAGGGTATGCGTTGTGAAGCATTAAAATGTTTTATATTGAATGAGAAAAGGTGATTCAGGTAGGGGCGAACCTTGTGTTCGCCCTAAAAATATTAGCAATATCGAAAGCGTTAGCGATTACCCACGCAATTAGGGCGAACACAAGGTTCGCCCCTACAACAGATAATTTCCTTGTGATTAAATTTCTTCCTTTCATTTCTCCAGCAAATATATAAATAATTCAAAACATTTGTCTGTATATCTGAAAAGGAGAGATTCAATGCCTCACCGAGATATTCATCTCGATTTCAACTTTGCTATGGAAGATTTCGTCGGATCGAACGGCATTTCTGTTTCCGAACTCGATCAGTTAAGTTTGAGCACCCGAGAAATTCATCGCGGGATTCATGCGATGAAAGAGGTTGGACAACTCCCTTTTTATCATCTTCCGCACGATGAACAAATCGTTGAACAGATTTTGCAGAAATCAGAAGAGTGGAAACAAGAATTCGATACCTTGGTCATTTTGGGAATTGGAGGATCCTCTTTAGGAGCCAACACACTTCTGAAAGCATTACAAAAAAAACGGTCGATCAAGATACTCATTTCAGATGGATTAGATCCCGATTCCTTTTCAACTCTTCTAGAAACTCTTGATCTGAAAAAAACCATTTTTAATGTCGTGAGTAAATCGGGAGAAACTTTAGAAACTCTCGCCCAATTTTTTATTGTCCAAAATTTATTAAAAGAACAGGTGGGCTCAAAATGGAATGAACATTTTGTTATGACAACCGATCCCGAGCACGGATTTTTGAGAAAAGTGGCTAATGAAAATCAGGTTTTTTCCTTTTCAATTCCCCCGGGAGTTGGAGGAAGATTTTCGGTTTTTTCTCCCGTCGGGCTTTTTCCGGCAGCGATGGGAGAAGTAGATATTCAGGAGCTATTAGCTGGAGCTAGACGAGGGGAGACTCTCAGCTCGATGGATGATCTCTGGCTCAATCCAGCCTATCTTTTGGCAGCGTTGCAATATTTGATGAGTCAGAAAGGGAAAAAAAATCTGATCATCATGCCTTACTCGGATCGTCTCTTTCCCTTAGGAGAATGGTATTGTCAACTCTGGGGAGAAAGCATCGGAAAACGGTTTTCTCTGAAAGGAGAAAAGATCGAAGCTGGATCAACGCCAATCGCTGCCTCTGGACCGCGCGATCAGCATTCCCAACTGCAGCTTTATATCGAAGGTCCAAAAGACAAATATATTCTTTTTTTTAAAATTGAAAATTTTGAGAAAAATTTTCCTATTTCAATTTCTGAAAAACTACCAGCGGATGAAAAAATTTCCTATTTGAAATCCCAAAGCTTGGCATCGCTCTTAAATGCTGAACTTTTCGCGACTGCCACCGCTCTTGCAGAAGAGAAATGTCCGAGTAGTATCGTCACTCTCCCTTATTGTCATGCTTACGGTTTAGGAGAATTAATGTTTCTTTTGCAAGTCGCCACTTTTTTTGCGGGAGGGCTTTATAATGTAAATCCATTTGATCAGCCAGGAGTAGAACTTGCAAAAAAACTAACCCTTGAGTTTTTGAATAAAACAACTTTAAACCAGAATTCTCCGATGATGTGGAGAAAGCTAGAGAAAAAATTTATGATATAGTGACGTATAGTTGCGCGTATTGTTCAATGGAAAAAAATATGAAAACCTTAAAAACATTATTTGAAAATAACAAAAACTGGGCAAAAGAGATTCTTAAAGAAGATCCAAATTTTTTTGAGAAACTGACACATCAACAATCGCCTGAATATCTGTGGATTGGTTGTTCGGATAGTCGAGTCCCTGCAAACGAGATTGTCGGCCTGTTACCGGGCGAACTCTTCGTTCATCGCAATGTCGCAAATGTTGTGGTTCATACTGATTTTAATTGTCTCTCTGTCATTCAATACGCCGTCGAAATTTTAAAGGTGAAACATATTATTGTGAGCGGACATTACGGCTGTGGTGGAGTGAAGGCAGCGATGGAAAATCGTGAACTTGGTTTGATCGACAACTGGCTTCGACATATCCGGGATGTCTATCAAAAAAATAAAAATACCCTCGATATCATTAAAGATAATTCGGAACGTCTCGATCGGCTTTGTGAAATGAATGTGATTGAACAGGTAAATCAGGTATGTGATACGACCATCGTACAAAGTGCCTGGAGAAAGAAACAGCAATTGATCATTCATGGCTGGATTTATCGACTACAAGATGGAATTTTAAGAGATTTAGGAGTTTCTATCAGCAATAGAGAAGAGTTAGAGGCGAGTTATAAGTAGTTTTTATTCCTCAAAGGGGCAGGAGTTAAATTTAGATTACGCCTGTTTTATTAATTGAGATTAAGAAAAAAGTGATCGAACCCAATGAACTAAGTGTCCTCCAGCTTTTGCAACGGGTGATCGTTGTAATCCTACTGTTAAATTGTCTGCCTGAATTTCAGAAGGAGAGAGTTTTTGTGATTGGTTTGTTGAAACGGCAGAGGGTTTTTGTTCTACTTGAGTTGGTTGAGCGGGAGGAGCACCAGCAGCAACTTTTTTTGCATCAGCTGGTTGAGGTTTAGAAAGTACTTCAAAGTTTATTATTTTTCTTTTTTCTACACTTCTCAAAGTAGAAGCAACACCGCAACTGTAAGCATCACCAGCTTTGCATTTTAAATCTCTTTCAGAAAGTTTTCTTGTAAGATCAACGACTTTATCTTTTCGAACGGCTCTTGCAGCGTCTTTGGCCCCTTCAAATAATTCATCCGATCTAGAAGGGGGTAGATGAGGTACTAATTGATATTGATTTTCAACTGCCATTTTGATTCTCCTTTAAATTCCTTTTAAACTCTAGATGTCAGGTGTCTGTTACTTTTCCTAATATCAATTAGAATTAGCAAACATGGTGCCAAAGTTGTCCAAAATTGATTATGTTTTTATGTAATTGTTTTTATTTGAGAAATGGATTTTACAAAAAATTAAGAGAAGAAGATGTGCTTCGTAAGTGGAGACAAAAGACATCAAGTTATGTATTTTTGAGGTGTGTCAACTTCGATGGATCCGCCAGCTTAATCCGAGCTGGACTGCTTCACAAGCGATTTGCTTCTTAAGATCCAAAAGAGTTGCTTCTGAGCTAGCACAGCTAGAATGCAAATCAAGTTATAAGACCTCATAATTAGGCTCAAAATTATGTTCTGATAGCCTTTCAATTCATATTACTGATCAGTAAAGTGTCGAATTCTTTTGTAAACCCCTAAGCTTATCCAATAACTGCTTCCCTGTTTCAAATCCACTTAGGTGTCGAAGAAAATTTATATTCCATAAAAACTAGCAACTCATTCCCTTTACTTACCGATAATACCGAACTAGTAGAATCATACTATTTGTTAACTTATTGTAGTTAAAAGGATTTTTATAGATGA
>CAZQOW010000130.1:0-6609 GCA_964595045.1 uncultured Pseudomonadota bacterium
AACCTTGTAGCATTTCCGGTTTTTCACCACCGATTCGAAATCGATAAACCGAATTCCGATCGAAACTCATAACAAATAAAACCCCTTCTGCTTCATTTAAAACAACGTCATTAATATAGTCAGAAATTCGTTCATTTTTAATAATCAAAAAAGGGCTTTTGGTAGATTCTGAAACTGTAGAGGATTGAATATTAATTTTCAAAAGATAATTGTAGGTTGAACTTCCGAGATAAGCGGTTCCATCGGATTGTACTGCCCACTCCCTAAAAGCTGGAGCCGTGAGATGAAGGTCGACTGTCGAGAGAACTGTTCCCGAAAAAGGATCAATCAGATCAACCCCTCCGGGAGTGACAGGTTCAGAGCTATTTTGCGCATCATTCCTTTGGGTAAGCCCGGTACAGGTCAACAGCACCTTTCCATTCGAAAGGGGGGTGAGGCCGGTCGCATTGAAACCTCCAACGGATGGATCGCCACATTGCGCCGCCACAAATCCGGAAGGAGAGAGGGTGGTTGGATCGAGCTGAACATTAAAAACTCTCACAATTCCCTGAAGAGCATGATCAATTTCAAGATTTTGATTATAATAAAGATTCGAAAAGCTGATCAGCAGCTTTATATTTGCTCCAGATCGAACCACCGCCAGACTGGCTGGAATGGAAAGAGCGATTTCCCCTTCGACATTCTGAAGAGGAATCCCTTTTCTATCAACCTGTCTCAGTTGTCTGTTTTGCGGGACATTGATTTTCTCATTTAAAGATAAAACCTGATAAACAAAACCGGTTTGAGGATTGAAAAAAACCACTGATCCAACTTGGCCTAAAATTGAAGTAAGCAAAAAGGCATGGGTCGAATCGAGAATTTCAAGACTATTCGGATAACCAAGCCCATTCAAGGCTGAGGAGGGAAGTCCTTTAAAATTATCCGATTGAAAATTTGCCTGGCCAAGGCGAGCTTTGTCCAAATCAATCGCAATCACCGACGCCGGATTTGTCAAAGTGACAAAAGCGGTATTTTTCAAATCTGGCTGATCAAGAATATCGATATCGGCCGGATAATCTCCTAATGTGAGAGCAGAAATTCCTGGTTGAACAAAAAGAGAATTGCTCGGAGGAGCAGTTCCAATCCCACCGCCACAAGCAAAAAGAAAACAACATCCTAAAAAAACAACACTAGTTTTCAAAAAATTTAAACAGCTCATAAAAACTCCTTTTATCATGAATAAAAAAACGGTTTATTCCAACTCTTTAAAAAACTTTTCTAGATCTAAACTTTTTCTAAAATGATTCGCTAATAAATCATATTGTTTCTCTCTCCATTCAATATTTGATTCTTGTGGGAGAAGATTTCTTTTCTCTTTATACTTTTCAAATCTCTTCAAAAAATTTTTTCTAAAAGAAAACGAATCAAACAACCCATGCAAGTAACAACCCCAAACTTTTTTATTTGCGCTAATAACCCCATCATTTTTTCCATCTTGAAAAAATAGAAACGGCTCTAAGTTTGATAAGCAACCGGTCATTCCATGATGAATTTCGTAACCTTCTATTTCATCTCCTGTCAAAGTACTGATCGCCTTTGTTCTACGAACTATTTTTTTCCAACGAAAAACAGTCTCAACCTCTAAGAACTCAAGCCCAATCGTTTCTCCAGGACAATCTTCAATCCCTTCAGGATCTCGAATAATTTTTCCGAGCATTTGGTAGCCACCACAGATTCCACCCAGCTCACCTCTTTGATTTAAATATTCTTGGAGAATTTTATCCCACCCGTTTTTCCGCAACCAATCTAGATCTGCGCGAACATTTCTAGACCCTGGTAAAAGGACTAGATCATAAGAATTAAGAAAGCGAGGCTTTCTTAAATAATGGAGAGTGACATTCTCTTCTTTAGCCAAGGGAGAAAAATCAGTAAAATTAGAGATATGCGGAAGATAAATAACCGCAATATTCATAGAATTTTCTGAAGGAGGAGAAATCGGATCCAGAGGAAATTTTTTTGGTAGAGAATCTTCTGAGTCAATATCGATATCATAGAAGTAGGGAATGACCCCAAGAATTGGAATTCGAGTCTTTTCTTCGATATAAGCTCTCCCTTTTTCAAACAGTTTCAAATCTCCTCGAAACCGATTAATGATAATTCCACCAACCCTTTTGCGATCTTGTTCCGAAAGTAAATCAACTGTTCCAATCACTTGAGCAAAAACCCCACCGCGATCAATATCCGCAACCAGAATTACCGAGGCATTGGCTTCGCGCGCCATTTTAAAATTTACAAAATCATTTTCTTGAAGATTCACCTCTGCGCAAGAACCGGCCCCTTCAATTAAAATGATCTCGTATTTGGATTGAAGTCGATGAAAATTTTCTAATGCAATATCGGAAAAGGAAGAAGTATTAGAAAAATATTCGTTTGCGAGATAATTTTTAACCACCTCTCCTTTTACAATCAGCTGGGAAGTAGTCTCATTCAACGGTTTTAAGAGAATCGGATTCATCTCAACTGTTGGAATTACGCGAGCCGCTTCTGCTTGCACCGCTTGAGCCCGAGCGATCTCCCCTTTTTCGGTGACGTAGGAATTGTTCGACATGTTTTGCGCTTTGAAAGGAGCGACTGAAATTCCTTTATCATTTAAGATGCGGCAGAGCGCTGTAGTGACAACGCTCTTACCTACATCCGATGCTGTTCCGAAAACTGCAATAGAGTTGCGCATACTTTTATTCGGATCGATCTAATCGATAGAGCCTTGAACCTTTTGACACAAACAAACTATTTCCCACTATTAAATTTGCACCTATCATCTCTTTATCATCTGGATTATCTGCTAAATTTGCCAGTTTTTCGTATTCTCCACTCTGTAAATTAACTCTAAACAATTCTTTCTCGTTATGAATATTTGTAGCAGTCGCATAAAAACCGCTTTTCTGATCCCCAATAATCTGAATATCACTAAAAAATGAACGCGCAGCAGTCACTGGAAGAATCACGTCCGAAAAAGATCCATTGCGTAGATCAACAATTACTAACGTGTTACTACTATCTGCCGTTGGAAATATTGCTTTTGAACCATCCGGTGTTATCGCTACTTTTCCATTGAAGCCTATTGCATGCGGCCTTTCTGCTGGAGATTCAAATATATTGATAAATTGTTTTGCTTTTGGATCAAAAATTCCAACGGCACTAGAACTGACAGATTTACCTTTTAAAGAGTGTTGAATCGCTCCTGAAATTGCTACCACAATCATTCCATCCGGAGTGACTCCAAGACTAGTAGGATTAAAATATTGTTTATATTTTCCACTCATAGAATCTCGAATCACAATTGGATGAAAATCAAAACTGTTCGATTCTGGATGATATTCAAATAATCCTCCAGGGAGATAACTCGGCATTCGATCTGTTTTATTTCCAATATCATGCAGCCCTGAAGTAGCCATGTAGGCACTTTCTTTTCCATTCACTGCTACTGTGACCATTCCATTTGGGTACTGAAGACGATATCGGCCAGATGCATAATTTGGCAGAGATCGAAGAGAAACTCCTGTCGAAGTCACTGCTATTTCAGAACCAAAGGACTCAAGCTGTGCAATGTTTACTTCTGGAAGAGGGACAGGAGGTAAAGAATCAATGCCAGATTGAAGTCCTTGGTTATAAATCAAAAGTCCTGCTACTGCTGGAGATTGCTCAGCAATATTAAGCACATCTGTAATAATAGCGCCCGATCGTAACTGAGTCACTTGAACGGGAGGTGTTCCTTTTCGAGGAGTTAAAGAAGATGTCCACATTTTATTTGCAGGATTCCACTCAAACACTTGTCCTCCAAATGTATTGGTACAAGCACCTGTAAATCTATTAGATTCATTCGCTTTACCGAGATAAATGAAGTTAGAATCAATGCCGCAAGGGGATTCTAATTGAAGCGTTTTAGATTTAAAAGTTGGTGGAGACATTCCTTCAGGCTTTGTAGGATTATTCTCTTCCGATTTTTCAGAAGTTTGACCACAACCCCAATAAGCAGCTGCGCATCCTAAAGCGAGTACTCCCAATCTTAAATAAGACATATTTTTCTCCTTTTATTTTTTGGTTAAAAAAATTTTCAATAATAAACAGCTGAAATTGCATCTAAATCAAACCCCTCTTCTCCTTCTGCATTGGTGGGAAGAGTTGGATCAATATATTGCAGAGGCGTTCCATCTTGAATTTTGATGAATTGCACACAATTCAATCCCACTGCTTGCAGATCAAAAGCATCTCCCCCCGCTTTTTTTGAATCAGTTGGGTCAATTGTGTTGAAATTAGAGTTAGCAAATACTGGGTTTACACCTGCACAGCCAGGATAAAACTCTTGCCAGTTCTCATTTTGACAAGGAAAAGTGATAAAATTTATTCCGTCTTTACTCACTGAAACCCGACCCGGTTCTTGATAAGGCTGTGCAGGATTATCAGCTGCATAAAAAACATTCTCAAAAACAATAAAATCAGCTCCATTACCATTTAAAATAGGTGTTCCCATTTTAACGACTATTTCTCCCCCCTCTCCCAAGCTAAAGACATCTTTACTTCCACTATGAGTCCCTGTTCCTTTGGGAGGACCCAAAACAATATTCTGTGGATAAGAATCTTGCAGAGTGTGAGAATTCAGTCCTCCACCTGGTCCAATTTTGTAAGAGACCACTTCGCTGATAAAAGGGATCGGCTGTGCAGCCGGAGGACAAGCAGGATCGCGCGTGACATTCCGAGTGGGAGGAATCGTTTGATCTCGTGGCGCGGGATCTGCAGCTGTCGGAGGTAGATTAGAACTTGCTCCACCACAATGGATAAAAATTAAGAGGGAAAAAATAATAAAAACAAATTGATAACTTCTACCTTTTTTCAGCCCCCTATCCCGCATGAAATTTTTAAAGGAAAAAACTTTTGAAGTTTGAGCCGGTGAATTCGAAAAGACGCAAAGTAAAACAAATAAAATAGGATCCCAAAGTTCAAAAGTTTTTTCCTTTAAAAATTTCATAATCTCACCCCAAAACTTCCAAACGCCGACAATCTCGGAAGCGGAAACCCGCGAGCATCAATCATTTGGATGTTTGTAATATCCTTCACTTCCATCGCAAAATAATAATGTTTAAAAAACTTTACATTCCCACCCACATCAATCTGGGCGCGCCTTCGAAGGAAAGTGGTGTTTTGAACATCGATCGGCATGTTGTCGATGAACTGAAGTTGTCCGTAAAAAGAACCCCATTTATTTTTAAACGTCAGCTTGGCATTCGCTTTCTGCCGAGGTCTGCCGGGAAGTTGTGTGTCGGATTGAACTAAATGAGCAAGCAGGTAAGTATAATTTCCTTCAATATCGAGATGCTTCCAGGGGGAAATCAAGGTGGACGCCTCAATCCCATGCATATGCACCTGCTTCGTATTAATCGGCTGGATCGTAAAAGCGCTGATCGGAACAAAAATGATCGAGTTTTCAATCCGATTGAAAAAATAACTGACTTCGCTTTTTCCGTAAGGATGTTTGAAAACGGCTCCAGCATCGACATTCACCGCTCCTTCCGGTTTTAGAGTTGGATTTCCGCGAATAATCTGTTCATTCGGAAAATATAACTCGTTAAAACTTGGATAGCGGAAGGAGTTATCGACATTAGATTTTAAGGAAACCCACGAAGCAGGTTTTCCAACAATTCCAAAATGAAGCGCTGTCTTTGCACCAAAATCATTCGTATGTTCGAAACGAACCGAAGGATTTAAAATCAGCTGATCATCCCAAAGCGAAAGTTCATCAGAAGCATAAAACGCATTCGTAATTCTTTTATGAAAGCCGGTGGAAGGGCCTCCTAGAAGATTAAAATTATTAAATGTTTCATTTTGAAATTCGTACTGCCATTTCAAAGTTTGTAGAAGCGGCTTGTGATCAATTAAATAACTAAATCCTAACTTTCCCCCTTCGGATTGATTAAAGTTTTTTACATCGATAACTCCACCGAGTGAAGAAGATGGATCGGTAAAATGACTAAAATCATATCTATAATAAGGTTGAAAAAAGAGATTAAAATCCTGCCATCCCACCGATTTAAAATCGGCTCGAAGAGTCGTTAAGTTTTTAAGAATATTTTCTTTTGCTTCTGGAGGATTTGCTGGAGCCAGTAAAACCACCTCTTGCTCGGTTGGCGGCACTTCTCGCTTCGAACCAAACCAATCGGTTGTCAGAGAAAAATTGATTTTATCGGTGGGAGCTCCTTCAACTCGAACTAATCCATTCTCACTAAAAAAAGAATTGTTATCTCGGACAAAAGTTTCTCCTCCGCCAATCGGTATTCCACCAATATCAGCCGGAGTGGTTTTGAATTTATAATTCCCTTTGCTTTGGAGATGCGTATGATCAATCACAAAAGAAATATTTTCGAATCGTTTAGAAAAACCTTCGGTCGTTTTAATCGTAGTAAAAGATCCACCCCCTGAGGCAAATTCAATCGCCTGTTTTTTCTTCGCTTTCTTTGTAACAATATTGACCGCTCCACCAATCGCATCCGAACCGTATTGAACGGAAGATCCTCCCCGAATAATTTCAATATGATCAATCGAATCAAGTGGAATAGAGGAGAAGTCGACCGCTCC
>CAZQOW010000131.1:0-6607 GCA_964595045.1 uncultured Pseudomonadota bacterium
TATGCCCGCAAAGATCACAAAATGGGGCATCTCCCATCATTCCAGAAAGATGATCACTTAAAGCATTATTTGAAACATCACCCTCCGGTTTTTGATTTTCTACTACAGCCAGTTTTGGAGGATTGGAAGGTAAAGGAGCGCTAGGTTCGCCCACTTCTCTATTTGCTTTAGAAGAGGTCTCTCTATTTTTGATCTGCTGTTCAAGAAAAGCTTGTTGAAGCAATTCTCCATCGGCTGGTTTTACTTGCACAAAGTCAGTCCGTCCCAAATATTCCATTCCTAAGACTCTAAAAATATAATCAATCACTGAGGTGGCAAATTTAATATTTGGATGATCGACCACTCCTTGAGGCTCAAAACGGGTGAAGGTGAAACAGTCGACATATTCTTTGAGCGGCACGCCGTATTGAAGTCCGAGGGAGACGGCGATCGCGAAGCAGTTCATCATACTTCTAAAAGCGGCCCCTTCTTTATGCATATCGATGAACAGTTCGCCTAAGTTTCCATCCGAGTATTCACCCGTTCTCAAATAAACTTTATGGCCGCCGACCCTTGCCTCTTGGGTAAATCCGGATCGCTTTACCGGCAAACGGCGTCTTTTTAACTCTGGTTTTTTGACTTCCACTTTTACCACTTCTTCGTTTTCTTCTTTTTTCTCATTTTTCGTTCCACTGGAAAGAGGTTGAGAAAGTTTACAACCATCTCGGTAAAGAGCAACTGCTTTCAGGCCGAGTTTCCATCCTTGAAGATAGATTTCTTCAATATCTTCTACGGTCGATTCGTGGGGGAGGTTGACTGTTTTGCTGATGGCACCAGAGATGAACGGCTGGGTTGCTGCCATCATGCGAATGTGACTCATCGGAGAAAGAAAACGTTCACCAGTTGCGCCGCATTTGTTCGCGCAGTCAAATACTGATAGATGTTCCGGTTTTAGGTGTGGAGCTCCTTCGATAGTCATTCGACCTGAAATAACCGCGTTGGCAGCATTAATTTCTTTTTCCGTAAAACCTAACGCTTTCAAAAGATTGAACGATGGATTTGAATAATCATTTTTTGTGAATCCGAGTTTTTCAATCGTTGGAGTGCCGAGGATATAAATATTAAAAGCCTGGGAAAGTTCGAAGACCGACTCTAGCTTATTTTCAATGAGACGAAGATCATCCTCAGAAAAACCTTTTGCTTTCAAGGTTTCATTATTGATGAAAGGAGCAGCTCTCAAACTGGAGGTTCCGCGAACATAAGTAATTATCTCAGAAATTTGGGTTGGATTATATCCAAGCCTTTTCAGTGCCGGAGGAATCGATTGATTGATGATTTTAAAATATCCTCCCCCCGCCAATTTTTTGAATTTCACTAACGAAAAATCAGGTTCGATTCCGGTAGTATCGCAATCCATTAAAAGACCGATCGTTCCGGTTGGCGCGAGAACGGTTGCTTGGGCATTTCGGTATCCATATTTTTCACCGAGTTTGAGGGCATTGTCCCAATCTTCTCGGGCTGCTTTTAAGATATTTTCGGGACAATTCGAGTCGATTTGATAGGAAGCGTCGCGATGCATTTGAATGACTCCGAGCATGGAATCGCGGTTTTTCTCAAAACCAGGGAATGGTTTTTTCTCGGCGGCCATTTCGGCGGAGACTTTGTAGGCATGTCCACAAAGAATGGCTGTTAAACCGGCGGCGATCGATCTTCCCTGATCGGAATCATAAGAGATTCCGAGTTTCATCAAAATCGAGCCGAGATTGGCGTAGCCAAGGCCCAGAGGTCGATAGTCATGGGAGTTTTTGGCGATGGTGCTCGTTGGATAACTGGCAAAATCGACCAGAATTTCTTGGGCGATGAAAAAGATTCGAATCGCGTGACGATATCCTTCGACATCAAAACTTCCATCTTCGTTTAAGAACTTTGCAAGGTTGATCGAAGAAAGATTACAGGCGGTATCATCTAAAAACATATATTCAGAGCAGGGGTTCGATCCGTAAATTTTATCGCTGTTTTTAGAGGTGTGCCAACGGTTGATCGTTGAATCATATTGTAATCCGGGATCAGCGACCGCCCAAGCAGCGTCACAGATCTGTTTGAAGAGTTCCTTTGCTTTAAAAGTTTCACAGGTTTCGCCGGTTGTTCTAAAAGTGGTGCTCCACTCTTTATCTTCTAAAATGGCGTTCATGAATTCATCGGTCACTCGAATTGAGTTGTTCGAATTTTGGCCGGAAACGGTGTGATAAGCTTCTCCGTTGAAATCGGCTGGATATCCGGCGGCGATGAGTGCAGCGACTTTCTTTTCTTCTTTTACTTTCCAATTAATAAAATCGATGATTTCCGGATGATCAATATCCAAAGTGACCATTTTAGCGGCTCTGCGGGTAGTGCCTCCGGATTTTGTGGCGCCAGCTCCTTTATCTAACACCTCGAGGAAGCTCATTAGGCCAGAAGAGGTTCCGCCACCGGAGAGTTTTTCTTGTCTTCCACGAATTCGGGAAAAATTACTGCCGGTTCCCGATCCGAATTTGAAAAGACGAGCCTCGTTTTTGGCAAGTTCAAAAATACTCATCAAGTCGTCATCGACTTTCTGGATAAAACAGGCAGAGCATTGAGGAAATTCGTAAGAATTTTTTGTCTCTTCGATTGTATCGGTCGCTGGATTCCAGTAAAAATTTCCACCAGAACCTTGAACACCATATTCATGCCAAAGACCACAGTTGAACCAGACCGGTGAATTGAATGCGCCTCGTTGAGTGATGAGAAAGTATTTTAATTCATCTTCAAAGCTTTGCGCATCTTCGGCGGTGGCGAAATAACCTCCCAAAGTTTCAGCTGCTTTTCGAATGGTGTGAGCTAAGCGGTGAACAACCTGTTTGGCGCTGGTTTCATGGCCGGTTTCAGGAACTCCCGCTTTGCGAAAATATTTCGAAACCATGATATCAACGGCGAGTTGACTCCAATCGGCTGGCGCTTCGACATTTTCCATTTTGAAAACGATCGATCCATCGGGGTCAGAAATAATGGAGCTCCAATTTTTATAAACAACTTGGTTAAAAGGATTTTTCCCTTTTTTGGTAAATTTTCGTTCAATTTTAAGCCCATTTTTTGAACTAAGTGACCGTTCTTGAGTAGATTTTTGACGGACAATGCGAGCTTTTAAGTCGGCAGATTCGACGGCCATATTTTTTCTCCTTATAAAGGGGTGTAAATTTTTTATTGTTAAAAAGTCAGATATTAGCGCAAAAAAACGCTATATATTGTGTATCTCTTTAAATAAAACGCTATATATGGGATTGTCAAACTTGAAAAAAATAAAAATAAATCTCTGAATAAAAATGGGGAGTTAAAGAATTAAAAAAAAATCTAAAAAAAAATAGCGGAGAAGAAAAAAAAATATTCTTCGGAAACAGCTGTTATATCAACGTTTGCCAGCAGCTCTTTTTTTCGTCTTGACATTTGAGACGGCAGAAATAGAGGAGGTTTTTTTAATTTTTTTTCTGTTTTCCCAACTTTCTTTCCGAGAATAAGCGATCGCCTGGGTAATAAAAGATTTGAAGAGAGGATGCGGATTCATCGGCTGGGATTTGAATTCCGGGTGAAATTGGCATCCGATAAACCAGGGGTGATTCGGGTATTCAACGATTTCGACTAAAGAGCCATCGGGTGAAAGCCCTGAAAAAACAAATCCTTTTTTCATTAAAGCTTCACGATATTGATTGTTGAATTCATAACGATGTCGATGTCGCTCAGAAATTTCTTTTTCTTGATAAATCTGATGCGCCAAAGTCCCTTTTTCAATGGAGCAAGGGTAAGCGCCTAGTCGCATCGTTGCCCCTTTATTTAAAACCGCTTTTTGCTCCGACATTAAATCGATTACAGGATGAGCGGTTTGTCGATCAAATTCTCGACTATTCGCATTCTCAAGTTTCACCACATTTCTGGCGAACTCAATGCAGGCGATCTGCATCCCCAAACAGATTCCGAAATAGGGGATTTCTTTTTCGCGTGCATATTGAACCGCCTTGATTTTTCCTTCAATTCCTCGATCTCCAAAACCACCGGGAACCAAAATTCCATCGACCTTTGAAAATTCTTCGTCGACATTGCTTTTCTTTTCCAACTCTTCGGAGTCGATAAATTTCAGATTCACTCTCGCCTGATTGGCAAATCCACCATGTTTCAATGCCTCGTTTAAACTTTTGTAACTGTCAGTTAAATTGACATATTTTCCAACGACGGCGATCGTAATTTCATGCTTGGGGTTTTTGATTTTCTCGACCAGCTTTTTCCAATCGGCAAGATCTGGTTTTCTCGTCCAAATATTCAACAGCTCAACGATTTTTTCATCGACCCCTTCTTCATTAAAGACGAGCGGGACTTCATAAATCGATTCGACATCGGGTGCTGCAAACACCGAACCTGGATCAACATTGCAGAAGAGGGCGATTTTTGATTTGATTTCTTTTGTGAGAGTTTGGTCGGTTCGGCAGAGAAGTAGGTCTGGTTGAATTCCGATTTCTCGAAGTTTTTGAACACTATGCTGAGTCGGTTTTGTTTTTAGCTCTCCAGCCGCTTTAATAAAGGGGACCAGGGTCACATGGGCGTAGATCACATTTTCTTTACCGACATCATATCGAAGCTGACGAATCGCTTCGACAAAGGGTAATGACTCGATATCTCCGATCGTTCCACCAATCTCTGCGATGACCAGATCGACATCCTTGGCGACCTTCATTAAACAACCTTTGATTTCATCGGTGATATGAGGAATGACCTGAACGGTTTTTCCGAGATATTCCCCTTTGCGCTCTTTTTCGATGACGGACTGATAAATCTTACCGGTGGTAATATTATTGAGACGAGTTAACGGAGAATGAGTAAACCGTTCATAATGACCCAAATCGAGATCGGTTTCAGCACCATCATCTAACACAAACACTTCGCCATGTTGAAAGGGATTCATGGTTCCAGCGTCGACATTAATATAAGGATCAAGTTTCAAAAGGGTGATTTTTAAGCCGCGATTCTCTAGCAAAGCCCCAATCGAGGCTGCAGCCAATCCTTTACCTAAAGAAGAAACGACGCCACCTGTAACGAAGATAAATTTTGTTTTCATGAGATAAAATTTCTACCGAGAGTTTTAAAAAAAATCAAAATGAAAATAAAATTTGTTCATAAAAATTAGAAAATGTAAAAACGATAGAATGATTGATCTATTAGAAAGGATTTAAAATGGTCTGGAATGGGTTAGATTTAAGACAACCAAGATTCGCTTTTGGGGCTGAAGGGAGGCAAATGGCCAGGTTGCCTCTCTTCATCCGAACGTGGGGCTTGGGATTGCGACTGATGCAAAGTTGCTTGTTACTATTAATCATCTTCTCGTAACTGTCCAAGGGGGTTAGGATATCGCCACTTTTCTGCTCCGGAAAGAGAAGCAAACTCAGCTACCTCCTACTCTGGAACACCAGTTCGTGATTCTCTCCACGCTCGATATCAGATAGGAGTGATTTTTTGTCCTGATGGTTATCAGCGAGGTTTTAGTGCCAGTCTGAATTATAAAGGAGCGAGTAACCTCAAACCAGATCCGTGGAATTTACATACCATATCTGTAGGAGCAGCCTATTTAAAAACCTTAGAGAATGGAGATCTTCTGATGGTTGGAGTTTTATTGGATGTGGCAAATGCCAATATAGGGGATGGCAAACGAGTCGAGCTCGCGCAAGGGGGAACCATTGCGGAAACAGCTTTATTTACAGGATTCACATTTGCTTATTTATGGACCGACATTCCTTCTCTCCATCGAAAAAAGTAAGTCTATGATAATCCTCAATATTTAAGAGATGAATTTTTTATAATTTTTTCAAAAATAATTATTATTTATTTCCACAACATTCCTAAAAAATAGTCGATAAATTAGGGACTTAATCTTTTCAGCTCAAGGATCTTTAAAATGGGCCCTAAAATCGATCATTCGGCATCCGGAGTAAATTCGAATCCTGCCTCTCATCCAGAAGAATGCAGAGAGAGCACTTCGTCTGACGCAGCACCAACCTTTATTCCCGCAAATCTTTTACCCCCCAGCGTTTTAGAACAACTCCCTCGCATTTTAAGGTTAGATCCTGGACAATCGAGGGCTTTCTTTGGTGCTGGAGGACGCATTGGAATAGATACCGGTTCCAAGGGAGGGATAGGAGTCAATGCAGGATTCCATGTTCAACTCGATGTTTCTCTTAATCGATATTTAATCGTATCCGCTGATCTATCTCTTCCAAGCATTTCTTATTTACCTGCTCCATTTAAGACGGGTGAATCTACGATCCTTGTTCCTGCTGTTTTTGGGGCTCATCTTCTCTTATTTCCTGGAGGATATTCCGACCGATTTTATCTTTTTAGTGGTGGAGGATTTTTAACAAATCTTGCTAGCTCATCAGTCCAAGCGACTCAATTAACAGGAGGGGCTGGGTATCGTTGGCAGAGCCAATCTCATGCTTATGATGTTCGATTAGGATTTAAAACTAACTTATTGGAAGAAACGCAACCTTCTTTAAATCTTCCTTCAAACAGTGCTTTACTCTCTTTTACTTATTTTCCTTTTGTTTCCGAACCTACTCGGTCTGCGACA
>CAZQOW010000132.1:0-6586 GCA_964595045.1 uncultured Pseudomonadota bacterium
GGAAATCCATATCCAATCGTGACTCCGCCGGAGTTACCCAAGTAAGAGAAAGAGAATGACTCAAGAAAAATTTCAAAAAGCCAAAAAACAGTGGGAAGAAACGACCCTTTCCAAATCGCTCGCGAAAGACAAAGAATTCAAAGATAAGTTTGAAACCTCTTCCGGGATTGAGTTTGAGCGAGTTTACTATCCAAAAAATCCCGATCAGGAATATCTCGAGAATGAAGGGTTTCCCGGCAGTTATCCTTTTACGCGCGGTGTTCAGCCGACGATGTATCGCGGTCGTCATTGGACAATGCGAATGTATGCAGGTTTTGGAACCGCCGAAGAATCGAACGAGCGTTATCGTTATTTAATTGCAAATGGAGGGACTGGGTTATCCGTCGCTTTCGATCTCCCGACCCAGATGGGATTTGACAGCGATTCCCCTCGAGCTCGCGGAGAGGTTGGTAAATCGGGGGTTGCGATCGATTCTTTGGAGGATATGGAAGTTCTCTTTCAAGGAATCCCGCTCGATAAAGTCAGTACCTCGATGACGATCAATTCCACCGCTTCCATCCTCTTAGCACTTTATATGGCGGTTGCAGAAAAGCAGGGGGTTTCATCCGACAAAATCAGTGGAACGATTCAAAATGATTTATTGAAAGAGTATATCGCCCGCGGAACTTATATTTATCCGCCTCAGGCGTCGATGAGAATTATTACTGATATTTTTGCGTTCTGCAAAGATCAGGTTCCGAAATGGAATACGATTTCGATCAGCGGTTATCATATCCGTGAAGCGGGATCGACAGCGGTTCAGGAGGTTGCCTTTACGCTCGCCAACGGACTTGCTTATGTGAAAGCGGCAGTCGATAAAGGTCTGCAGGTCGATGATTTTGCCTCTCGACTTTCTTTCTTCTTTAATTCCCACAATAATTTTCTCGAAGAGGTTGCTAAATTCAGAGCTGCTCGTCGTTTGTGGGCAAGGTTGATGAAAGAGCGTTTCAAAGCGAGTGATCGAAGTTGCATGCTGCGGTTTCATACACAAACCGGCGGTTCTACGCTGACCGCTCAGCAGATTGATAACAACGGAATTCGGGTCGCTTATCAGGCGATGTCGGCGGTTTTTGGGGGAACACAAAGTCTTCACACGAATGGGCGAGATGAAGCGTTGGCACTTCCGACCGAAGCTTCTGCTATCCTAGCTCTCCGAACGCAGCAAATTCTAGCTTACGAAACCGGGATTACTGAAACCGTCGATCCTTTTGCTGGATCGTATGTCGTAGAATCTCTCACTGATGAAATCGAAAAACGGGCTTTGGAATATATTGAAAAAATTGATCAGTTTGGTGGAGCGGTGAAAGCGATTGAACTTGGTTTCCAGCAGCGAGAAATCCAGGAAGCGGCTTATCAATATCAAAAAGCGATTGAAGAAGAAAAAATGATTATTGTCGGGGTGAATAAATTTCAAATGAAGGAAGCGGCAGTGACCGAAATTTTAAGAGTCAATCCTGCGTTAGAAACCGGTCAAAAAAATCGGTTAAAAGCGTTGCGAGAAAAACGGGATAATCTGAAAGTTTCTGAGGCGCGGAAAAAATTAGTCGAAGCGGCCAAAGGAACAGAGAATTTGATGCCAAAGATTCTCGATGCGGTGAAATGTTATACAACTTTGGGGGAGATTAGCGATACGTTGCGAGAAGTATTTGGATTGTATCAGGAGAAGATAGTGGTTTAATCTCAGAGAGAGAAAAATGAAAAATGTCAGCTCAAACCCAAAAGATGTTTTCTATTGCAGTCATTGCCCCACTTGAAGAACCGTTGACCTATTCAGTTTCCTCCGAACTTTATAATGAGATTAAGGCAGGGCAAAGGGTTTTAGTTCCACTTGGTCGAAGAAAAGCGATTGGAATTATCCTCAAAGAAGAAAAAAATATTTCTTCTTCTATTCAACTCAAATCAATCGAAAAAATTCTGCAAGAAGAGCCGATGTTCAGCTCTTCTCAGCTTCAGCTGATTCAATGGGCCTCTGATTATTATCTGATTCCGATTGGAGAGATGTTTCGGGTGGCTCTTCCCTCACTTTTGACTAGTTCGAAAGAGAAGAAAATTCGAAAAGTAAAAGTGGAGAAAGAAAAAAAGAAAAAATATTTTGAAGAGTTTCAAAAAAATAAATTTTCTTTGTCAGAAGAGCAGCAGAAAATTGCGGATATCATTTACAGTTCTTCTCAAGAAAAAGGATTTGGAGTTCATCTCATCCACGGAATTACCGGTTCTGGTAAAACTGAAATCTATTTTGAAATTCTGAAAAAAATTATCGACCAAAACAAACAGGCGATCTGTCTCGTTCCCGAAATTTCTCTGACTCCACAAAGTTTGGAACGTTATCAAAATCATTTTGGAGAAAAAGTTCAGATTTATCATTCGGGATTAAATCCAACCGAACGATTAAAAATTTGGGAACAATGTCAAAGAGGAGAATTTTCGATTCTTCTCGGAACCCGTTCGGCACTTTTTGCCCCGTTTAAAAATTTGGGAATCATCATTATCGATGAAGAGCAGGATTCTTCCTACAAACAGGAAGAACGGGCAAGATATCATGCGCGTGATTTGGCGATTGTTCGTGCGAAAATTGAAAATATTCCGATTATTTTGGGTTCCGCCACTCCTTCCGTAGAATCGTATTCAAAGGCGAAAGAGGGGAAGTTTTTTTATTATCCGCTCCAAAATCGTTTTGGATCTGCATTGTTGCCGAAGATTCAATTGATTGATCTCAAACAAGAAAAAGAAAAACATTATTTAGAGTCGAAAGATAAAAAAGAATTTTCATTACTTTCATCTCCTTTACTGAAAGCGATTGAGGAAAATTTATCTAGGAAAGAGCAG
Organism: uncultured Pseudomonadota bacterium; assembly: GCA_964595045.1. Taxonomy (GTDB): domain Bacteria; phylum UBA10199; class UBA10199; order JADFYH01; family JADFYH01; genus CAZSRQ01. The sequence goes on from CAZQOW010000132.1 coordinate 2,866, forward strand.
GCATTACTTTTTCTGAACCGACGCGGATTTTCCCATTTTATTTTATGTCGTGACTGTGGCGAGACGATTGTCTGTCCGAATTGCGATATCACGCTGACTTATCATCAAAAGAAACAGCTGCTGATCTGCCATTATTGCGATCATCATGAAAAGCCGGCGGCGATTTGTAAAACCTGTCATGGTGCAGATCTTTTTCCGATTGGAACTGGAACTGAGAAAATCGAAATTGAATTGAAAGAAAAATTTCCTGAGGCAAAGATTTTGAGAATGGATCGGGATACAACTTCTAAAAAAGAGTCTTATGAAAAAATCCTTAAAAAATTTAAAGATCGAGAAATTGATATTTTAATCGGAACACAAATGGTGGCGAAAGGTCATGATTATCCTTATCTAACCCTGGTCGGTATTCTGTTTGCCGATACGGCACTTCATCATCCCGATTTCAGATCGAACGAAAAAACATTCCAACTCATTACTCAAGTTGCGGGAAGAGCAGGAAGAGCCGATCTTTCAGGAGAGGTTCTTTTGCAAACCTATGCTCCAGAGCATTCGGCGATTGTTTGGGCTAGTCAGTATGAATCAGAAAGGTTTTATCAGGATGAGATTCAAAATCGGCAAGAGCTTTCCTATCCCCCCTTTACCCGATTAATTCTTTTTAGAATTCAGGGAACTCAAAAAGAAAAAGTTAAAAAGGGAATCGAACGACTTCGAGAAATTTTAGAATCTCTTAAAGAAAACCAGAATTTGAAAATCGATATTTTGGGACCCTCTTCTTGCTTAGTTGAAAAGGTAAGAAATTATTATCGTTGGCAAATCCTCATTAAAACGCCGACAAATCAGATTTTTCAAAAGATCATTAAACATCAAATTATACGATCTCGCTCTGAATGGCTTGAAAATGGGCTTCGGCTGGTTGTAGAAGTTGATCCGATTCAGGTAATTTGATATGAATCATGAATCGATTATTTAATAGGCAGAACTTAAATGACACTCGAAATCTTAAAATATCCTGACAAACGACTTCGAAATCAATGCGAACCTGTGCAAGATTTTGGAGCTGAATTTCAGACCGAAATTGAGCAGATGTTCGAAACGATGTATGCCGCTCCCGGAGTCGGTTTGGCAGCCATTCAAGTCGGAATTTTTAAACGTTTTTTCGTGATGGATGTCGGAATTAGTGAAGGAGAAGTCATCAAGCGTAATCCGATGGTGATCGCCAACCCGAATATTCTATTAAAAGAGGGAGAAGTGGTTTGGGAAGAAGGTTGTCTCTCCTGCCCCGATCTAATTATTCCGATGACGCGGGCAAAAAAAATTGAGATTGAGTATCAAGATCGAAATGGAAAAAAAGAAAAATTAACTGCCGAAGATCTAATGGCGGTTTGCATTCAACATGAAATGGATCATATGAATGGAATCCTCATTGTTGATCAGTTGAGCCGTCTCAAACAGGATTTTTATAAAAAGAAATTGAAAAAATCTGACACCCCGGTGATTCGATGAGTCGTGCGCCGCTTCTTTTTATGGGATCTCCTGAAGTGGCGGTGATTGTGCTGCGAGCTCTTCTTGAGGCAGGATATCTCATTCCCGCAGTGATTACCCAACCAGATAAACCGGCAGGACGTGGTCAGAAGCTGACTCCTCCACCCGTGAAAGTTTATGCGGAGTCGAAAGGGATACAGGTTTTACAGCCGACCCAACTTCGTGATCCTTTATTTCTAGAACAATTAAAGTCTTATCAGCCTCAAACAATTGTGGTGGCAGCCTATGGAAGAATTATCCCGAATGAAATTCTTGAGTTTCCTTCTTTGGGATGTGTGAATGTTCATTTTTCGCTGCTTCCAAAATATCGCGGCGCTTCTTGTGTGGTGAGCGCGATCTTGAATGGAGACAAAGAGATTGGTGTAACCGTGATGAAAGTAGTTCAAAAACTCGATGCTGGTCCGATTCTCGGGCAATCTAAAATTCCGCTGCTTTCTACTGAAACAACCGGTGAGGTTGAATCGAAGCTAGCCCATTTAGGAGGCGAGCTGCTAATTCAGACTTTGCAAGCTTTAGAACAGAATTCGATTAAGGCGATTGAACAGGATGAAGCTTTGGTGACGTATGCCCCTCTGTTAAAAAAAGAGGAAGCAAAGATCGATTGGAGTTTGTCGGCTGAAAAAATTAATCGCCTAATTCATGCGATGAATCCATGGCCAATCGGGTACACCTTCGTTGACAAAAAGAGACTCAAAGTTTATGACGGGTGCGAAAAGTCAGACTGGTCAGACAAGTCCGACAGGTCTGACAGACCGGGTACTATTCTTCAAATCAGCAAAGAGGGAATCGAAGTTGCCTGCGGAATCGGCACCCTTCTTCTCAAAGAAGTTCAACTCGAAGGAAAAAAACGAATGCAGGCTTATGAACTTTCCCAAGGGGAAAGATCTTTACAGCCAGGAAAGGTTTTAGAATGAAAAAAATTTCCGCCTCTCTTTTATCCTCCGATTTTGCAAGACTAGCCGATGAAATTCAAGAGGTCGAAAAAGCGGGGGCTGATTGGATTCATCTCGATATTATGGATGGCCATTTTGTTCCGAATCTTACCTTTGGTCCGCCGGTCATTGAAAAAATAAAAAAAGTTGCCACCGTTCCGCTCGATGTTCATTTGATGATTTCAAACGCTGATTCGTATCTCGAGGAGTTTGTTCAAGCTGGAGCGAATTATGTTTCTGTACATGTTGAGGCTTGTGATCATTTGCATCGAACGTTGGCGCAGATTCGAAAACTGGGAGCAAAACCTGCGGTCGTCGTCAATCCGCACAGCTCTCTTCATTTAATCGATTCGATTTTGGAAGATGTGGAGATGGTTCTTTTGATGAGTGTAAATCCCGGGTTTGGTGGGCAATCTTTTATTCCTGCGGTTTCGAAAAAAGTTTCTGAATTGAAAAAAACCAGAGAAGAAAGAAACCTCAATTTTCTGATCGAAATAGATGGGGGAATCAAAAAAGAAAATATTGCCGATCTTTCTCAAAAAGGGGTCGATGTTTTTGTGATTGGGAGTGGGATTTTTAGTACTTCAGATTATGCAGCGACAATTCAAGAGATGAAAAAGTTGATGTAGGTGTGCACGGCCGTGCGCCCTTCCAGTGAAGAGTGGCCCAACTTTCTAACAAACTTCTCCCACCAAATCATATTCCTTTGCTTCAACAATTTTCACATCGACGAATTCTCCCAACGGAACATCCTCTGTCGTAAGATAAGTCACTCCGTCAATTTCCGGAGCTTGAGAAAAGAGCCTTGCCTCTATTCCTTCTTCTTCTCCTGATTTTCCTTCGACGAGAGCACGAAAAGTTTTTCCTACGAGAGCTCTGTTTTTCTCCAAAGAAATTTTTTGTTGAAGCGTCATCAAGCGATGAAAGCGATCTTCTTTTATTTCGGGTTCTAGCTGATCGGGAAGTGTAGCCGCAGTCGTTCCTTCTTCAATCGAATATTGAAAAACACCGACGCGATCAAATTGATAATCTTTCACAAAATCATAAAGCTCCTGAAACTCTTCTTCGGTCTCGCCTGGATATCCAACAATAAAAGTAGTCCGAATGATGATTTCCGGAATCGCTGTTTTTAATTTATCCAAAACCTGCCGAACATATCGTGAAGGAGATCCTCGCTTCATTGAGCGCATCACCCGATCATTGATATGCTGAAGCGGCATATCGACATATTTCACGATATGTTCACT
>CAZQOW010000133.1:0-6536 GCA_964595045.1 uncultured Pseudomonadota bacterium
CGTGAATATAATAACTTGCCAAATAATTAAAAATCCCGAAACCAAAGACTATTGTTTAAAAGCAGAAAGTGAAGGTCGTTTGGCAAGAATCGCTCAAAACTCTATTACGCAATTAAACTTTTCTAGAAATAAACCCGAACGAACCAACTTTGATGATGGTGCTGAGCTTTTCACACTTCAGCTTGAGCATGACCGGTATGAAAGAGCTTATGAAGCTGAACTTTCAAGAGGAAAAAATTATTTAGATAAATTGAATAAAAAATCACATCCATTGCTCACTCGTTCTTCTTTACCAGATAATTTTCAAGACTTTCCCTCCCTCCCCTGGGGAATTTTTCCAGCGTTTTTTGAAGATGGTAAACGAATTACCGATGATGATAAATTGTTAAAATGGTCACTCGATCGAATTCATAGTTTTAAAAAAGAGCTTGAAAATAAGGGGATAAAAACGGGCACTGCTGTATATGACTTAGAAATGTTAAAAAAACTACTTTACTTTTGCTCATCACGAAATGGGTGGGGATTGAAATTTTCAAAAAATGACCATTTACCGAGAACTCCTCTAGGTTCTTTCCACTATAAAAAAGTCGATTGTTTTAATTTTGAAAACCTATTTTTAACCTTATCTAGACTCGCCGGTTTAAATACTTTTCCCATCGAAGTATTTCGAAATACTGAAGGAAAATGGATCAGCCATGTAGAAGTAGCAGTTAAGCTTGCTCAATCTACCTCTTCAGAAGTATTATCGGTTGACTTTCAAAATGGAAAAATAATTCCGAGAAGCGAAAAAAATCAGGAAGACTGGTGTGAAATTACTCTGCTTGAATTATTATCACTCGCTTATGCCAATTGGGCGGCGGATTCAGTATCACGTTATTCTGCAAAACAACAAAAAATTCCTAGAGAATTTTTAAGTGAACAAATTGCCAAACTTGAGCAAGCCCTTCTCTATTCACATCACTATCTTGTCTTGGCAAATTATGCGGCCTGTCTTTTTAACTTGGGGGACGAAAGAAGCCTAAGAAAAGGAGAAATTGTTTTTGCTGAAGCGTTCAAGAAAAATCCGATTTATTTTCAAGAGACTGAGATCGGAAAAAATATTGCTGAAAATTATCGTATGGTTAGAGAGAGAACTATTCTTCTCTCTGCAAATCTTTCACAAAGGTAAAAGCTAATGAGTAGTAAAGAAATTAATGAAGGAGATGTTGCTCCAAACTTTACCCTAAAAGATCCTGACGGAAAAACATTTAAGCTGTCGGAGTTCAGACTTAAAAAAAACGTTATTCTTTATTTCTACCCTAAAGACATGACCCCTGGCTGTACTCAAGAAGCTTGCGACTTTTCATCCAATTTGGAACATTTTGAAAAAGTCAATGCGGTGATTTTGGGAATCAGCTTTGATGATCCAGACAAACATCAAAAATTCATCGACAAATACAAATTAAAACATGTTCTTCTTTCGGATATCGAAAAAAAAGTGGCAAACAATTATGGCGTTTATCAGGAAAAAAGTTTGTACGGAAAAAAATTCATGGGGATTGTCCGATCGACTTTTATCATCGGGAAAGATGGAAAGATCAAAAAAATATTTCCAAAAGTGAAAGTAAACGGACATTGGAAAGAAGTGTTAGAGTTTCTAAAAACGAGCCATGCAGGATTATGAAAAAAATTATTTTCACTCTTTCTATTTTCTTGAATGTTTGTTTTCTGGTTTCAAACAGCTGGAGCAAATCCAATCAAAATGCATATTCCATTACCTGTCTTCCAATCGATCTTTGTGGCACATGGGTAGGATGCGCAAAAGTAAATCTTTCAAAGAAAATCCTTTTGGGAACTGATTATTCCGCGATTTGTCGACAAGCATCTCCAATGACAACAACCATCGATGAAAAAACAAAAACCACCTATCTCACTCAAACCAGCTGTTTTCGAAGTCAGCCCATAAACCTTCCACCCCCAGAAAAGATTTGTCCAGAATCATGTAAAACAATTCCTGATTGCCCTTCAGGAGAAGTGCATTTCGCTTATTAAGTAAAAGGAGAAACACATGTTACTTTGGCAATCTATTTTACTCGGCATTGTACAAGGATTAGGAGAATTTCTTCCGATTTCAAGTTCTGCCCATTTGGTGATTGTCCCTTGGCTTTTTAATTTTGAAGATCCGGGCCTTACCTTTGACGTGGCACTTCACTTTGGAACGTTGATTGCCATTATTCTTTACTTTTACAAAGACTGGACTCGTCTTATGAAAGCGGCTTTTACGTCGATTCCGAAAAAACGCGAAAACTACTCTTCTGATGAAAAACTTTTTTGGTATCTTATCTTCGCCTCAATTCCAGGAGCACTGATTGGTTACTTGTTTGAGAAACAGGCAGAGACAATATTTCGTTCCCCCCTTTTGATCGCCTTAATGATGAGTGTGATGGGAATTTTACTTTTAGTCGTTGATCAAAAATCGAAAAAGAAAAAAGATCTCCATCAGGTAAGTTTCTTCAATGCTTTTCTGATCGGTCTTTCCCAAGCAGCAGCGATTATACCCGGTGTTTCCCGCTCAGGAATTACCATTACGACTGCCCTTGGAATGGGATTGACCAGAACCGCTGCTGCCCGCTTTTCATTTCTGCTTGCCACTCCAATCATTGCGGGAGCAACACTCCTTAAAGCTAAGGCTTTCATTCATAGCGCGCTCAATTTGGAGTCGCTAATTGGCATTGGAGTTTCTGCTCTCTTCGGACTTTTGAGTATTAAATACATGCTGAATTATTTGCAAAAATATACCTATCGGGTTTTCGTCATTTACCGCTTTTTGTTTTCAATCGTTGTGGTGGTTTTTTATTTTTTGATCAAAAAATAATTAGAACTTTTGATACTCAAATCATTCCACTTTCTTCTTCGGGTAATGGCTTTTTAGCGGGAAGAAGAATATGAAAGCATGAACCTTTGCTGTATTCACTTTCTACCCAGATAATCCCTTGATGCATTTCAATAAACTGTTTAGTGAGAGTAAGACCAAGGCCTGTTCCCTGATAACGACGAGTATAAGAAGAGTCGACTTGGGAAAACGGATCAAAAATATTTTCTAGATCTTTTTCATGCATTCCTATTCCAGTATCCTGAATAGAAATTTTATAATAACCCAACTCAAATGGAGTGATATCAATCACAGGATATTGCTGCAGTTCACTTAAATTTTTACTGTAATGCACTTGGATCGTCAGTTTGCCCCCTTCAGAGGTAAACTTAATTCCGTTGGAAAGCAGGTTTAACAAAATCTGCCGAATTTTTCGCTGATCGGCCTCGATCCAGCTAAACGAAGAATCAAAATTTACTTCGAGAAAGAGTGATTTCTTTTTCAATAACGGCTGCATGCTACTTTTTACATCTTCAACTACCTGTTTTAAATCGAATGATTCGATATTCAGATCCATTCTTCCCGACTCAACTTTTGAAAGGTCAAGAATTGAATTGATCAAATGAAGAAGATGTTCACTATTGTGAACCACCTCTTTTAAATATTCTTTTTGTTCCTTGTTCAATTCTCCCATAACCTCTTCAAGTAAAAGTTCGGAAAACCCAATGACAGCGGTCAGAGGAGTTCGGAGTTCATGACTCATAATCGCCAAAAACTCCCCCTTGATTTTATTTGCCTGCTCGAGATCAATGTTTTTCTGTCTCAACTCTTCAAAGAGCTGGGCACTTTCAATAGCCAATGCGGCTTGATTCGAAAAATTTTCCAACACATCAATCCGGAGCTCATCAATCACACGGTTCTGGGTCGCACCAATCAGCGCTCCCACCACTTTTCTCTCCGCGACTAACGGAGTCACAATAAATTTTTTAAATCCTAACTCTTTTTGAATTCTCGAGGCAGTTTGTTGCGTAATTGGCGGCTCAATTCCACGCACCAATTCATACAGATCATCCTGAAAAATGATTTTGTGTCTTTTAATTGATTGGTAGACAAAATTGTTTTCGATATAAGGAAGCTTGAGAGAAGAGATTGGCATTCCCAATATTTCTTCAATCTTCTGGGCCACCTCATGTTTTCTCGGTGCATAAAAAGCAATCGTATTTTCTTTTTTAGATGGAATCACCAAAAAACAGATGTCATAGCCGAGCCCTGCGGTGACACCGGAAAGAACTTTTCGAACCGCTTTTTCGGTAGAGAGAATTCCTTTAATGGTGCTGGATATCCGGTTCAATGCTACCAATTGATTATTTCGATCTTCTAATGCACGCTCTTTAATTCTTGAAAAATAGTTCGCAATCTTGGTTCCGTAAACAATGATCGGGAGAAAAATCGTCAAAAGAAAAAAATTCAGAAAAAATGAAAGGGAGCTTTTTTCTGAAATAAACAGATTTTCAACCGGATAGTGAAAATGTGCAATGACATTCAAATGCAGCAGCAGCACTAATCCACCAAAATAAAGAAAAGAGAGAATAGCTGAAACAAATCCGATGAGGTTTGAATAAAAAGTTCCAGCAGCCAAAACATAAAGAATATAAAAGGTGAAAAACTGGCTTTTCTCAGAGCCGGTCATGTAGACAATGAGCGTGATTGAAAAAAGGTCGGCGGTCATCTCAAGCAGAAAAGACCAAACAATCGCGCGACTCTTCAAAATATTGTTGTAGCAAATTCCGGTCACCAAAAAGGCGAGAGAAATTCCAATCGGAATAAAAAGCGACGCCTGCCAACTCCCCTCAAAATAGATTGCGTAAACCACCCAGAAAACAACGAAAATTACTAGACGTAATTTTGCCGTAAAGACATGGCGCCCTTTATAATCGGGAAGTTTGATCTCGCTTAAGATATCTTCGGTAGAAATCGCCATGGAAGTTTAGCTCAGTTTATCTTTTTTTCAGGGTTTGCAACAATTCCAGCATCCGTTCAGGACCAACAAATCCGCCCACTACAGAAAGATCTTTCTGCAGATTCTGGTTTTTATCCAAAAATAAAATGGTCGGCCAACCGACCACCTGAAAGCGATTGACTGCTTCAGAACAAAAATCACTTTCGAGGGTACAATCAATTTTGATTGAGACCACGTCTTGAAGTTCTTCTTCTACTTTTGGATGATGAAATGTTTTACGATCAATTTCGAGACAAGGCAAACACCAATCTGCATAAAAATCGATCAGAATCGGTTTATTCTCTTTTTTGGCGATTTCAAAACCTTCGGAAAGAGAATGTTTCCAACCTTTCAAATTGGAAGTTCCTCTGAATTGCGAATATAAAATCGAACTATAATAAATCGCAGGTAACAAAATAAAAACAGCTAAAATTTTCTGGATAATTTTGGTGTAATTTCCTCCGCGAATCTTCGAACCGAAACTCGAATAAAAAGTTCCACCGATCAGAAAAACCATCCCCATCCCTAAACCGTAAATAAAAAGTAAAACTGCGCCCCACCAAAGACTTTGTCCTTGGGCAACCAAAAGAAGCAGTGGCCCCATGAGCGGACCGACACAGGGAGAAGCAATAAAACCGAGCGTCAAACCGGCTAAGAATGAGCCGACATAACCACTTCCGCCAATTTTTCCAAAAAAGTTTCTGACGGATAATGGAAGTTGGAACCGGATAATTCCCACAAGTCCCAAACCCATCAATAAATAAAACAGAATTAAAAACCCCAAAAAATAACGGCTCTGAAAAAGAAAGCCCAACCGAAGACCTAGCAGAGAGGAGAGAAGCCCCAAGCAAGCATATGTTATAGAAATTCCGACTACCAAAGACAAAGACAAGCTGAAATTTTTCAAAAAAGAACGTTGTTTTTGAATTCCAACCACTGCTAAAGTCAGCGGGATAATCGGAAGAACACAGGGAGTAAGATCGGTCAAAAGCCCGGCCAAAAAAACAATGAAAGCGAGTAAAAAACGATTAAGTTCTCCCAACTGTTCCAGCTTTCCTTCTCTTAACACCGACCAAATACTACTGTTTTTTTTTACGCTAACTGGGATGGATGAAATTAATACAGGATTTTCTTTCTGAAGGGATGGAGAGTCTGCTGTCGGTTTTATCGGAACTGATTCCGGAGTTTTCGCAACCGCTACAATCTCAATCGGGATCATCAAATTCATTTTTTGGGGGCTGTAGCAAAAATCATTCGAGCAACCCTGATATCGAATTTCCCCTTCCAGCGTCTGTCTTCCTAGATCGAGATTCGATGGGATTTTGAAGAGATAACTGATCTCAAAGTCATGAAAATAAACTTCAGTCTCTTTTTTGAAAAAAGGATCAAATCTTTTTTCAGGCTTGGGAGATTTTTTCTGAAGTTGAACGAGACCAGCAAGCTGAGTCAGATCGATCGTCGTTTTATCATGATAAAGAAAAAAACCGTTTGGAACATGAAACCGGATTTTTAATTCGTACTTTTCCCCTCTTTTTAACGACTGAACGGAATCATCCCACTCCACTGAAAAAGGATTTTTTCTCGATTCTTCCTGGGAATGAAGAGAGTAGGAAAAAAAGGTCACTAAGATCAGAAAAAAACAAAAAAAATTATTCTTTTTCATAAGTGACTCGTATAATAATGAAT
>CAZQOW010000134.1:0-6529 GCA_964595045.1 uncultured Pseudomonadota bacterium
GGAGATTGTCAACGGAGTTGCCGTTCTGGAAGAACTTCAGGTGAGGGGAAATCAGTATGTGAATCAGTTTGGAGATACTCCCGAATCAATTCATTTAACAGTCGTTCTGAAAAATATTCTTTATACGAATTATGCTTTTTTTGAGGAGATGCAATTAAAGAAAAAAATTCCTGAAGGACTCACTGCTGTTTTTGTGATGGGAGATTTGCAAAGGTTTGCCGATCAACATCTAAAAGTGCATGTCTATTTTTTGGATGAGGCAGATTACAAGGTTTGGAGAGCGAACAACTTGTCACTCGGAAGAGTGATCAAGGAAGTAAAATCAAAAAAACAGAAAATGATAGGGATTTAATTTTATGAAAATACAATCATACCAACAAAACTCATTAAACTTAACTTCTCCTGATTCAAAAAAAGGGTCGAATACTTCGATTCAATCTCCATTTGAAAAGGCGCTGGATGGGAGAAGCAAAGAATCATCGCTTAAAGAATTTTCACCGACTGTTTACGCCAGTATTGAAGTTGATATTCCCAATCTTTTTGCAAAAAAATTCAGCTAATTTTTTATCCCCAAAACTCTTCAAATATTTTTTCATCAAAACCGACCGTCACTTTTTTTCCATCCGTGAGGATCGGACGTTTAATCAATCTCCCCTCAGCCGCGAGCATTTTGAGAATCTGGTCTTCTGAAAGATTTTTCACTTTTTCCTTCATATTCAACTCTCGATATTGAATGCCACTTCTGTTCAAAAGATTCTTTAACGGAAGATCCCCTTTTTGAAGAAAGCTTTTCAAATCGGAAAAACCGGGAGGATGAAGTGTAATATCGATCGCGTCGAATTTTTTATTTTTTGACTCGAGCCACTTCTTGGCTCGACGACAGGTATCACATTTGGAATAATAGTAAAATTTCAGCATCAAAACCTCTTATTTGATTTGTTATTGTTAGAGCAACCAAGAAATCATCTAAAAGCTGTTATTCCTGCATAAGCCGTGGCTTGGGTAGACAGGGAAAAATCTCCCTCTTTTAAACACTTAATCGGGAAATCAAAAAATATGCGGAGAGTGATATTTTAACACAATGATTTTTGTGATTATTATAGCTGAATTAATGAAGCCTTCTTCATAGCCCCCTAAAACTACGGGCGATCTGTTCAAACTGAGGTTTATATTTGTCAAAACTAGTCGATAATGCGGTTCCGGTAATGACATATCCTCGCGTACCCCTCACCAGATAATACTGCACCGCTTTTGCGTCGAGAGAACTTGTGTGATGAGTAAAAATAACCCAAATTGCTTTTTTCCCTTCAATGGATGTCTCACCCCGCTCCAATTCTTTAAACCCTTCAAGCTCCGCCAGAGGCCCATAATTGACCTGAAAATATTTTTGGGCATCGTACCCATCGAGATTTGCCTGGCTAGCGACGACATTCACATTTTCCAAAAAAGTATCACTTTCACTTTCTTTCGGGCTAAAACCCATGACGGCAGCCCCTTTCACGTTTTCCTTGATATTCCAGATTTTTGGAAAAGTAATCGAAAAACCTTTTTCTTTGTCGACAAACTGATTCCCCACAACCGAGGCCACTTGGGCTTTTTCAACAGCGATTACAGAACAGGAGAAAAAAACTAATAAAAATAAAAACTGAATCGATCTGGGTAATATCTTATTCGATTTCATAAATCCCCCCTCATTAAGTTACATCTTTATTTTGAAGGATTTTTCCCAAGCTGACGGATATAACCAATGATATTTGTAATATCTTGTTCATTCAAAACCGCTTTCCAGGAAGGCATGACTGCCGACATTCCATTTGCCGCTCCCCCTTCTTGGATGACTTTGCGAAGTTGATCATCGGTTCGTTTACTCATATAGGCAACATCCTGAAAATTTCTCGGCTTTGGGTTGAGAGCAGCGGCTGCAGCTCCATCTCCTTTTCCGGTTGCCCCATGACAGGTTGCACAAATCTGGTCAAACTTTGCTTTTCCGGCGACGAGATCAGCAGGTTTTCCCTGGGCAAAACTCAGAGAGGAAATCATTAAAAATGTAAAAAAAAGAAAAATGGATTTATAAAACATAAACTTCCTTTCAATATCAAAAAAAATCAACCTAAAGCTAAGATTTAAATGAGAATTTTGAATGAGATGGATTAATCTTTAGCCTTCGCCCAGAATTCTAATAATCATTATTCGGTTTTAAAACTTTGGGCGACCTGATCGAATTGAGGTTTGTACTTTCCAAAAGTATCGGCCAAAGCAGTGCCGGTAATCACATAGGCTCTTTTTCCTTTGACGACATAGTATTGGATCATTTTTGCCGAAACATTGCTCGATTTATGGGAAGCAATCAACCAAACCGCTTCTTTTCCATCGATCGTCATTTTCCCTTTTTGTTCTTCTTTAAAATCAGGAACTTTTCTCAAATTGACAATTCCTGCCTGATAATATTCTTCTGAAGTCAGATCTTTTGGCAAATCTTCGATGACAATATTCACGTTTTCCCGAAAATTGTCGCTGTCACTTTCACGAGGGCTGAGAGAGGCGACGACTGCTCCGGCAATTCCCTCTTTTGTTTCCCAGTTTTTTGGAAAGGTGATTGAAAAACCTTTTTCTTTATTGGTATATTTTCCAGAAGCAACCGCGGTGGCAGAATCTGCTGCATAAATCGATTGAGAAAGGAAAACTGATCCTGAAAAGAGAACAACCGCTAAAAAAACAACCTTCCGAAATGATTTGTTAAACGTCATACTTTTTATCTCCTTATTTTAAAAACAGATGAATAAATTTTGAAAACTTGAAAAAGCAGTTTAATCAATTTCAATCAAACAGGGGAGAAAAATCTAGCTCGGCAATCGACTATTTTTTTGACTGAATCTGAAGATAACTTCGAATCAAAAACCATCCGATGATTGCGTTCGCAGGGGGAGCAATAAACAGACCCAAATCCCCAAACCAGGTCATTCTTTCAGCGACCCCCAAATAAATCCAGTCGGAAAACAGTTCAGTCAACCGAACCCCGGCAATCAGCACCAGCCAATACGGTTGTTTCTGCCATCGAAATAGGGCAATCAACTGAAGAAGTGTGAAAGCGACCCAAACCCCACCAGTTCTTCGGAGAAGCCCCGCAGGATCGGTATAAGGGAGCCCATGAAAAATTTTGAACCAAAGATTTGGGAAAAAAAAGCAGAAGCTGAAAAGAATAATATCTAAAACAACCAAACCGAGCAAAATACGATTGATCTTTGTTTTGAGAGATTCATCCATAGAACATTTATTTACTGGTAAGCCGAAGAAAGCAAATGAAAAATATAATAAATTATTCTACCGATGCTGTTCCAGCGGGTGGATCTTGGCAACGAAGAACTTCTAACGGCATTTCTTCTCTTTGAATTTTCTTAGCCACATCTCTTAAAGCGGTTCTCAATCCTTCTTCCAAAACTGGATGATAAAAAGGCAAAGTTAAGATTTCAAAAACATTCAAATCTAAGGCAATGACCCAAGCGAGTAGATGAGCTAAATGCTCTCCTTCAGGAGCAAAAAGCTCCGCTCCTAAAAGCTTTCCTGACTTTTCATGCGCATAAAGTCGAACCAATCCTTTTTCTTTTAACTTTACGATCGCTCTTCCTTGCCCTTCATAACTCGCTTCACCGATAACAAATTGGGCTTTTTCTTCTTTCAATTTTTGATAAGTTTTACCGATCGTTCCAATATTTGGATCCGTAAAAACAATTCCCAGAGCAGTTCTTCGGACGAAACATTGGGAACTCTCCCGCAGACTGTTATAACCGGCGATTCGTCCTTCATCGGCTGCTTCATGAAGAATCGCTCTTTCCGCGTTGGCATCTCCCACCAGATAAATTGGCATATTTTTTATTTGATAAGTGCTTGAATCAAATAAAGGGATTTTTCTATCGTCGAATTCCACTCCAATATTTTCTAAATTTAAACCTGACAAATTTGGTTTGCGTCCCATCGTCAGAAATATTTTTTTAAATTCCCACTGATGATTTCCAGACCTTATTTGTAGACCTTCTTTTCCTTCACCCACAATTTCAACAGGATCAAAATAAAGCGGAAACTCTTCGTTAAAAGTTTTAATCACATAATCAATCAGAAGCGGATCCGTTAAACCACCGAGCGATTTTTTTTGATCGAGTCCAATGACAGAAACTCCTAACCTGCTCAGTGCCTGTCCTAATTCAATGCCGATGACCCCTAAGCCGATCAATCCAATCTCTTTGGGAATCGATTCAAGCTCAAAGAATTGATTCGTATCGATAAAGTAGGAGGAATATTTTTTCCAAGGCTCTGGAATGATTGGGCTTGAACCGGTAGCAATAATAATTTTTTTTGCTTGGATTCTCTCACCTTCCAAATCAAGAGTATGAGGATCAACAAAGGTTGCCCGTTTTTGAATAAAATGAGTCGATTGCCAACTTTCAAAATCATGAAGAACCGCTTTTACAAAACGATCTCTTAACTTTCTTACATGAATCATCACCTCTGAGAAATTGACATGAAGTTTTTCGCTTCCATGAATTCCGATTTGTTCAAACTGAAGTCTTCTGGCAAAACTATTGGCGACCTCAATCAAAACCTTCGAAGGCATACAACCAACTCGGGCACAGGTCGTTCCGAGAGGACCTGGATCGACGACTAAATAGTTCTGAGTCGAAGAGGCGATCTCTTTTCTCGCAGATAATCCCGCCGTACCAGCCCCTAAAATCACCACATCATAACATTTCATGGTCATCCTTTTTCACGAATGAGAATTCAGATATTTTTCTAAATCTTCCGAACCACCGATCAATTTTCCATCGATAAAAACCTGTGGAGTAGAAGTTTTTCCTGAAACGGCAAAGAGTGATTTTAAAGTGATCTCTTTACCTAACGGGATTTCCTCATAACTCAAATCATGGCTTTGAAGCATTTCTTTTGCTTTTGCGCAGTAAGGACATCCGATTTTGGTAAACAAGGTAATTCTTTTTGGTTTTTCTGCTTTGGGAGCTAAGTAGCTTAGCATGGTATCGGCATCGGAAACTTCAAAAGGATCTCCTGGTTTTTCAGGTTCAATAAACATTTTTTTAATCATCCCATTTTCCACATACATCGAATATCTCCAGGATCTTTTTCCAAACCCTAAATCAGATTTATCTACTAACATTCCCATCTTTTCAGTGAATTCGCCATTTCCATCGGGAATTAAAATCAACTTTTCTGCATTCAATTCTCTTCCCCATTCATTCATCACAAACGTGTCATTCACCGAGACACAGAGAATCTGATCAATCCCATTTTTTTTAAAGGTTTCAAATAATTCATTATACCGAGGAAGATGAGAAGAAGAACAGGTAGGAGTGAATGCTCCTGGTAGAGAAAAGACGATAACTTTTTTTCCTTTGAAAAGTTCATCTGTAGTTAGCTCTTTCCATTGATTATCTTTTCTTACTTTAAAACATACTTTGGGAATTTCTTTTCCTTCTTTATTTTCCAACATAGAGATCTCCTTTTAAAATTGAGAATTAATTTTATGGATGAGAAGTTAGGAATGATCTGGCGTGCTACAACAAAATTAAACAAAAACCAGCATTTTTTCATCGATCTTTTGAAAGAAATTCTATCTAAAAAGTCATCTTAATTATTTCTAAGAATTTTCAACCATACTCGAAACCAGAACCTCTCTCCCTTTTGCTCCATCGGCAGGACCGACAATTCCCTCAGCTTCCATCCTCTCAATCATTCGTGCCGCACGGTTATAACCGATTCGAAGACGTCTTTGAACCATTGAGATAGAAGCTTGGCGAGTTTCAGTCACAAGCGCCACCGCTTGATCATAGAGCTCATCATCCATATCCTCCAGAGGAAACTCTTCTTTCGTCTCTTTATACTCCAGAATCGATTCATCGTAGACCGGTTTAGCTTGTTTTTTCAGATGATCAACGACTCTCGTCACCTCTGCATCGGAGACATAGGCGCCATGCAATCGCGAGAGCTTCGCAATTCCGGGTGGAAGAAACAGCATATCTCCCGAGCCGAGCAAGGTTTCAGCCCCTCGCCCATCAATAATCGTTCGGGAATCATGGGCTGACGAGACTTTGAAAGAGATACGGGCAGGAAAATTCGCCTTGATGATTCCGGTGATTACATCGACTGAAGGACGTTGAGTGGCAAGAACCAGATGAATTCCGGCTGCTCGCGCCATTTGCGCCAATCGAGTGATCGCCTCTTCCACCTCGCGACCTGCGACGATCATCAAGTCAGCCAACTCGTCGATGATGATCACGATAAACGGAAGCTTTTGATCATGCTTCAACGCAGGAGCTTCCAGATGATCCGGTTGCGGAACCTGTTGATCTTTCAAAAGTCCTTTTTCAATCTTTTTATTATAACCGGCCAAATTTCTCGTTTGGGCATGAGACATCAATTTGTAACGTCTCTCCATTTCAGCCACCGCCCAACGAAGTGCCAATGCCGCTTTTTTCGGATCAGTCACGACGGGAAGCAAGAGATGCGGAACTCCTTGATAAAT
>CAZQOW010000135.1:0-1740 GCA_964595045.1 uncultured Pseudomonadota bacterium
CGGTGAATTTAAATGGAACCGATCAAACTATTTTGGGAAGTAGCACCTTTAATAATTTAACAAAAACTGTTTCATCCGCTGCCATCCTTACTTTTCCAGCAAGCACTACTAACACCATGCTCGGAAATTTATCCTTATCGGGTGTTTCAAATGCTCATCTTTCGCTTGCAAGTAGTAGCCCGGGTGTTCAGGCATCGATTGATCCTCAAGGATCGAGAACTGTTCAGTATCTTACAGTGATCGACAATAACAACTCGAACGTGACGGCGATTTCCTGCAGTGGTTGTACAAATGGAGGAAATAATACCAACTGGAGCTTTGCCACTTCGACCGTCACTTGGGATGGAGGAGGAGGAGATAACAACTGGTCGACCGCAGCCAACTGGACAAATGACACCGTTCCCGGTACTTCTGACATTGCAACATTCAACGGTACTTCTGTAAAAAACGTGACGATCGATACAGCGATTAATGTGGCAGGAATCAATATCGCTACCGGCTACAGCGGAGTGATCACTCAAAGCAATACCATCACCCTAGGAGCTTCAGGGTTTAATCAAACAACCGGAACCTTTACTGGAGGATCACAGAGCATCACGATCTCCGGAAATTATAGTTTATTTGGAGGAACTTTTACCTCAACCTCTGGAACCCTCTCATTAACGGGAGATTGGACAAACTCCGGAGGAACCTTCACTCACAACTCAGGAACCGTCACCTTTAACGGAACAGGGGCTCAAAGCTTAACGACCGGTGGAACCGGAGCAGCTCAAACCTTCAATCACCTCATCATAAATAAATCAGCAGGAATTGTTTCTTTAGTGACAAACAACCTAAACGTTGCTGGAACCTTGAGTGTTACTTTAGGAACTTTCTCTCCTGGCTCATTGACCACTTCAGCGGGTGCTTTAACGGTGAACGGGGGAACCATGACCGCAGGAGGAGGAAGCATTTCGGTCACTGGAGCTACCACAGTAAGTTCAGGAACCTTCACCCAAAATAACTCGAGCCTAACCACGAACGCTTTAACAGTCAGTGGAGGAACTTTCAACGGTGGAACCGGAACGAATATTTCGGTCACTACAGCGACTACTTTAAGTAGTGGAACTTTCACTCAGAATACAACGAGTCTAACCACCGCCACTTTAGTTACAAGCGGGGCAACCTTTAACGGCGGCTCTGCTATGATAGATGTAAACGGAAACTTTACCTTAAGTTCAGGAACTTTTACTTCGACTTCAGGAACAATGACCGTCTCCGGAAACTTTGATCATTCCGGTGGAGGAACTTTTAACGCCAACTCAGGAACCGTCACGTTAGATGGAACTAATCAAACGATTTTAGGAGCGACTACTTTCAATAATTTAACGAAGAGCACCACAGTCGCACAAACGCTCATTCTTCCATCTAGTACCACTAATATAATTTCTGGAACTTTAACTTTTACCGGAGCACCTGGAAATCTTCTCTTGTTAGTAAGTAGCACGCCAGGAGTTCAAGCCAGAATGGATCCTCAAGGATCGCGAACTGCTCAATTCTTAAATGTTCAAGACAATAACAATATCAATTCGACGGCGATCTCGTGTGCCAGCTGTGCCAATTCCGGAAATAACACTCATTGGACCTTCGGTGCTTTCGTTCGAATTTGGGATGGTGGAGGGGTCGATAACAACTGGTCGACCGCGGCAAATTGGAGCGGAGATACAGTTCCTTCCTCTTCGGATGTCGCTCAATTTGATG
>CAZQOW010000135.1:1840-6453 GCA_964595045.1 uncultured Pseudomonadota bacterium
TTTACGCATAATTCAGGAACTGTTCTTTTGAATGGAACGAATCAAACAATCTTAGGAGCAACTACTTTCAACAACTTAACCAAAAACGTCACCACAGCCGACACCTTAACTCTTCCCGCTAGCACAACAAACCTTATGGCAGGCGTATTAACTCTGACCGGAACTAGCGGGAATCTCTTATCGCTTCGAAGTAATAGCAGCGGAACTCAAACGAGTCTCAATCCTCAAGGAACTCGAACGTTGGAATATCTTGATGTGAAAGATAACAACAATCTCAATAGCACAGCCCTCGCCTGCACGACCGGTTGTGTTGACGCGGGTAATAATACAAATTGGACGTTTACTTCGGGGGTTACTGTCGTCGCCAATGCGGGTGCAAATCAGACAATCGTAACCAGTCGATCGACCGGTTTAAACGGAACCCAATCAACCTTGAATGGAGTTCCAGACACCTCTGGAACCAATCTGAAATATAGTTGGGAAATCACTGCCACCAGCGGATCCGGAGGAATCAGCCAGGCGGGAAGTTTGAGCAATGCTGATACCGCCACTCCGACTTATAACGCTCCAATAAATGCACAAACGGTACAGATTACCCTGACAGCCAGCAATCTTACCGAGACGGTTCATTCCACCAGTACCGTACAGATCAGCGTTCTCTCAACCAATAACGTTTCACAAACTATCCTACAAGTCGATCAAGTCGGTGTTCTCAACGGGTATTCGGTCGTCGAAAATCCGACGGTAAATTCACAGGGACAAACAACTGTCAGCTTGACGATTGGAAATGCAGTCATTTTGCTTCCTCCCAACTACAGCCATTACACATTCACGATTACCCGAGACAATTATCTGGTCATCGGAACCCCATCCGTCAACAATCAGACCGG
The DNA here is from genome assembly GCA_964595045.1 of uncultured Pseudomonadota bacterium. Taxonomy (GTDB): domain Bacteria; phylum UBA10199; class UBA10199; order JADFYH01; family JADFYH01; genus CAZSRQ01. The sequence continues at coordinate 2,731 of CAZQOW010000135.1, forward strand.
AGAAGTCTTCTTCTTTCTTCTTCCGGTCAATCAGCTTTCAGGAATGATCGATTTATCAACTTCTAATCCGTTTTCTTTTGTCACCGCTTTTGGAGCCGAGACAAACAATCAGTTTGGAAAATATTTGTCTGCCGGTGATGTCGATGGAGATGGAAAAGACGAAATTTTGGTCGGTGCCCCCTCTGCTGGAAGCAACGGAATTATTTATATCTACAACTCCGATTACATTCTTACGGCGACTATTTTGGGAAGCTCCACTTATCCGATTACCTCCATCTTGAATGCTCATTATTTGACGACTCTTCCGAGCGATATTTTACTCGGGCCGAATAATCCCGCCCTCAACGCCAATCTTCAATTTCAGCCGGCGATCCCCTCCTCTTCGGAAATTTCCGAAGGATCGATGATTGGCAGCGACACTGGATTCAGTGGTGAAATCAATTTGGCAATTCGCGGCGTCGATGGAATTGCAGGAGTGACTCCATCCTTCTCGATTTTTCTTCCGCTTCATTCACCTGAGACTATTCCTTCTGCCGAAAGCCAGCCTACTTCTAAAAATAAATCTATCTCTGAAACAGCGGAGAGCCACCTTTCTGCGGAAGCGGACGCCACGGCTGTTCTTTATGACTCTGCTGCTTTTGGAGATGTGAATGCCGATGGAAATAGTGATCTTGTTTTGGTTTCAAATTCAGGAGTTGCCTATCTCTACTATGGCTTACAGACGAATGGAAGCACTCTTACTACCGCTCAGGCGAGTGTCACGCTGACTGGAGCATCTACTACGGATGGATTCGGACGAATGAGCCTGATCGGGGATGTCACTGGAGACGGAATTGCAGATCTGATCATCGGTGCTCCAGAATATGCGAATGGGAGAGGAGCGGTTTACATTATCTTTGGCTCGGCCTCACTCCCCGCCGCGATCAATCTTTCCAGTGGAGCCCAAGTCATGATCATTGTCGGAGATTCATTGAGAGATGCGATCGGATCTGATTTGAATCTCGCCGATAGCGATGGAAATGGGGTGAATGAGATTTATACTCCAAAAGCCAATGGACAGGTGGTCAAAATCGATCTCTTCGGCGGTTCAGCAGCCACCGGAGGAGGATGTTCTCTCATCTTCTCCACACATTCTTCTACTTTCTCTTCTTTATTTTTCCTTCTTTCTCTTCTGATATTATCTTTCATCAAACAGAGAAAAAATTTATTTTTATCCACATCAATGCCAAATCAAGTTTCCAACCGGAATCGAAACCTTTGAAGGCCAAATTTCACTCGTCTCTTTAAATGAAAAGGATTCATAACTATTATTATCGGGAGTTGGCGATTCAGGTCCGTAAGGTAAAATTCCTCTTCGAATAATCTCGCTCCAGGCAGATGGAACAAAACTTAACGGCATCGTAGGATTTGCATCATATTTATGATCAAAATCTGAACAAAAATTGTTGGTGATCCCAGGATCAGAGGCAGTCAATGCCATAATCGAATGTCCACATTGCGCATCACTGGTTGGAATCCCTCTATATTCATCCATTAGTAAAAAATAATAATGGCCCATTTCATGCGTTAGAATCGAGGGGGTAACAATCGTCGGGTCTACATAAATCATGTTACTGGTAAGAAAACCATTTTGACTATCAAAACAGATATTGCAGGTATGTCCTCCGCAAGCTTGCGGACCTGTACACCCCCCCTCCCGATAGATGTGGATATCCCCGATATTAACTCCCCCTTCAGTGGCTCCATAAAAACGGCGAGCCGCTATTTGGGCGGTGATTCCGGCATGATGATAATCATAATCACGCGCCGGAGCGATATCTCCTGGAAAATTCCTGAATCCGGCATGAATCGTTTTGTGCGAACTTTCCAAATGAAAAGACCAGACAAGCCTGAAGGAGGTTTCTCCCTTAAATGAATGAACCGCAACATAGAGATCTTTATCACCTCTCTCCGACTGCGCATCACAAATAGAGGGATCGATATGAATAAACTCTTGTCCCGTAAAACTGATCGAACGACGGGTATAATCGGCAGCGGTAGGCTTTTTTCCGCATTTGAGAAAGAGATCGATGTCAGTGGTTCTATCGGATTGTAATGTGACCGTATAATGAAGAGGTTTTTCCGGTTTGTTTTTATCTTCCGGCCAAGGAGGATTTCGGGGGATTTTTAGAAAAACAACATCAGAACTTTCTAGTAAAATCCCTTCATATAATTCCATCGGTTTCATCGTGGCGATATTCTCATCCATTTTTTCGAGCGTGCTGCAGACACTCACTGTATCTATATAAAATCCTGTCGCCGTCTTGGTTTCATTAGTGTAAAAGGTCATTTTTGGAGGAAGACTTTGAAATGATTGAGATTGAGTTAAAGGAAGAACCATTAGACGTCCCTTATAATTTCCTGTGACACGATCATAGATTCCACCCGGCTTATCTTCTCTTATTTCTAAATAATCTCGCCACAGTTCCAGATCGGCATTCATCACCCAAAAATCGATCTGATTGATATAGGCATTGGCAACCACATGACGGACATGATTCAGCTGGTTGATATAATTTCTATCCGGCATTGAAGCTTTACAATAACCGTACTCATCCGGCGGACAGACGGGATTAGTCGGCAACTCATAACTTCTATAATCAAAAGTCGCTATTCTTCCAAACTGACAACTCCCTGGCTTGATCGGCGTAAAATCATATTGGGCAAAAAGTTTGGACGAATGTAAAAATACCATTAAAGTAAAAACGGACAAAAAGAATTTAAGAAATGAATTCCACATCCTCGCCTCCTTTAATAAAATGAGCTGGGAGATTTTCTCAATCTCCTCCATTCTTTTTTTCTTTCTTCTCTTTTTCACCTCTCATTTTCCCCTTGTCCCATTCTCTCGAGGTAAAAAATTTTTTTGACGCCAGGAAACATCGATTCTCATTGCAATCCCGACCTGATCAGCAAATGCCTGCATTAAAGACAAATCAATCGTTTGAAAAGCAGCACTGTGCGAACTATGGGAAAGATACAAACAGCCAACCATTTTATCCTCGACATGAATCGGTAAACAGAGAACCGATCGGATTCTTGCGTTGATAACCGACTCCTGCTCTTTCAAAGAAGGATCGATCTGCGCATCACCAATGAGGAGAGGTTTGTCGAGCTTTAAGGTTCTTTCAAGGATGGTATGACTCACCTGACTTTCAACTTTTTCCGTTTCAATATTCTGCACAGCTTTTAAAACGAATTTTTTTTCATCGTCTAGAAGAAAAATAATTCCGAATTCAGCTTTAGATAGCTCCACCACATAACCAACAACGGTTTGGATAAACGAATGAAAATCTTTTTCTTTGGTCAGTTGCTGATTCAACGTCAAAACGTATTGCCATGAAGAATTTGAAAGGAAGGATGGAAGAGCTGGCCGAACCGTTGTTTTCGTATCCCCCGAACCTTTTTCTTCCGGGGTCGAAGGGGATTCGGTGATATTCTCACCCCCGATCTCTTTTTTTGCTTCTTGGATATAAGGAAGCAGGCCGGCATTGGCGATTTTTTCCGCCTCGCTCAAACTACTCATCGCTCCCGGAATATCTCCCCGGTCTTCCTGTAAAAGCGCTAATTCCAGCAGACAACGAGCGAGACAGCTATCTTCGATACTAGTTCTGGGAGAGTGACGGAGCAGGTGTCTGGCATGGGTCAAATAGCTGAGTGCATCGGCATCTTTAGCGGTCGAGTGAA
>CAZQOW010000136.1:0-6440 GCA_964595045.1 uncultured Pseudomonadota bacterium
ATTTCATCTTCCAAAAAGGGGATTAGTTTTAGGGCCTGCAATTGATCGAGTGGGTGAGTTAAAAGTAGTAAAGATCGGGATTCCGGAGGATTTAATTCCGCCTCATTTTGTTGGGGCGCACGGCCGTGCACCCCAACTTTCCAGAGCATTTCTCATTACTCCCGACCTTTTTGAAAAATTTTTTAAGCCTCGAAAAAAGATAAGTCATAAAAATGATTATGGTCATGTTTTGACCATTGCCGGCTCCAAAAGAAAAATTGGTGCTGCTTTGATGACCGCTCGTGCCGTCCTCCGTTCTGGCGCAGGGCTTTCTACTCTCGCTTTACCAGATTCTGCGTATCAAAAAATTGATCCAAAATTTTCTGAATTGATGTTTGAACCTCAAAAGGAGGATGGAGATTTTTTTAGTTTTGATTCTTTATCTAGCCTATTAAAACTCACTAAAAAAAAATCGGTTGTCGCTTGTGGCCCAGGGATGGGGATCACAGAAGATCTTCAAAAAATCGTTCAAGAGCTAATCCACAAAATAAAAACCCCTCTGGTTTTAGATGCCGATGCTTTAAACTGTTTGTCACTTTCCAGAACATCTATTCCAAAAAAACATGGCGATCTTGTTTTAACCCCGCATCCGGGAGAATTTTTTCGTCTTCTTCATCAAGAGAAAAATCGATTGTTCAAAAATCGCGAGGAAATGGCTATCCGCTTTGCTAGAAAACATCAGCTGTATCTTGTTCTTAAAGGATATCGTTCATGGGTGATCACCCCCGAAGGAGATCTGTATGTAAACTCGACAGGAAATCCAGGGATGGCAACGGCTGGGGCGGGAGATGTTTTAACAGGAGTTATTTCTGGACTTCTGGCACAGAAGATTCCGATCCGTGAAGCGGTTTTGGCAGGGGTTTGGATTCATGGAAGAGCGGGGGATTGGGTGGCGGAGGAAAAAGGGGAGCGTGGAATGGTTGCCTGGGATATTGCGGAGAAAGTTCCATTGGTGTTTCGGGAGATTTGTCTTTTTCCCCCTCTCCCCTTGACGGGGAGAGGGGGGTGAGGGGAGATTCTTGAGTTTAGCAAGGAGCTTGCTTGCTATGCGTCGTCACCCCTCACTTGGCCTCCGGCCACCCTCTCCCCGTCAAGGGGAGAGGGTGATTTTCTAATCCTCAAACTATTCACCACCACCGTCACCGAAGAAGCGGCCATTGCCATTGATCCCCAAACCGGAGAAAAATGGATTTTCAAAAGAGGTTCAAGAACTCCGGCTGCGATCGGAATCAGCAGGAGGTTGTAAAAAAACGAGAAGAACAGATTTTGACGAATCGTTTGCAATGTTTTTTCGGCAAGTTCGATCGCTGTCGGAATCAATCCAATCGAGCCTTTCAGTAGGGTGATATCCGCCGCTTCTCTCGCAAGGTCAGTTCCGGAGGCAAGAGCAATCCCAATTTCGGCAACTGCGAGGGCAGGGGCGTCGTTGATTCCATCTCCGACCATGGCTACTTTACCGATTTCTTTCTGCCATTTTTTGACGGTTTCTGCTTTTTCAGTGGGAAGAATCTCTCCGAATATCCGATCAATTCCGAGTTCGTTCGCTACTTTTTTTCCGACTTCGATTCGATCTCCAGTGATTAATCCAATTTGATAATTTCTGTTTTTTAAAAATTGGATGGTGGAAGCTGCTTCAGGGCGAAGCCGGTCCTGAATGGCAAAGAGAGCAATGACTTTCTGCTCAGAGGCAAGCAGAACAATGGTCGCTCCAATGTTTTCTAGTTCGTTGATTTCAAACTGAAAGAAAGGGGAAATCACGACTAAATTTTCTTTCAAAAAATTTTCTCCTCCTAAAAGATATTCTTCTTTTTGAAGGATCGCGCGAACCCCTTTTCCGGGGATTGCCTCGAAAGAGTCGATCGAAAAAAGGGTTTTCTTTTTTGCCTCGGTTTCTTTCAGAAATGCCAAGGCGAGATGATGCTCAGATCCTTTTTCAATGCTAGAAGCGATTTGAAGAGCGGCAAATGTGTCGATCGGAGAATCAGGAGGAATAATTGTCTGGATGAGAGTGGGATTTCCTTCTGTCAGAGTGCCAGTTTTATCGAAAAGAAACGCTTGAATAGTGGCCAGTTTTTCAAGCGACTCTCCAGACTTGAAAAGAATTCCTGAGCTTGCCCCTTTGCCCATTCCGACGCTGAGAGCGGTCGGAGTTGCAAGTCCCAAGGCGCAAGGACAGGCCACGATTAGGACTGAAATAAAATGCAGGAGAGCGGAGTTGAGATCACGTCCTCCCCAAAAGAACCAGCCAGCAAAAGTTAGAAGAGCAACAATCAGAACCGTTGGAACAAAAACGGCACTCACCTGATCGGCAAGTTTTGCAATTGGAGCTTTTGTTCCGATTGCCTCTCGAACTAGATGAACTAGCTTTGAAAGAGTAGTTTCGTTTCCTGTTTTTTTGGTTTCGATCACGATCAAACCGTTTTGATTTAGGGTGCCGGCAAAAACAGCGCTTCCTTTTATTTTTTCGACAGGCAAAGGTTCTCCAGTCATCATCGACTCATCGATATTGGTGAAACCGTGATCAATGATTCCATCAACCGGAATTCTTTCTCCTGGTTTTACGACAATGAAATCGCCGACTTCCACTTTTAAAAGATCAACATCGATCTCTTTTCGATTTCGGAGGAGATGGACCTTTTTTACCTGAAGCGATGCAAGTTTGAGTAACGCTTCATTCGTTTTTCTGCGAGCTTTTGATTCAAGAAAATATCCGAGAAGAATGAAGGTGATAATGGCACTTTGGGTTTCGAAATAAAGATGGGAATTAAAGAATTCTCTTTTCGTCCACCAAGGTAAAAAGACTATCGCACTGCTGTAGAGATAGGCGGTCAGCGTTCCGAGTCCGATGAGGCTTTCCATATCGGCGCGGAGTTTGAAGAAGAATCGGGCCAAGCCGTTTAAGAATCGCCGACCGACATAAAATTGGAGAGGGGTTGCCAAAACAAACTGCAGAAGATTCCGATATTTTTCAGGAATTTTTAAGATAAATGAAAAAAAGTCGGGCATGGATAAAATAACAATCAAAACGGTAAAAAAAGTGGCTAGCGAAAGTTGTCGAGCGAGAGTCTTTTGCTCGACTTGAAAATGCTTTTGTTCTGTTTCGATCCATTCTTCTTCGCTCTGAATGAGATTCGCTTGATATCCCAGCGATCGAATTGTGGAGATAATTTTTTCGAGAGTGATCTGATCTGGAAAAAAAAGAATGGATGCTTCTCGTGTATTGAAGTTTACATTGGCCTCTTCCACCCCTTTTAATTTTTGTACCGCATCCTCGATTTTGGAGACGCAGGAGGCACAATGCATCCCCTGAATTGAGAGATGAGAAATTTTTCTTTTAACATCAGTGACTACATCTTCTTCTTCGTATTTCATAATGTGGTGTATAGCAGTAAAGGATCAAAATTTTGAATCCATATGTTGTTTGATTACTCAGTCATTCTTACCTGGAAACTATTTACTGTAGGGATGACCCTATGTAGTCGCCCCTACTATTTTCCCAAACCGATGATTAAAATTTCTTTACTATTTATCACATTCTTTGACGGTAGAAAGAATAAATATTCTCCTTTCCCTTTGACAAATGAACTGAAGAGTCTCCATTTTAGTAGATGAGGTTAATTTATGCCGAATCTGGATGGAAAATTTAAAAATCTAGCAATGCTTGATTTTAAAGGGGAGGTCCAGCAGAGAACTACAGAAGGGGAACTCTATCAAAAACTCCCCGAAAAGAAGGTTAGATGTTTTGCCTGTGGACACCGTTGCCTGATCGGCGATGGAAAAGATGGAATCTGTCGCGTCCGATTCAATCGCTCGGGAAAACTATATGTTCCCCACAATTATGTTGGTGCGCTTCAGCTTGATCCCATTGAGAAAAAACCTTTTTTTCATGTGTTGCCCGGATCCAAAGTCTTGAGTTTCGGAATGCTTGGTTGCGACTTTCATTGCGCCTATTGTCAAAATTGGTTTACCTCACAAACCTTGAGAGATGAAAACTCTACCGCAAATCCAACGGATATTACTGCTTCCCAGCTGGTTAAAATTTCCGAAGCAGAAAATGCAAACATTATTGCCAGCACTTATAATGAACCGCTGATTACTAGCGAATGGGCTGTAGAAGTTTTTAAAGAGGCGAAAAAGAGTGGTTTGCGATGTGCCTATATCTCCAATGGAAATGGAACTCCTGAAGTTTTGAATTATCTGAAACCGTGGGTCGATTTTTATAAAGTCGATCTAAAATCTTTTCAGGAAAAAAATTACCGGCAATTGGGAGGGCAACTAAAACCGGTTTTAGAAACAATTCAAAATCTCTATCAAATGAATTTTTGGCTCGAACTCCTGACGCTTGTTATTCCCGGATTTAACGACTCCGATGAAGAGTTAAAAGAGATTGCACATTTTATCGCCTCGATTTCGGTTAATATTCCATGGCATGTGACCGCTTTTCACAAAGATTACAAAATGACCGATCCGGAAAACACTTCTTCCAAAACGTTGCTCAGAGCCGCAGAGATTGGAAAAGAGGCGGGATTGAATTTTGTTTATGCCGGAAATATTCCTGGGCAATTGCAGAATTTTGAGAACAGTTACTGCTCATCCTGCAAAGCGCTTCTGGTGGAGAGAAAAGGGTACAGGATTTTTCAGAATCGAATCAAAGATTCGAGATGTCCCAATTGTCAGAATAGGGTTCCGGGAGTCTGGCTGTAGGGGCAGATCTTTATGTGGTCGCCTATAAAAATGTTGGCGATAGAGCCAGGGCGACCCGCATACACCCCCCCCTATAGATGGATCTATTTATTTCCCGACCAAATGCGAAAACCGCCTCCCTGACATCGCGATAATTCCACAATGAACCGGCAACCAATAAGGAATGCCGACAAAGTCGGGATTGTTATAATGATAGAGATCTTCGCTAATCAGTAGAATCTGTACAGTGGGACCGATCAACGCCCCAATAATAAAAAATAGCCAATCCCATTTTGCATGAAAAAAACCAAGACGAGCCAATACATAAATCGCTAAAATCAGGACAGAAAAATAGGGGTAATCTTGTGTCGCAATCGGAACGATAAAAGCAAAAAGAATCGCTAACAATTCAATGGTGATCGTTTTGGTCTGAAAAGTGAAAGTGGCTGTTAAAAGATCTTCGAGAACCGGAAAAGTGAGCATCATGAATAAGAAGAGGGTCCCATAAACAAGAGGTGCCCACCAAGCGATCTTTAGGAAAATTGGGTTTGCATAATCAGCAATCTGAAAATGAATCTGTAGCCAATGAAGTGGCATGAGAATAATAACGCCGATCAGCCATCCATGAATTATTTTTTTTAACCACGGTTTATGCATTTTTATCTTTTCTCCCTTCTCCTAGGTATAGGTCTCTATCCATCGTGGGAGATGTTAGGTTGATCGATCATTGCAAGGATAGTCCCTCCCTTTGGAAAAGGGGGAGACCTGACATCAAACAGTTAAAAACATGCCAGGGGACTTCAATGCTCATCCACCTTGAATCCGCTCTCGTCGAAATATTTTTTTAGTTTTTCTTTAATTCTCTCTTCGATTTGCCTGACCCGTTCCCGTGTGATGCTGTATTCATCGGCAATTTCTTGCAACGTTTTTGGCATTTCTGCGATCAGTCTTTCCTGGAAAATTTTTAACTCTCGACTGTTTAAAGTTTTTGCAAAGATTTTGAATTTGTCATCCAAGACATCTTTCAATTCCTGATCGACAATTTTTTCATCAACCGGTTTTGAGGGATCTCTTAAAAAATCGACATAATGCGCACCCGACTCTTCTCCGACCGGCGCATCGGCTGAAAGCTCAGAATGGGAAAGCCGTTGATCCATTTCGTTTACTTCCGATTCTTTGACATCGAGTCGTTCCGCAATCATCTTGGCATCGGGGGTATAACCAAGCTGTTCAATTTTTTCCTTTTCCTTCATCAGATTATAAAAAAGTTTTCGCTGCGCTTGAGTTGTTCCGATTTTAATCAGTCGAAAGTTATCTAAAATATATTTCAAGATATAAGAACGGATCCACCAACTAGCGTAATAGCTTAAACGAGCTCCTTTTGCCGGGTCATAATTTTTAACTGCCCGGAGAAGACCGATATTCCCTTCTTGGACAAGGTCGAGCAGGTTGTGGTAGGCAGTTCGATATTCCATCGCAATTTTTACTACCAATCGGAGATGACTGGTGACCAGTTTTCTTGCCGCCTCGATGTCATGCTCTTTTTGAACTTTTTCAACGAGCATTTTTTCCTCTTCGTCAGTCAGTATCGGGTATTTGGAAACCTCTTGCATATAGCGTGAGAGAGAATCGATTGCGATGACACCTCTTTGAGTTTTATTTTTTTGTTTAGTCATAAAATTATAATTTTTCTTTCATTCAGCGAAATCAGCTCAAAT
>CAZQOW010000137.1:0-6428 GCA_964595045.1 uncultured Pseudomonadota bacterium
CAGCAAAATCGCGTCGAATCGTTCCAGCATCTGCCTTTGCGGGATCGGTTGCTCCCATGATTTCACGATTTTTAGCAATCGCATTTTCCCCTTGAAGAACAGAAACGAGGCAAGGACCTGAGGTCATAAAATCGAGAAGACTATTGAAGAAAGGACGTTCTTTGTGAACCGCATAAAATCCACCGGCAATTCGACGATCAAGATGAATCATTTTCACAGCGACAATTTTTAAACCGGCTTTTTCAAAACGATTTAAACATTCTCCAATGAGGTTTTTACGTACACCATCTGGTTTGATAATCGATAAGGTTTGTTCGAGAGCCATAAAATTCTCCTTCAACTAGTTTTTGTAGATAGATTGTAAAGTTTTTCCAATTTCAGCAGGGGATCTAGAAACTTTGATTCCCGCCGCTTCAAGCGCTTTAATTTTTTCAGTCGCAGTTCCTTTTCCTCCAGCAATGATCGCACCGGCATGTCCCATACGCTTTCCAGGAGGGGCGGTCATTCCACCGATAAAACCGACCACCGGTTTTTTGACATTTTTACCGACATATTCCGCTGCTTCTTCTTCGGCCGTTCCACCGATTTCTCCGATCATGATAATCGCTTCAGTTTGCGGATCTTCATTAAACAATTTTAGACAATCGATAAAATTAGTTCCGTTGACTGGGTCTCCACCAATACCAACGCAGGTCGATTGACCAATTCCTAATTGAGTGAGCTGATAGACAGCTTCGTAAGTCAACGTTCCGCTTCGTGAGACAACGCCTACTTTTCCTGGTTTATGAATCTGACCAGGCATGATCCCTATTTTACATTCGCCGGGAGTAATTACGCCGGGGCAGTTTGGACCAATCAGACGAGTTCGTGAACCTTGCATCGCCCTTTTGACGCGGATCATATCGACAATCGGAATTCCTTCGGTAATACAAATCACCAAATCAAGATCAGCATCGACCGCTTCAAGAATCGCATCGGCCGCAAAAGGAGGTGGAACATAGATGACTGAGGTGTTGGCTCCGGTTTCTTTTTTTGCCTCGAGAACAGTATCAAAAATGGGAATTCCCTCAAACTCTTGCCCCCCTTTACCAGGTGTCACACCGGCAACCATTTGAGTGCCGTATTCTTTGCAGGCGCGGGTATGAAATTGTCCGGTATTTCCGGTAATTCCTTGAGTGATTACTTTTGTGTTTTTATTGACGAGTATAGACATATTCAATTCAGTAAAGATTCTAGCTCATGTGAGACCAAGCTTTTCTTTCGCCTCCAATATTTAGAAGAATATAAAGAATAATAATTCCTAATAAACCCAAGAGAGATCGGAAAATTCCGATTCCTGCATATAGATTTAAGCTAAAAGCAATCGCCGTCGTGGCACAAAATCCATAAAATCCCCACTTCTTCCATTTCAGAAGCATCACCGCGTAGAGCACGTTCAATAAAGCGCAGAGGGTCATCACTCCTAAAACCCAAAGCGGAAAATTCGGCAAATTGTTTCGAACAAGAGTCGCTGAAAGTGGGGTAAAGAGCGCAGTCAACCCATTCAGAACAATCATTAAAATAAGCCAAGCGGTTAAACAACCATGGCGCTGATAATTTTCTTCGATCATTTCTCTTCCTTTTAGCTTTTCAGCGTCGCAACGATTTTTTCGGCCGCCTCATCCATTCGATCGGCGGAAATAATCGGTAATCCTGAATCAGCGAGAATCTTTTTTCCAAGCTCAACATTGGTTCCGAGTAAACGAACGACGAGTGGAACTTTTAATCCGAGCTCTTTCGCCGCTGCAACCACACCAGTCGCGATCACATCGCATTTCATAATACCGCCGAAAATATTCACGAGAATCGCTTTGACTTTAGGATCGGAGAGAATAATTTTAAAGGCTGCGGTGACTTTTTCAGTAGTCGCCCCGCCTCCAACATCGAGGAAATTCGCCGGTTCGCCGCCGAAGAGCTTGATAATATCCATCGTCGCCATTGCAAGCCCAGCTCCATTCACCATACAGCCGATGTTGCCATCGAGTGCGATATAGGAAAGATCGTATTTTTTGGCGAGAATTTCATTCGGATCTTCTTCATTAGGATCCCTCATCTCTTCCAGATCTTTGTGACGGAAAAGAGCGTTGTCATCAAAAGTCATTTTCGCATCGAGTGCAATAATCTGATTGTCGGCCGTAATCACTAAAGGATTAATTTCAGCCAGTGAGCAGTCGTAAGAAACATAAGCGTTGTAGAGCGCACCGACAAATTTTACGAATTGGGAAACCAGTTCTGGCTTTAATTGTAGGCCAAACGCAAGTTCTCTTCCTTGATAAGCTTGGAAACCGACGGCAGGATCTATTGCCACTTTTAAAATCTTTTCGGGATGTTTTTCAGCCACCTCTTCAATTTCGACCCCTCCTTCGAGCGAAGCCATGACCGTAATTCGCGATGAAGCTCGATCGAGAACTACCCCTAAATAAAGCTCTTTTGCGATTTGACATCCTTGTTCAAGAAAGATTTTTTTGACTTTAGTTCCTTCAGGGCCGGTTTGATGCGTGATGAGCTGCATCCCCAAAATTTGCTTCGCGTAATCGCGCGCCTCTTCGGGAGATTTGGCTAACTTAACGCCTCCCCCTTTACCCCGCCCACCCGCATGAATCTGCGCTTTGACGACGACTGGAGAACCGAGCCGTTTGGCAATTTCATAAGCCTCATCGACACTTTCGGTCATTTCTCCCTGTAAAAGAGAGACATTAAATTTTTTGAGAATTTGTTTTGCTTGGTATTCGTGGATTTTCATTTCGATTTACTTTCCTAATAGACGACTAAACATTCTTTTGGTCATTTCGCGCCCCACCTCAGCAATCGACTCGGTGAGTGGAATTTCTTTTGGACAGGCCTTTACACAGTTCTGGGCATTTCCGCAATCCTCTAATCCGCCTGGGCCATATAAGGTATCAAGTCTTGCATCTTTATGCATCGCTCCGGTCGGATGAAGATTAAAAAGTCTTGCCTGAGAAACCGCCGCAGCCCCAATAAAATCAGAATGATCGCTCACTTGAGGACAGACCTCGAGGCAACATCCACAGGTCATACATCGGGCGAGATCGTAGGCGGTTTCCTGATTTTCAGAGGATAAACGGGGGCCAGGACCTAAATCATACGTTCCATCGATTGGAACCCAGGCACGCACCCGCTTTAGAGCTTCAAACATGGTCGAGCGATCGACTCTCAAATCGCGAACGCAGGGGAACTTTGAAAATGGTTCAAGAGTAATCGGCTGTTTTAATTGATCAACGAGTGCAGAACAGGCCTGGCGTGCTTTTCCGTTGATGAGCATCGAGCAGGAACCGCAAATCTCTTCGAGACAAGAAGCGTCCCAAACCACCGGCTCAATCTTTTCACCTTTGGCATTTACCGGATTTTTCTGAATCTCCGCTAGCAAGCTGATCACGTTCATATGCGGTTTATAGGGGATTTCGAACTCTTCCCAATAAGCTTCGGAGTGAGGAGAGTCTTGGCGTTTGATTTTAAGATAAATGGTATCTGGCATATATATTCCTTGGTTGAGAAACTATTTATGAAATTTTAACTCAACGAAGATCCCGAAAACGAATTGGGATGAATCACCGCTATTACCACTGCAGCGGTAATCGCAACCCCTAGAACCCCTACTGCCAACTTCAAATCATTTTTGCAATACCTACCCAACGAGGCAATAAGACCGGAACAATTTTTCACTGCTTGTGACTCTGCACTTAAAGCCCTAGAGGCGGTGAAACCAGCTTCGGCAGTGATCAAAGAAACTGCCTCCCCTTCTTCCATTCCAGCCAACACAGCACTATACATCTGAGCTCTCACGGCGACACATTCTGAAAAGAGAGCAAAATCGGTTCCTTTAGAAGCACTCATCGCTCCCCGAAGCATCTGCTGTTGAACTCGAGAGAGCTCGGGTAACTGATAACGATTAGTCGCTACTAGAAACTTCGCAAAAAAACTATCGACTTCGGCATTTAGATCTGGTCTTAAAGCGACCCTCTCCAAAATCTCTCTGGCACGCTCAGACCCTCTTAAAAAATCATACGCCCAAGGCCTTAAGTTTGCGGCACCCGGGTTATTAAAAATAGCAAAACCAATCTCATCTTTATAAATAGAACGATTTAATGTTCTTACGGCCTGATAAGCAGAATCAATATTATTTGGAGCTGCATTCCAATCAGTGAGCAATTTTGTTAAGGGTGCTACGTGTAAATCATTCGAACAAACCATAAAACTTTACTTCTAAAAACAAACTTCTTTGTATCTAGAAACTCCTTTTTTCTTTTTACGATGCTGCATCATAACGTCTTGGCCGTGGCTTGATAAATTGGGTATCCACCGCTTCATACTCGAGAATTGGACCGGTTGAAGAATACTTCGCCTTCGTCGTCTTTAACCAATTCGGATCATCCCTCTCCGGAAAATCAGGTTTATAATGCGCGCCACGAGACTCATTTCGATTGAGCGCGCCGAGTGTAATCACCCGCGCCAGCTTTAACATATTATAAAGTTGTCTCGCAAAGATCGGTTCTGGATTTGCCCAATGGGATTGATCGGGAAGAGAAATGTTATTAAATCGCTCTTCAAACTCTTGTAATTTTTCATCGGTCTTTTTCAACTTATCGTTGTAGCGAATGACGGTGACATTTTCAGTCATCCATTCACCCAACTCTTGATGCAGCTTATGTGGATTTTCTGAACCAGAAAGAGATCGTATTTTTTGATTAAACTCATTCTGCTTTTTCAATTCTTGTTCGAACACTGAAGAAGAAATCGAACTCGCCTGTTTCGCCAAACCTTTGACATATTGAACAGCATTTTTTCCAGAAAGTCCGCCTCCAAAAATACAGGAGACAAGAGAATTTGCGCCGAGACGATTCGCTCCGTGATAGGCGTATTCACACTCTCCCGCCGCAAAAACCCCGGGGAGATTTGTTCGATGCTCGTTGTCAATCCACAAACCACCCATGGAATAATGAACGGCTGGAAAAATTCTCATCGGGACTTTTTTCGGATCTTGACCAACAAACTTGAGATAGATTTCTAAAACCCCTTCGAGTTTTCTTTCAAGCACTTTGGGATCGATATGGGTGACATCGAGATAAACTTGAGGTTTTCCATCGACCCCTAATTTCAGTTCATAAACCACTTTAAAAATTGCTCGGGTTGCGACATCGCGCGGAACGAGATTTCCGTATTTGGGATACCACTCTTCTAAGAAATACCAAGGTTTGCCATCTTTATAAACCCAGACTCTTCCCCCTTCTCCACGAACTGACTCGGAGATGAGGCGGAGCTTGTCTTCCCCAGGAACTGCAGTGGGATGAACCTGAATAAACTCTCCATTCGCATAATACGCCCCCTGCTGATAGAGAGCCGAAGCGGCGGAGCCGGTGCAGATCATGGAATTTGTGCTTTTTCCGAAGATGAGCCCTGGGCCTCCAGTGCAGATAATGACTGCATCGGCTGGAAAAGCTCTTACCTCCAACGTGTCGAGATTCATCGCAGTAATTCCGCGTGCAATCCCTTCCTCGTCGAGGATAGCGGAGATAAATTCCCATCCTTCAAATTTTTTAACGGTTCCTTCGACTTCATGACGGCGAACCTGTTCATCGAGAGCATAGAGAAGCTGCTGACCGGTCGTTGCACCTGCAAAAGCGGTACGATTGTAGAGAGTTCCTCCGAAACGGCGAAAGTCGAGTAATCCTTCAGGTGTACGATTGAAGGTCACCCCCATTCGATCGAGGAGATAAATAATTGATGGAGCGGCAGCACACATCTGGCGTGGAAGTTCCTGATTCGCCAAGAAATCTCCGCCGTAAATCGTATCGTCGAAATGTTGCCAGGTGGAATCTCCCTCCCCCTTCGTGTTCACCGCTCCGTTGATTCCTCCCTGAGCACAGACAGAGTGAGAGCGCTTCACAGGGACGACCGAAAAGAGATCGACCGGAACTCCAGATTCAGAAATTTTAATGGTCGCCATCAAACCGGCAAGACCACCTCCAACAACAATAATTTTTGGTTTAGACATGTTTTTAGCTCACAAAATGAAGCAGAATTTGAATCCAGACTGCACTTAAAATAAGAAACAATCCTCCACAAATATAAGTGGAAAGCTTTTGAGATCGAACACTGACGGTTACTCCCCAACTAATCAGGAAAGACCAAATTCCATTGGCAAAATGATAGGTCACACTTAAAGCCCCCACCAAATAAAACCAGAACATTCCTGGTTCATGGAGAAGTTGTTGCATTCTTTCATAAGTGACATGCTGACCACTCAACGCAGCGTTAATGCGGGTTTCCCAGACATGATATCCAATATAAATCAGAGCGATGACCCCGGTGAGGCGTTGAAGCGTATAACGCCAATTATTGAAATGTCGATATTGGAGGACATTACTTTT
>CAZQOW010000138.1:0-6426 GCA_964595045.1 uncultured Pseudomonadota bacterium
CCTTCTCATAATCCCCAGAGATATCTCCGCTTGTAGCATGCTTAATGAGCTCAGCTTTTTTTGCTCCAAGCTTTTTGGCGGCAATAAGAATGATCGTAGTCGGGATAATTCCGCACATCGTGACGTCATTTTTATGAACATTCTGATAAAGTTTTTCAGGATTGAATTCTAAAATTGGATCGATAGCGATTTGATCTTTTTTCAAAGTCGTTTCTTGGGATTCATAATGATTCATATCTGTTGATGCAATGATCAAAACTTTTTCGTTCGATTCTATAATCGTTTGCGCCAGCGCTTCTCCGATTTCGACACATTCCTCAAAAGAAAGATGTTGAACTGTTAATGGAACAAATTGGAAATCTTTTTTCACGGTTTGAAGAAAAGGGATTTGTACCTCTAGCGAATGCTCTTGTTCATGGGCAAGTGAGTCCTCTTCTGCCCAAGAGCAATGTTGCATGAAAATCGTCGCTAGTTTTTCATCTATTTTTGCTTCTCCTAATGGGGTCTTCCATCCCCCCTTTTGATTAATAGAGACGTAAGCTCCAAGCCCAGTATGGTTTGGAGAAAGAATGAAGATTTTAGAAGGAATTTTTATATGAGAAAATGCAGCTCCAGCGACCGCTCCTGAATAGAGATATCCTGCATGTGGAACAATGAGGGCGGTTGCTTCCAGTTTCGTTTTATCTGTTTCGAGATAGCTTTCGATTTGTTCCCGAAGATTTTTAGGATTGTCGGGATAAAAATATCCGGCGACTGCAGGTTCGCGGGTTGCCATCAGAGTAGTTTCCTTCATATCATTGACAAGCTGGCAATTCGCCAGCAGCATGAATCACTTGATTTGAATAGGTGAGTTGCCAGTATCGTCCATAAAGATTAGAGATGGCGGTGGGAGCTTTTTTAAAATAGTAGATTCCTTCTTCTCCCCTCACAGGCTCAGCTGTCGGTCCTCCAGTACAAAAAACAATCTCGATGTTTTGATCTTTAGACAAGGTTAGATTTCCTTTTATTATTTTTTTGATTTTTAAAGGAGTTCGATAAGCGGTTTGTTTCGGACAAACAGATCGAAACACTTGCTTGTTTGCACATTGAATCGGAGATTCAAATTTTCCTTCGACGACTAGTTCCGCTTGAGATTCATAATCTGTCGCAGCCCAAACTAATGAAGCGGCTAAGAAAAAGTTGAAAAAGAAAAAGAGGATGATTTTGAAATTTTTATTTTTCATTTTTTTAAATTATTTCAATTGTCCGTTTTCCATAAAACATTGTCATCCCCGAGTGCTTCTATCGGGGATCTCCTGACTCAATAATTGGATCAGGGGGATTCCCGCTCAAAAGCCTGCGGGAATGACAGTAAATGAAAACCCATTTTGTACAACTGAACATTGAAAGTTATTTACATTCCGGAAGTAAAGCAGTCCCATGAACTGATAAAATTACAGCGCTCCAATGAAGTGGTGTAAAACTATTCTCCGATGCTGACTTCTTTAAATAGTAAATTCCCTGATCACCAGAAATAAGATTCGCTCCCTGATCCCCTACACATCTCGATTTACTATAATCGTTTTGAAAAAAAGTAACTGTAATTGTTTTCGCCGTTTCTTTTCCTTTGAGAATCTTTTTTATTTTGAGCGGGACTTTATAACTGATTCGGTCGTAACATTTTTCTTTTTCAATTTTTCCAAAACATTCGATCGGAGCGCCAACTTCGCCTTCTACGATCAGGTCTGCCTTGTTTTGAAGAGTTTCTTTGGGAATGGGGGGAGTTAAAGAAAAAAGGGGAGAAGAGGAAAATATAAAAAGAATGAATAACGATAAAAACGAGATCGTCTTTTGATTCATTTCCACTTCTCCCCCTATAGAATTTTATGAAGACTATCTTTTGCTACGATCAATTCCACCGCCGAGCCATGGCATCATCGAGCGGAGTTTTTTGCCCACTTGCTCGATCGGATGATTTTCTCCGATTTTTCGAAGTCGGTTGAAGTTCGGACGACCTTTTTCATTTTCATCGATATATTCTTTTGCAAATTCACCCGATTGAATCTCTTTCAGGATTTTTTCCATGGTGTTTCTGGCATGAGAGTCGATGACACGTGGACCACGAGTTAAATCGCCATATTCCGCAGTATCCGAAATCGAATAACGCATATTCGCAATTCCACCGGCGTAGATCAAATCGACAATCAATTTTACTTCATGAAGACATTCAAAATAGGCAACTTCGGGTTGATATCCGGCATTCACCAAGGTTTCAAAACCGTTTTGAATTAGGGCTGTCACTCCACCACAAAGAACCACTTGCTCACCGAAAAGATCGGTTTCACACTCTTCTTTAAACGTAGTTTCAATGACGCCGGCACGGGTTCCACCGATTCCTTGGGCGTAGGCAAGACCAATCTCTTTTGCTTGTCCGCTCGCATTTTGCTCAACGGCGATTAGGCAGGGAACTCCTTTTCCTTCTTTGTATTGGTCACGAACTAAATGTCCTGGTCCTTTGGGAGCGATCAAAATGACATCGAGATCGGATCTCGGCACAATTCTTTCGAATCGAATATTGAATCCGTGAGCGAAGAAAAGCGCTGCCCCTTTTTTAAGATTATCTTTTAAATGTTCATCGTAAAGTGCTTTTTGATGTTCGTCAGGAACGACGATCATGGCAATATCAGCCCATTTGGCTGCTTCGGAATTGTTGGTGAAAACTTCGAGTCCGTTTGCCTTTGCTTTGGCGATGCTCGGACTTCCTTCTTTTAAGGAGACTCGGACATCAAGCCCGCTATCTTTCAGGTTAAGCGCGTGGGCATGTCCTTGAGAGCCAAATCCGAAGATAACGATTTTTTTCCCTTTCAATGTTTCAGCTTTAGCATCTTTGTCATAATAAACTGTCGCCATGAAAATTCTCCTTTTTATGATTTAATCAATTACCGAAAATTTTTTCTAATAATTGGAAATAGGGGAGAGGAATTCTACCTAAAAAAGATGGTTTTTTAGGAGGAGCCTCTGAATAATTTCTGGAGAGATCTATATAAAGATTACAGGTGTTGTCTACCTCAATTTTCATCTCTTGAGCAGGAGAGGTTTGAAACTCCAAAACATGACTTCCACCATCGTGATTTTCGGTTAAAAAGTGAAAATGAAATCCTTTGAGCTGGATCCCATCCATATAATCCGGGCTCCAAAAACCGACCATAGTTCCTTTGACATTCTGGAATTCAAAAACCTTCTGATTCTCTAAAACCTTCTCAAATGGGGGATATGGCTCACTCTGCTTTCGGAAACTTCGGGTTTTGACACCGCTAAAAGTACCGGTAATTCTGAAGGTATAAGGGATATTTTCCTGATGTTCTTTGGGAAATCGTTTTTTAAGCTCCTCTCCCAATTGGTCAAAGCTAAAACTCCCCTGCAAGCGGATTATTTGATCCGGTTCAAAGCGGGTCACCGCTGCAAAAGGGGTGGTTAGCTCTTCTGGCGCTCGCCGTACGTGTCCTTGCGAAGTTCCATCGTCAGTGATTTGATAGTAGGATTGTCCTAAAACAATTCCTTCTCCGTCAAGATTATGGAATGTTCCCAATCCTATATTTCCTCTGGAGAGTAAGGTTTTAACTGAAAGTGCTCCTCTATAATTTTCTTGGGTCAATCCTTCAAAAGTGGAGGTTTGAAAAAGCAGATCCTGTTCTGGGTTAGGACAGATTTGGCTTGTGTTTAGACCTTTTCTCGCCTGATGAAACGAAGGAAAAAACCGGATCATTCTTTGATATTGTGTTTCAGTTTTAAAAATTTTGGATGCTCGCATCGCCTGGATGACTGCTTCTTGCATCCGGTTTCTACGGTTATCTTCCGTCTCGCCATTTTTTAGAGGAAAATCCTCTAAACTGATTTTACCGTCACAGTTTTGATCAATTTTTCCCAACTCGCTTGCCAAAGCGTTATCAGAAATTCCGAGAGTTAAGCCATGATCGATTTCAGCGGTTTGAACCGGCCGATTACATTGGAATTGGAGAGGCATTTTTTCTCCTTTCTTGAATTAATAAATAGTTGGATCTTAATTAGTTGTCGATTTTACAAGAAAACAGTTGCGTCCAAATAGGCATCCCACTACATTATTTCGGCTTTTGTCACTTTTTAAAGAAAGATTTCATGCAAAAATTTATTCATCAAATTAAAAGAACGCATCATTGCAATCAACTCCGCTCTTCCGATGTCGGAAAAGAAACTGTCCTTTACGGATGGGTCGCTACCCGTCGCGATCATGGCGGTGTCATGTTTGTCGATCTCCGCGATCGTGAAGGAATTACTCAGCTAGTTTTTAACCCACAAATTAACGACCAGATTCATGATCTCGCGAAACATCTTCGCTCTGAATATGTGATGGCAATTAAAGGAAAGGTCGAGCGACGCCCAGCCGGTATGGAAAATACCAAACTTCCCACCGGTGAAATTGAGGTGATTGTCCAAAGTTTTGAGGTGTTGAACAGCTCTAAAACTCCTCCCTTCCCAATCGAAGATGCGCTCGATGTGAATGAAGAGCTGCGACTCAAATATCGTTATCTTGATCTTCGTAGAAAGCCGATGTTTCAAAATCTAAAAGTTCGTCATCAAGTGATGCAGACGACTCGGCGATATCTTGACCAGCATGGTTTTTTAGAAATTGAAACTCCGATGTTGGCGAAGAGCACTCCCGAGGGGGCGAGAGATTACTTGGTTCCATCGCGTGTTCATCCCGGAAAATTTTTTGCACTTCCTCAATCTCCACAACTTTTCAAACAAATTCTTATGGTTGCCGGAATGGAAAAGTATTTTCAAATCGTCCGCTGTTTTCGGGATGAAGATTTACGAGCCGATCGTCAGCCGGAGTTTACTCAGATTGATTTGGAGATGAGTTTTATTTCGCAAGAAGAGATGATTGAAAAGATGGAAGGATTGGTTGAACTGATCTGGAAAGAAGCGGTTGGAGTGAATCTTTCTCTTCCATTTCCACGACTCACTTATGCGGAGTCGATTACTCGTTATGGTCTTGATGCGCCCGATACTCGCTTTGGACTTGAGTTAGAAGAGATTAGTGCGATTTTTGAGAAAACCGGTTTTAAGGTTTTTGCCAATATCCTCCAGAAAAAAGGGATGATCAAAGCGCTCAAAATTGAAAATGGTTCAACCCTTTCTCGTGCAGAAATCGATGAATGTGAAAAATTTGTTTCGATTTATGGAGCCAAAGGTTTGGCATGGATCAAAGTTTTAGAGAATGAATGGCAATCTCCAATTGTGAAATTTTTCTCTGAAGATGAAAAAGAAAACCTGAAAAACCAACTTCAAATGAAAGTAGGAGATCTAGTTTTCTTTGTCGCCGATAAACCGAAAGTGGTGAATGATTCTTTAGGAAATTTGAGAGAATTTTTAGGTAAAAAATTAAAATTAATCGACGAATCAAAATTGAACTTTGTCTGGATTGTCGATTTTCCGATGTTCGATTACAGTGAAGAAGAGAAAAGATTGGTCGCCATTCATCATCCCTTTACTTCCGCACTTCCGGAAGATTTACCTCTTTTAGACAAAGAACCGCTCAAAGCAAGATCCAACGCCTATGATCTGGTTCTGAACGGAAATGAAATCGGCGGAGGGTCGATCCGAATTCATTCGATGGAAGTTCAACAAAAAGTTTTTAATCTTTTGGGAATTTCAAACGAAGAAGCAAGAGAGAAGTTCGGCTTTCTCTTAGAAGCATTAGAGTTCGGCGCTCCTCCTCATGGAGGAATTGCCTTTGGACTCGATCGGTTGATTATGCTTTTGACCCACACCGATTCGATTCGCGATGTCATTGCATTTCCGAAAACGCAAAAGGCGATTTGCTTAATGACTGAGGCACCCTCTGAAGTTGCGGCTAAGCAACTTTTAGAATTAGGAATTAAGGCAAATAAGTCAAATTAAAATTCATTCTCTGGGAAAAGAAGAAATATTTTTTATGCCTTCTAATACACTCGATCTTGAATTTCTCCTAAATCTCGATAACGAAGATCAACTTTACAACGAAATTTCTAATCAATTTAACGAGATTGCGAGCGGTTTTTATGCGACCGCCAATTTAGAGCTCTTAAAGCATCTTCGGTTAAAAGAAGACTCTCGAGTTTTAGATCTTGCTTGTGGCACTGGGCATCTCGCAATTGAAATTGCTCAGCGAATTAAAAAAGGAAAAGTAGTTGGAGTCGATCTCTCTCCGCAAATGATTTCAAAAGGAAAAGCAGATGCTAAAAAATCGAAAGTAAAAAATATCAATTTCATCGAAAGAAATATTCATGAATTGCTCCCCGATTTTAAATTAGGTGATTTTGATATAGGAATCAGCTGTTTTGCGCTTTCCTATTTAGGATCTGATTTTTTATTGAAAGAATTTTATTCTCTTTTAGGAAAAAAAGGTCAAATCGGAATTACCACAAG
>CAZQOW010000139.1:0-6397 GCA_964595045.1 uncultured Pseudomonadota bacterium
TTACCTCCCTCGAAAAAGGGCTTGCTCTGTAAAAAGGGCGGCCCTTTTTTATTTTGATATTATCCAAAAAAATCGATCTGTCCTCTTGCCTGTCCCCTCTCAGTTGGGATAGGGGTCGAATCTATGGTTTTACCCAAAGCGATCATTATCTTGTCTGGCGGACTTGACTCCACGGTTAGTTTTTATGAAGCGCTTAAAAGCTATGGAGTTGTTTTGGCATTAACTTTTGATTATGGGCAACGCGCTTTCCTAAGAGAAAAACAGGCTGCATTACAAATTTGCGAAAAAGAGAAAATTTCGCACAAAATCATTTCGATTCCGTGGCTTTCAGAGTTGGGGAACTCCGCTTTAAATCGAAGAAATATTGAGCTCCCACGTCTAGAAGAATCGAATTTGTCTAATCTTGAAAAAACGCGGGTTTCTGCCCGAGCGGTTTGGATTCCGAATCGAAACGGACTTTTTCTCAATATCGCTGCCTGTTATGCGGAAGATTTAAAGGCTGAAATCATCCTGACCGGTTTTAATCAGGAAGAAGCGACCACTTTTCCTGATAACAGCGCTCAGTTTGTCGAAGCAATAAATCAAAGTCTTTTTTATTCCACCTCTAATCATTCGAGAGTGCGATCGCTCACTCTCTCGATGAACAAAGAGCAGATTGTGAAGAGAGGGTTAGAACTTCAAATTCCGTTTGAATGGATCTGGAGCTGTTATGAGGGGAATGAAAAAATGTGTGGAGTTTGTGAGTCTTGTCTTCGATTAAAAAGAGGATTTCAAAAGAATGAAGTTTTAGAAAGGTTCAAAGGTATATTTTTGAATTAAAAGATGGTTTCACTTCAAACTAAATTCATTGAAAAAGAAATTCCTTATAACGGTGGAGAACTTCGTTCACATTTTATCTATCATCAATTTGATATTTTGGGGGATGCGGCAGTGGCTTTTATCGGAAGTTCCAAAGTAGATCTCAATCAAATGGTCGATCTCGAAGATGTAAAACAGAAAAAACCGATTTATTCAGAAAAGATGGTTCATTTTTTAATTGAGCATTTTGAGACGAATTTAAAGCAGATGGTTTTTTGTCAGAGAATTTTGATTGCTTTGATGTTGGAAGAAATTTTGAAAAGAACCAAAAGAGCCGAGCCATTGTCTTTGCGTCGCATTGGGGATGATCTTTTTGATAATGAGGCAAAATTAACCGTTTCAATTGCAACAGCAACACCCGTATCGAGTGTGATTCATACTGGAATTAATATTTCATCCCGAAATACTCCAGTTTTAACCAAAGGATTAGAAGATTATTCGATTGATCCAAAAGATTTTGCAGAGACAATGTTGCAAAGTTATCAAAGAGAAATTGAATCGATCCAAAAAGCGGTTTGTAAAGTGAGAGGCGTTTTATGAGTTTAAAATCAGCAAGACTCGTCGAAATTTTTTCATCGATTCAAGGAGAAGGGGTTTATATCGGAGAAAAGCAGACCTTTGTCCGTTTTCAGGGATGTGCTTTGAGATGTCGTTGGTGCGATACCTCTGAAAGCTTTTCCTTAAAATCGAATTACAAAGTTGAAAAATTTTCTTTCAGCAATGAATGGGAAAAACATTCCAACCCAGTTTCAGCCCAACTGCTTGAAGCCTGGTTAGAGCATTTCGCTAATCCGAGAGTTAGTTTGACAGGAGGAGAACCGCTCGAACAGGTCGAGTTTTTAGAATCTTGGCTTCCTGCATTGCGCCACCGATATAGTTTTTTGTTAGAAACCAATGGAGTTTTACCCCAAAATCTAGATCGAATTATTTCATTCATCGATGTGGTCAGCATGGATATCAAACTTCCGAGTTCTACTCGAACGGGAGTTTACTGGACTGAACATGAAGAGTTTTTAAAAGTCGCCCAAAAGGCGAAAGAGTGTTATGTGAAAATAGTCATTACGAGCGATACCCAAGAGAGTGAATTGAATTATGCAATTCAGATGGTTCGTTCAGTGAACGAAGAAATTCCGGTGATTTTACAACCGGCAACCTTTACACGGTTTTTCAAAAAAGTTCCGACCATGGAGTTAGTCGATTCTTTTGCGGGCCAGGCAAAACAGTGGTTGAGAACGGTGAGAGTGATTCCGCAAACGCATAAAATTTTAGGAGTTCATTAATTGAAAGGTATAATGCGCACTCGAGAAGAATACGAAAAAATTGAAAAAGAAATTCTGGCCCCTTATTCTTCTCATTCGGGAGAATCGATGGGGCGTGAATATCCCGAAGAAGAACATCCTTATCGAACCCGTTTTCAGCGCGACCGAGATCGAATTATTCATTCCAAAGCTTTTCGCCGTCTTGAATATAAAACCCAAGTCTTTGTAAATCATGAAGGGGATCATTATCGAACCCGTTTAACCCACACCCTTGAAGTGGCACAGATTTCCCGTTCGATTGCCCGGATGCTCGCTTTGAATGAAGATTTGGCGGAGGCGATTGCTCTAGCCCATGATTTGGGTCATCCGCCGTTTGGCCATTCTGGCGAAGCGGTAATGAACAAGCTAATGGAAGCTCAAGGAGGTTTTGAACATAATCGACAGTCGTTAAAGATTGTCACTGTTCTTGAGCAGCGCTATCCTGATTTTCTTGGTCTTAACCTTACCTTTGAAGTTCTCGAAGGGATTTCCAAACATTTTAGTGAATATGATCTCCCCGACGGCAGGAATTTTGTTCGAGAAGGTGAACCGAGTCTCGAAGCGCAAGTGGTTAACTTGGCAGATGAAATTGCTTATAACAATCATGATCTCGATGATGGTTTGCGCTCTCAAATGATTACGCTTGAGCAGCTGCAAGAGTTAGAAATTTGGAAAAATATTTATGACAAAGTGGATGAATCTTCTCCCCAAGTTCGTGCGCAGATTACCGTCAAACGATTAATTGACCAGTTGGTAACCGATTTGATTCATCAAACTGAAAGAAATATTCTTGAGAAAAAAATTGAAACGAAAGCGGATGTGAGATCGAAAGGGAAAAGATTGGTCTCATTCTCCGAACCAATCCAAAAGCAGACTGCGGAATTGAAAAAATTTCTCTTTTCTAAACTTTATCGACATTATCGGGTTGAAAGAATGGCTGATAAAGCGAATCGAATTCTCCAGGATTTATTTAAAACCTATCTGAAAAATCCGAAAATTTTACCAACTGAAGTAAATTCTAAAATTGATGAAAAAAATCTTGAGAGAGTCATCTGTGATTATATTGCTGGAATGACGGATCGCTTTGCGTTAGATGAACATGAAAAATTATTTGATCCTCACGCAAAGGTTTAAAGGTAATAATGGATAATAATCGGAGAAATTTATGAAAGATCAAAACGTCGAAATCCTCTTACAAACCCCTCTTTTAACCCTTCTCAGTCGTGAGGAAGTTCGCGAAAAGCCAATTTTAGAGCAGGTCTCAAAAATTGTTGGAAAAATAATTTCTGAAAATGCAGGAGGAATTACGCTTTCAGTCAAAGCGGTCGGTTCTTATAAAACCCTCGATAA
This sequence comes from uncultured Pseudomonadota bacterium, assembly GCA_964595045.1. Classification (GTDB taxonomy): domain Bacteria; phylum UBA10199; class UBA10199; order JADFYH01; family JADFYH01; genus CAZSRQ01. Next base: position 3,507 of record CAZQOW010000139.1, read on the forward strand.
AAACCCGCATTTTTCTCAGGTTTTCATTCCGTATCACAAGATCGATCATATTTTATTTGTTTAAATTTGAATCGATGATGGTTCAGGATTTTGAATCATCCTGTTTATTTCGATACAATCAACATTTTCTCAACTTCCTCAATATGTTCCTGTTCCTGACGGATTAAATCCCGAACCAGCTCTTCTAAGGCGACATCTTCCGTAGAATGCGGAAGCAGATCATAATATTTTTTGACCGCTTCTTTTTCAAATTCTAAGCTTTCTTTTAAAATATCTAACACTCCATGCTTATTAGTTTCGGGAACGGGTCTTACTTTCAGGGAAGGATGTCCTCCAAACGCCGTGATTTTTTCTCCGATCGTTGCAGCATGGGTAAATCCTTCGGTTGCTTGATCTCTGAAAAATTTGACGATTGGAATCCGATTCGGACCAGTAATCATCAACGAATAGTGAAGATAGCGAATGACGCCAGAGATTTCTAGTTCAAGTATTTCGTTTAGTTTGGAAATCAGCGTTTCGTTATTTGATTTGGACATTTTTATCTCCTTTGTAGGATTTATTCTAATTCCTTCAACCCTTTTTCAATTCGATCGACCCCTTTTTGAATATTTTCCATCGAGGTGGCATAAGAAAGCCGGATAAAGCCTGGTGCGCCAAATCCGGAGCCTGCAACGACAGCAACCTTGTAATTGTCGAGCAGATGATTTGCTAATTCTTCATCGGTATTTAAAACTTTTCCATTCCCCTTCTTACCCAGATAAGCGCTGATATTGGGGAATACATAAAAAGCCCCTTCCGGTTTATAGCAAGTGACTTGAGGAATCGCTGCAAATCTCTCCAAAATATAATTTCTTCGATTCTTGAATTGCTCTACCCAATCTTTCAGAAAGTCTTGTGAACCGTTGAGAGCCGCGACACAAGCCCATTGGGTGATGCTATTGATGTTTGTTGTTACTTGTCCCTGCAATTTTGTCATGGCCTGGATGATCTCTTTTGGACCTACCGCATATCCCATTCTCCAGCCGGTCATTGAGTAAACCTTACTCGCTCCGTTGACGGTAATGGTTAAATTTTTGATTGAATCGTTCAGCGAGGCAATCGAGGTGAATTTAAATCCATCGTAAATAATTTTTTCGTAAATTTCATCGGAGATACAAATAATATTTTTCTTCACTAAAACGGCTGCCAAAGCTTCGAGATCTTCTCTCGAATAGGCAGATCCGGTCGGATTAGATGGACTATTTAAGATAAATGCCTTTGTTTTTGGGGTAATCGCTTTTTCTAATTCTTCGGCGGTAATCTTAAATCCGTTTTTTTCCTGGGTTTTGATGATGACCGGAACTGCATCGTTAATAATCACTTGATCGGGATAACTCACCCAATAAGGGGAAGGGATAATGACTTCATCCCCCGCCTCAAAAAGAACTTGGGCGATATTATAAAGCGAATGTTTTCCACCACAGGATACAATCACCTCATCCCGTGTATAAGACAAATTATTTTCTCTTTTTAATTTTGAAAGGATTGCATCTTTGAGTTCATTCACTCCGCCGACCGGGGTATATTTGGTTTTGCCCGCCTTCAGAGCATCGATCGCCGCCTGCTTAATGAAATCTGGGGTATCAAAATCGGGTTCTCCGGCGCCGAAGCCGATGACATCGATTCCTTCCGCTTTCATTGCCTTTGCTTTGGTGTCGATCGCAATGGTGGGGGATGGTTTTATTCTTTTGACTCGTTCGGTGAGTTTAATCATAAATTACTTTCTCTTTTTCAATTTTTCTTTTAATTTTTTCTCGACAAAAGGATGAATCATTTCATTTCCTGATCCACCAAAATAGATCACTTCTTTGATAATCGATGAGCTAATATGCGAAAAAGCTGATTCCGTCATCATAAAAATTGTTTCAAGATCGGGAGCCATTTTCTTATTCGCAAGAGACATCTGAAGCTCGTATTCGTAGTCTTGGACAGTTCTCAGTCCTCTTAAAATAATCGGGCATTTCTTTTTTCGGGCGTAATCGACTAGGAGCCCTTCAAAGGCATCGACTTCGACATTTGGGCGATTTTTGAATAAGGTTTTTAAAATCTCCATTCGTTCTTTGGGAGTGAAAACCGTTTTTTTGCTCGTATTAATTGCGACCGCCACAATAACTCTATCAAAGAGATTCAATGCTCTTTCGATAATATTAATATGGCCATTGGTTGGGGGATCAAAAGATCCAGGGCAAATGACGGCAGATTGTTTGGGCATATTTTTAATCTCTTTTCCTTAAAAACGAAATGAAAGTCTGACCATATTGACGTTGATCAAAGATTTCAAGCGTTTCCTGAGTTTCAGGCATCTCTCTCGGAGAATGCTCGGTGACAAGAACACCTCCTGCTTGAAGTAAGTTTAGCTTTCCAATCAGCAGAAGGGTTGGGTTTAATAGATTTTTATCATACGGCGGATCAACAAAAATCAGATGAAATAATTCATTTTTTTTGGAAAGGATTGAAAGAGCGGTTTTTACCTCCATCCGCAATATTTTTGCGAGGTGGGTAAAATGGCAATTTTCAAGATTTTTTTGGATTGATTCGGCGATTTGGCGGTCTAATTCAACAAAAACGGCACTTTGAGCGCCACGGGATAAAGCCTCAATTCCGACTGAGCCGCTTCCAGCAAAAAGATCAAGAACTCTAGAATCCTCAATATTTCCGAGAATATTAAAAATCGCCCCTTTCACCTTGTCAGAAGCAGGTCTGACTTTGGAGGTGTTTGGGGCGTAAAGCTTTAACCCTTTGGCAATACCAGCTATTACACGCATCAGTGAGTCATAGCGCAGATCACTTCTATTTTGAAGTTAGAAAACAGAGGGGGTTCCTGTTCCTCTTGATTTAGCGGCAATCACCAT
>CAZQOW010000140.1:0-5467 GCA_964595045.1 uncultured Pseudomonadota bacterium
AAACTAGGCATTTTTAAACAATCTTTTAATAAATAACTCTCTGCGTCAACAACGTAGCATGGCAAAAAACCGATAATCATATAAGGAAGATCTAATTCTTGCCCCCTCTCCATATGGGAGTTGGTGTAAGAAAAGGAAACCTGGGAGGCATACTTGAAAAAGAATCTTAAACTTTCTTATCTTTTTTTATTTCTATTTCTTTTACCACTTTTCAATTCTTGCGGAGGGGGTTCTCAACCAAGTTCGAATCCCTCTCTTGCCGATGGAGTTTACGCCCCCGATATCACGGGAGAACCGACCGCTTTTCGGGGTGCCGGAAAAATCGGAGATCCTAAATACCTGATCGGTGGCCCTCTCGCCCAAGGACGGGTCGGAGATATTCTGATTCAAAATGATAAAATCAGAATCATTATTCAGAAACCTCGCCGAAATTCAGGGGTCGCCTTATACGGCGGAAATATTATCGACGCCGATATTCTGCGCCCCGCTGGTGAACCTGGCCGGGATAACTTTGGAATTACATTCCCGTTGATCAACGTTTCCTGGACCCCATTTTATAAAAGATTAGAAGTGGTCAATGCCGACTTTTCAACAGGGCCTGTGATTGTCCGAGCGACAGGGGTTCTCGATGTTTATGATTATATTCAAACATCGATTATCGTCCCTTTTGCAAAAATAGCTACAGCGGGGACAAAGCTTTTTTTCCCTCAACAGTTTAATGATGCCAATGATCCATTCTCCACACTTCCAAGACTTCGGGCAATCTCAACCACCGTAGTCACTGAATATATTCTAAAAACCCCGACACAACCGTATTTGATTGTACAAACTTATTTGCAAAATTCGGGTAAGGATCCTGTTTCGATGCCGATTGGCGATTGGATCAACTCTTCAGGCACACTCGAAAATTTTATTCCAGGAACAGGATTTACCGGGCAAGGTTTATATTCCAGCCGAAATGTTCCTGCCGTTCTGAACACCGGAATGGAAACCGACACCCAAGTTTCTTACGGATTTTTTTATGATGTAGACACCTTTAAAAATTCGGATGGGACTTATCGGGATACCCAACTCCTAACTGTTTCGGGGGTTTCTATTCTTGCACCCGGAGAACAGGTGATTCCTGGACTGATCCCAACTAGCAACCCTCAAGATCCAAGCACCCCTTTAAAAATCAGTTTTTCATTAGCTCCAGGTCAAACGACTTACACCCGATATTTTGCAGTCGGAAATGGAGATAGCAGTGCTCTTCTTTCAGGTGGACTTCAGGCGTTGGGAATTCCAACCGCGCATATAGCCGGAACGGTCACAGATATTAGTAATGCTCCGATCCCCTCTGCCCGAGTTTATGTGATCGATACGGAAATCACTCCACTTCGAAAACCTGTGGCAATCTTCTATACCGATGCCAATGGAAAATTTTCGGGAGATATCAGTACCGGAGCGGATAGCAAGGCCAAGCTCTTCGGATCTGGAAAATACAATTTTGAAGTCTATAAAGAAGGATATGTTTCCCAAGATAAATGGTCGAATACCGATTCTCCCCATGCTAGTTTAACCGGAAAAGGGAAGGCTGGAAGCACTTGTAATACTGCCGATTTAAATAATATTCAGTGCCAGCTCGGAAATTCTGCGTTGGTAACAGTGACTTCCAATGGACCGGCACGCATCGCCATTGTTGGATTTGATCCAAGTCCCTTTCACGCTGTCCCCCCAGTAGATAAAGATAGCGCGATTGCTGACATTGAGTTTCAGGGACAACAATACGGGTATATCGATGCTTTATTTCTAGACAAGTCAGGTCAGCAGCTGATGAACAGCGGAAATCCTCGTTATGTGGGTGGAAGCACTTTTCGATTAGAACCCGGAACTTACATGATCTTTGTCACCCGTGGACCTGAATATTCCATGCATTATGAAACGATTACTTTGAACCCTGGCGATAATCATCCACCGATCAATGCGATTTTGAATAAAGTAGTAAATACCACCGGATATATTTCAGGCGATTTTCACATCCATGGAATCAACTCTCCCGATTCTCCTTATGGGTTTAAAGCCCGTGTCAGCTTCGCTCTCGCAGAAGGACTCGATATCATGGTTTCCGCCGATCATGATGTCATTACTGATTATGGTTCGACCATTCAAGCGATGGGGGTTCAAGATTTTGTGAGCAGTATTCCAGGAGATGAAATTACACCGATGGCGTTTGGACATTTCATCGCTTTTCCGCTTCAGTTTAAAGCGGATGATCCAATGGGAGGAGCATTCGATTATACAAATAAAGAGGGATTTGCCCCTGGCCCTTCTCATCATCAAATGCTTTCTCCCGGTGAAACTCTTTCAAAAATTGACGAGTTGAATTCAGGTGAGCAAGTTTTACAAGTGAATCATATTATGGATCCTCTTTTAGGAAACTTTGCCTTGAGCGGATTAATCACTTCGACTCATTTTCCAGATGCTCCAGCTCTTTCGACTTTTTCTACTCCGATCGATTTCAGGTTAGCACCCGATAGTGATGACCCAAATCATCTTCCTCCATATCCTTTCGGAACCAATTCGATGTTTACTGATAAATTTACCTCGATGGAGCTCTGTATCGGAGAAGATGCAAAAATCACCTCTTCCAATTTTTACGAGACTGCACTTCCAATGTGGTTTGATCTCCTGAACCTTGGAAAAGTTGTTACCGCCACCTGTTCTTCTGATACCCATCGCCAAATTCGTGAACCAGTTGGAAGTTTCAGAAATTATATTGCCTCTCCCAAAGTAGATCCTCGAGATAATCTAGGAACTTTCGGACAGCTCGATTCTCAAGCAATTGCCCATGCAGTTAATCAACATCAAGTGGTCGTTTCCGCAGGTCCTTTTATTCGGGTCACAGCCAGCAAGCCGGATGGAACATCCCCTGTCGATGTAGGAGGAACTATCTCCGGAACCAAAGATGTAAAGCTTTCGATCGATGTTCAAAGCCCGGATTGGATGGATTGGGATCAGGTTGAAATCTTTGTCAATACCGATCCAACTCCAGCGAAAGACGATCTATCTGGCCCGTGGGATAAAAGTGCGCGTGAATTTGTGACCGTGAATCCTCCAGATCATATTACTCCCAAATATTGTTATGCACCGCTCATTAGCTATCAAAGAATCACGCCAGGAGTTGTACCTGATACTTGTAAAAAAGAATGGTCAGGAATTACTCCGAAAAAATTGATTCAATCGGTAGTAAAAGATGGGATTCGTTCAACCCATATCGATGAGACGGTTTCGCTGACCCAAGATAGCTGGATTGTGGTGGTAGTGAAAGGTTCGGACACCTCACATTCGACTTTCCCTTATGCTCCAAAGGCAGTGAATAGTACTGGAGAAGCGGCTCAAGACAAATTCTTAGGGACTCTTAAAGCGCAGATCGATGCGAGAACAGCAACGCAGCCTCAAGTGGACGGAACCCCGCCTACGCCAAAAACCCCCATGCCGATTGATCTGATTGGTGGAACAAAGGCGTATGCATTCACTAATCCGATTTTCATTGATATCGATGGAAATGGATGGACGGCACTTTATAAAGACAAATCTCCATTAAAATAATTTCAAATGATGAGCTGCAGGAGCGCACGATTTATGCGCTCCTGCAATCATTTTGATTCCCCGCTTGTCGGATTTTTTCTTCTAGTGTAATTTAAAATCATGCAAATCACGATTCTTGGTTCTGGAACATCGACCGGAGTTCCTGTCATTGGCTGTTCTTGCCCAGTATGCAATTCAGAGAATTTAAAAAATCGTCGAAGTCGAGCCTCTATTTTTATCCAACAAAAAAATCAGAATTTTATCATTGATACCTCCACCGATTTTCGGGAGCAGATCTTACGTCATAAAATCAACCGAATCGACGCAGTTCTCTATACCCATGCGCATGCCGATCATATTCATGGAATCGATGATCTGAGACTATTTAATGTTTTACAAAAAGGAGAAATTCCGGTTTATGGCGATGAGAATAGCCTAAAAAAATTAGAAAAATATTTTGACTATATTTTCTGTGATTGCGGCGAAGGAAATTTTATCCCGAAAATAAAACCGTATCCCTTAAAAGAAGAGATGAATTTTAAGGATCTGAAAATTTTTTCTTTTCCACTCTTGCATGGTCATAGCACCACTTATGGATTTCGGTTTGGAAATGCCGCTTATTTAACCGATTTAAAAACAATCCCTGAAAGTTCTTATCATTTTTTAAAAAATCTTGATTTATTAATTCTCGGAGCGATTCGATATAAACCGCATCCAACCCATTTAAGTATTCCTGAAGCATTAGAGGAAATAAAAAAAATAAAACCAAAAAAAGCGATATTGACCCATCTTACGCATGATGTCGATTATGCATCAGGAAATGTAGAACTACCTGAAAATATCGAACTTGCTTATGATGGAATGAGGATCGAACTGTGATCATCGGAGTTCCAAAAGAGATTAAACCGCAAGAGTATCGGGTAGCAATTACCCCCGAAGGAGTTCAGCGTTTGAAACAGGAAGGACATACCATTCTTGTTCAAACTACAGCCGGCTCTGGTTGTGGTTTTTCCGATCAACAATTCAGAAACTCCGGTGCAAAAATTATATCGCAAGCAAAAGAAATCTGGAAAAAATCGGATTTGATTCTTAAAGTCAAAGAACCTCTCCCAAAAGAATATCCGTATTTTAGACCTGGCCTGATTCTCTTCACCTTTCTTCATCTGGCAAGCCAACCTCATTTGATTGCTGCTCTTAAAAAAAGTCGCCTGACAGCGATCGGCTATGAAACGATTTCAGATGATCAAAATCGTCTTCCACTTTTAAAACCGATGAGTGAAATTGCCGGTAAACTTGCCGTATTAATTGGAGCAGAGTATCTCCGAACCGATCGTGGAAAAAAAGGGATTCTGCTTTCTCATGTTGAAGGGACTCGTCCTGGAAGAGTAACCATTTTGGGAGGCGGAAACGTTGGAAGAGCTGCTTTAGAAGTCGCCATCGGAATTGGAGCTGAAGTGGTTTTGATTGATTCGAACTCGGCTAAACTAGAGGAAATAAGGAAGAAATATCCTAAACATTTATCTACTGTTTTGTCTGATATCACTTCCATAGAACCGGTCTTACCTGAAACCGATCTTTTGATCGGAGCCGTTCTCATTCCAGGTATTCAAGCACCAAAGCTGGTTAAAAAGAAACTAGTTTCCAAAATGCAGCCCGGATCTGTGATTGTAGATGTCTCTGTCGATCAGGGGGGATGTATTGAAACGACTCGACCAACAACCCACGCTAATCCAATCTTTATTTATAAAAAAATAATCCACTATGGTGTAACCAATATTCCTTCGCTAGTCTCCAGATCAGCAACAGAAGCTCTTTCTCAGGCGACTTTACCTTATTTAATCGCATTAGCTACAAAAGGGTTATCCAATATAATAAAAGATGAAAATTTTAGGAAAGGACT
>CAZQOW010000140.1:5484-6363 GCA_964595045.1 uncultured Pseudomonadota bacterium
ATGAAGGTAAAATTTATTTATCTCTTTAAAACTAGCAGACAGCCACTCCCCTCTCCTCAACAAAAAACTTCCTCTACTACCAAATATTAACCCGACTCAGAAAAAGAAGCCTAAAGTAGTTTGATCCACCCTGAATCTGAGAGTTGAACAATGATTATAAACATTGATCATGCTCCGACAACATATAACAATCCCTCAATGTTCAGATGAAAAATACCACAATGCGCCATAACCAATCATGAAATAGCGAGTTAACCTGATGTTTTTGATGGCCAAAACCACAATCCATATTTAAAAACAAAATTCATTCTAGAAATAGTCTAAGATGTCTTGAAAAATAGTTAAATCGAAAGAAATTAATTTTGAAATTAACAGAAGTTTTTTGAATCTATTACTTTAGGATTTCATTAATATCGCAAGAAAACAATTTGTTCTGATCAAATTGAAAAAGAACAAAAAATTTAAATACAAAACCATTTACAATAAACAAAGCCCCCCTCTAATAAATTCAAAAAATTTCTATTAAATCGGATAATATTATTCTATAGAGTTAATCTCACTTTTTCCTTTTGGTTTCATAAAGGATTCTCAATCCCTCTAAAGTGAGAAATGAGTCTACCTGATCGATCATTTTCGATTCCGGCACAATTAAACTGGTAAATCCGCCAGTTGCTATCACTTTTGGACGTTTTCCACCAATCTCCTTAATCATTCGGCGAACTATTTCATCGACCATTCCAACATAGCCGTAATAAACTCCTGCCTGCATACTCTCGATCGTATTTTTTCCAATGACCTTTTTAGGTTTTTTAATTTCAATATGAGGAAGTTTGGATGCTTTTTCAAAGAGTGCTTCATTCGAAATGGCAATTCCGGGAG
>CAZQOW010000141.1:0-6359 GCA_964595045.1 uncultured Pseudomonadota bacterium
TTAGTCCAACTCAGTTTGAAGTCAAAAAGAAAAATTTTACTCCGACTCAAGATATTCGGATCGCCTTTTTTGAACCTTATAAAGAAATGAAATAGTTATTGAATCTTAATTTTTTCTGCTGCTCGTCTTGCTTTTTCGAGGGCAATTTTAGAAGTTTCACCTGTCGTCAAAATGACTCCCATTCTTCTTTTAACCGAGGCTGTCGGTTTTCCAAAAATTCTTAAACTTACTCCATCTTCTTCAAAAACTTTTTCGACGTCGATGTAATTTGGATTTTCGATTTCGACTTTTGCTTTTAAAGCGACGCTGGCACCTGGAGAGTGTTGGTGAATCTTTTGAACTGGGAGTCCTAAAATCGCCCGAGCATGCAGGGCGAACTCGCTTAACTCTTGGGTTGCGAGGGTGACAAGGCCGGTATCATGCGGTCTGGGGCTTACTTCGCTAAAATAAACTTCTCCATTTTTGAGTAAAAAAAGTTCAACGCCGAAAATTCCTTTTCCTCCCAAACGATTGGTAATCGCCAAAGCGACCTTTTTTGATTTTTCGATTTGGATTTCAGACATCGAATGAGGTTGCCAGCTTTCGATGTAATCTCCTTCCACCTGTTTATGCCCGATCGGATGACAAAATAAAGTTCCCTGAACTGTTCTTAAAGTTAGCAGGGTAATTTCACTTTCAAAATCGATAAACTCTTCGACGATGACACGTCCCGCACCTGCGCGACCGGAGATTTGGGCATATTGCCAACTATTTTCCAGGTCAGCCATTGAATGAGCGACCGATTGACCTTTGCCGCTGGAACTCATAATCGGTTTGATCACACAAGGAAATCCGAGCTTTTGAGCGACGACTTTTAACTCTTCGATCGAATCGGCAAATTGGTATTGGGCGGTCGGAAGATCAAGCTCTTCAGAGGCTAAGCGGCGAATCCCTTCCCGATTCATCGTTAAATAGGCCGCTTCTGCATTAGGAATAATCTTCCATCCTTCTTGTTCCAACTTTAAAAGTTCAGAAGTAGCAATTGCTTCAATTTCGGGAACGATTAAATGCGGTTTTTCTTTCAGGATGATTTCGCGAATCAGCAAAGGATTGAGCATATCAAAAACGTGGGATTTTTGAGCGACCTGCATCGCCGGGGCATTCGGATATCGATCACAAGCGATTACTTCGATGCCAAGTCTTGTCAGCTCTATTGCTAGCTCTTTCCCTAATTCACCACTTCCTAGAAGGAGCACTTTGGTAGCGTTTGATTTGAGAGGGGTTCCAAGGTTCATAAGAAATGTTTAAATTTTTAATTTCGTTTGAATTCTCTGAATCGCCTCTTCAACTTTTTCTTTAAATCCAAAAGCGCTCAGTCTGAAATAGCCTTCACCGGAAGGTCCGAAGCCAGCGCCCGGAGTTCCAACCACATTCGACTCGTTTAAAAGTTTGTCGAAGAAACTCCACGAATCAATTCCTTGGGGAGTTTTCAGCCAGATATAGGGAGCGTTGACTCCGCCATAAACCTCGATTCCGATTTTTTTCAATCCTTCTCGAATCAGTTTCGCATTGTTTAAATAGTAGTGAATTTGTTCTTGAATCTGTTTTTTCCCTTCGGATGAATAACAAGCCTCAGCCCCTCGCTGAATCGGATAAGAAACGCCGTTAAATTTGGTCGTATGACGTCGATTCCAAAGAGGATTGATGACAACTAAATTTCCCTCTGAATCGCGTGCCTTCAGCTTTTCAGGGACGACGGTATAAGCGCAACGAGTTCCGGTAAATCCGGCGGTTTTAGAAAAACTTCGAAATTCGATGGCAACCTCTTCGGCTCCTTCAATCTCATAAATCGAGTGGGGGATGTCAGAATCGGTGATAAAAGCTTCGTATGCAGCATCGAAGAAAATGATCGTTTCATTTTTTCTCGCGTAATCGACCCATTTTTTAAGTTGCTCTTTGCTTAAGGTAGACCCTGTTGGATTGTTGGGTGAGCAGAGATAGACCAGATCAATTTTTCCTTCGGGTAAAGAAGGGGTGAAGCTATTTTCAGCAGTCGCTGGAAGGTAAACTATTTTTTCATAATGACCCGAGTCGAGATAATTTCCGGTTCTTCCGGCCATTACATTGGTATCGACGTAAACCGGATAAACTGGATCAACGACAGCGAGCTGATTTTGAAGAGAAAAAATTTCTTGAATATTTCCGGTATCACATTTTGATCCATCAGAAACAAAAATTTCAGACGATTTTAAATTCACACCTCGAGACTTAAAATCATTTTCTAAAATCGCATCGATCAAAAAAGAGTAACCCTGTTCGGGACCATATCCACGAAATCCAGATTCAGTCCCCATTTCGATGACCGCTTTTTTCATCGCTTCAATGATGGCTGGTGCCAGCGGTAAAACGACATCCCCAATCCCCAATCGAATGATATTGGAGTTGGGATTTTTTTCCTGAAAGTTTTTTACTCTTCGACCAATTTCTGGAAAGAGATAACCTGCTTTAAGTTTCAGATAATGTGAGTTGATTTGCGCCATTGGATTCTCCTTTTGATGCTGCGGGATTATCATGCTGAGCCATCATCCGTCACTAAAAATCCCCTTAAAGGTGGGGGATTTTTGGAAGAAATTAATTGTCAGTTTAGGGTGAAATAAACTGGCAACTCTTTTTAAGAAGAGGTTGATATTCCGCTAGAGTCCGTTTAAGGTTATTCAATGTATCCGCTTACCCATATCGCCTATGTTGGCATCGGTTCTAACTTAGGGGATAAAACCAAAAATTGTGTCGATGCGATTCAAGCGATTCAAGATCATCCTGCTTGCAAAGTATTGCGAGTTTCCTCGTTTTATGAGACCGAACCGCTAACCCTTAAAGGCAGTGCTTCTCAAGGTTGGTATCTGAATGGAGTGATTAAAGTTCGTACGCAGCTGAATGTCGTAAATTTTCTTCAGATGATTTTAGACTTAGAGATTAAAATGGGTCGAGTACGCCCAGCTGAAAAATGGGCTCCGCGCTTAATCGATTTAGATCTTCTTTTTTTTGATGACGAAATTATTAAAATGAAACCGTTGAAAGTTCCACACCCTGAGTTGCATAAAAGACGATTTGTTTTAGAACCGTTGGTAGAGATTGAGCCAGATTTGATTCATCCGATCAAAGGAATTTCAGTGAAAGAGATGTTGAATCGACTTCTGAATAACAAGAAAATTGTTCCACTTTTTAAATTTCATTTAGCTCTCAACTCTTCCGAGGCATTAAACCAAAATTAATTCTAAGGATAAACTTTGTGTTTAGCTTTTTTCTCTTTCTCTTTTTTTCTTATCTGATCTTGAGATCTCTTATTCCTAAGCGGGCTCCACCGAAAAAAAGAGATCGTAATCCCAATCAAGAAAGTTATTCAAATTCGCAGCGAGCTTCTCCATCTGAGCGGCAAATGATTGTTATTGATGAGATGAAAAAATGTCCAACCTGTGGAACCTTTAATCCGAAGTCGCATGCGTTAGAGTACAAAGGAAAATATTATTGCGATGTTAAATGTAGGGGCTAGACGTGAAGTGGTTGGTCAATAATTTGATAATGGTTTCTCAAAAACATATCCTGCGTTGAAGTTAAAAATCCCCCCAGTATTGAAAGTAAAAGTATTCTCTCTCCGGTCATCGGAATTGCTGATCGAGTCATCATTAAACCGAGAAAGCCTGTTTCTCCCAAGGTGATTATTCCGCTTAAGAAGGTGAGTCCAGTACCTAAAGCGGTATGATGCAGGTTTTTTGAAGGTGGATAATGGTTGAATCTATGATTGTAATAGGCATCTCCTGCAATCCTGGCTGAAAAAGCGGCTGCTAAGAATAGTTGTGGGAATCTGAGAAGATAAGGGGTTAAATTTCTGGACGTCAGAATAGGGGGCATACTCCCCTGTATAATCGCCAAAGCACGAAAAGCAGTTGCTGATAAAAACCCTGCTCCTACTCCGACCCCGGCGGAAGGAAGCAATTCATTGAAATGATTTGCAAGATTTTGAAAATGGGAGCCATAAAAGTTTACACAGGTTGAAACAGTATATTCATATTGATCAGCAAAATCGTTGATTGTATGAATTTTCATGTTTATTTATCCTTGTTCTCGATCTTAAAGATTGATTTTTAATAATTTGTCGAAAGTCCTATAATTTTGTTGCGAATTTTCTCCAGTCGAAGCAGTAAATATTCTCTCTTCACTTTATTAGGAGGAAAACCATGAAAATTTTTATCGATACAGCCGATGTCAAAGAAATTCGCGAAGCACATGAAATGGGGATTTTGGATGGAGTAACCACCAATCCAAGCCTCATCGCTAAAAGCGGAAGAAAATTTCGCGAGGTCATTGAAGAAATTGTCAAAATCGTAGATGGACCGATTAGTGCTGAAACGATCAGTCTCGATTGTCAGGGGATGATGAAAGAAGCCCGCGAGTTTGCTAAGATTCATAAGAATATCGTTGTTAAACTTCCAATGACCGTTGAAGGTTTAAAAGCTTTAAAAATCTGCGTTGAAGAAAATATCAAAACCAATATCACATTGGTGTTCAGTGCGAATCAGGCACTCCTCGTCGGTAAAGTGGGTGCCACCTATGTTAGCCCATTTGTCGGAAGACTCGATGATATCTCCCAAATCGGAATGGATCTGATCACTCAGATAAAAACGATTTATGAAAATTATGAAATAAAAACGCAAATTTTGGTCGCTTCAATTCGAAATCCGATTCATTTTCTTGATTCTGCGATGATTGGAGCGGATGTCGCCACAGTGCCAATGAGTGTCATTAAACAGCTAGCGCAACATCCTTTGACCGATATTGGATTGGAAAAATTTTTAAAAGATTGGGAAAAGGTGCCGAAATAATATGAAACTACCAGCCCGTTATCCAACCGTTTATTTCAAAGATTTTCAAGATCACCTCGAGCCAGCTCATGTTCAGAAATGGTTTCAAGATCTCGTATGTAAGTTTTCGATGAGCAAAACTTTTTCCGATTGGGAATCTTCAATTCTTTATTGGAATGAAGTAAAAGCGCATATCGATACCCATTTCGAAAAATCGTCTCTCGCTTTTTACCGAAATACGCAAGATGAGGCGTCTGAAGCAGAAGAGAAAAGACTTCGAGAAGATATTGAGCCAAGTTATAAATCACTCAATGCCCAAATTCGGGAAAAAGTTTTGAAATCTCCTGAGCGATTAAATCTTGAAAAGAGATTTAGTTCGCAATTTTTTTTGATTTTACAATTAGAACAAGATTCTTTTTTGCCCGAAAATATCAAGATCGAAACTGAAGTGAGTGATATTCTTTCGAAATATACGAAGCTTACTGGATCGGCGCAATTTGAAGTCGAAGGAAAAAAATATCCAATTTCTCATCAGGCGAAGTTTTCCAATTCTTCTGATCCAAAACTGAGGCAAGAGAGTTTTAAAAGTTTTTCATCCTGGTTTTTAAATCATCGCGATCAACTCGATAGTTTTTATGATGAGTGCGTGAAGCTAAGAACCCAAATGGGAAAACAGCTCGGTCATCCCGATTATACGCTGCTCGGTTATCAGAAGATGCGCCGAATTGATTATAATCCGAGTGATGTTGCCACCTTTCGTAAGCAGATCAAGGAGGTGATGGTTCCACTCGCTTCCCAGATTCGAAAACAGCAGGCGAAGAGTCAGAGCCAAACTTCCTTAAAAGTTTGGGATGCAAATTATTTTCCAGATCTTCAGGTTGAAAAATTGAAGGTTGAAATTCCAGAACAAATTCCAACTGCGTTAAAAGTTTATCAATCACTTTCTCCAAAACTCGGTGAATATTTTCAAAAAATGATTGATTATGAATTGATCGATCTTCCCGCTCGCATTGGTAAAGCACCCGGCGCTTTTTGCACCGGTTTTTCCGATTATCGAGTCCCTTTCATTTTCCTAAACAGTGTCGGAGAAGGGTCTGATGTTACAACGATTTTGCATGAATGTGGTCATTCTTTTCAGGCGTGGGAAAGCCGAACCATTGATCTTCTTGAACTTCAAAATCCGACGCTTGAAGCGTGTGAAGTTCATTCGATGGGAATGGAGTTTTTAGCGCATCCTTATTATGAAGAATTTTTTCATCCGGACGATGCGAAGAAATATCGAAAGCGGCATTTGATCGACAGTATTCTCATTCTTCCCTATATCGGAATGGTCGATGAATTTCAGCATCGCGTTTATTCTGGCGAAGCGAACAGTGCAAGCGAGCGGGCAAGAGTTTGGGAAGAGGTCGAAAAAGAATATGCGCCGGATATCGATTTTGGTGATTCTGCCGAATGGCGTCGTCATCGCTGGATGCGACAGCTTCATATTTTTAAATATCCTTTTTATTATATCGATTACGC
>CAZQOW010000142.1:0-6352 GCA_964595045.1 uncultured Pseudomonadota bacterium
TTAAACAATGTTCAGCTTTTAGCAACTTTTCTTTCCGGATGACAAGAAGAGATTCTAAAAACAATCATGAAAACAGGAGATTTATTGAAGTGAAGAGTGCCGCCTATCATTGGTATTCAATGGATTTAAAAGAGTTAAAAATTGACCTCGCAAAACAAAAGATTAGAATTGTATTTTTTATTCCGGAACATCATTGGGGAATTTGTACTGAAGAACCTGGGAAAATGAGAACTTTTAAAAACCAATATTTTAGAGTTAGTTATATTTTCGAAGGTAAATTTTTCTCAATCATCGAAATTGGAATTGCCCCAAACCCCAAAAACCATTCATGAAATTTTTTGAGTGAAAAATCTTTTCCCCATTTCAATTTTGCTTTTTCGCGAAGAGCTTTGATTTTTAAACATCCGGTTAAGTAAGATTGCGGAACAGTAGGGCTTTGCGAATACCAGTTAATATCAGCTCTAGCAGCCGCCTTCGACATTTTGGCTTCTTTTGCGAGAAAGCGAACCGCTTTGTTATCGCTCATAGAACCGGTTTGAATTCCAACATCAATGATAATTCGGCAGGCGCGCCAAAGTTTGTCTTTCAGCTGCAATAATTTCACTTCCGGAGAATAGAAACCATTCTCCCCCATCATCTCTTCGCAATATAACGCCCATCCTTCATAATAACTCGAAGTATTGAAAATCTTTCGGATCGGTCTTTTTAAATTCGCCTGATAAACAAATTGAAGATGATGGCCGGGATAACCTTCGTGCAAGGCAGTAATGATCAGGGATGCGTGACAATGTTCTTTCAAATATTCTTGGATCTCTTTCGGAGATGAGCCACGGGATGGTGTTACAAAAAAAGTTCCAGTTCGATCGGTTCCAAAGAGGGGTGGATCGATATAAGCGGCGAATGGAACTGTAGAACGAGCGAAAGAAGGAGTTTCAATAATCTTCAATTTTTCTTTCGGAGGAATTTTTACCAATCTTTTTTGGGAAATAAATTTTTTGATTCGATCGGTTTCTCTTTGATAGGTTTTTAAAAGATTTTTTCTGGAAGGATGATGATCTCGAATCTCTTCAATCAGTTTTTGCCAAGATTTTTTCTTATCCATTTTGAAAGCTTGTGCTTTCAACGCAAGCTTTGTCTCTTCAAAAACTTTTTTTCCTATTTTTAATACCTCTTTGGACTGTTCTGAAAAGCCATGTTGGTATTTCAATAAAAAATTGAAATCTTTTTCTCCGATAGCGAAACGTCCTTTAGAAATTTTCAGCAATTGCTTTTTCAAAAATTTTCTGAAATTTTCTATTTCAAAAAAAACTTTTGAAAAACTATGAAGGATTTGAGCTTTGGATTTTGGATAGTTTTTCAAAAAATCTTTTTGTGAATCTTTCAAAAATAAAACCAATCCTTCCAGTTCTTCGAGCGCAATTCGTGTCCAGATTTTTGGAGGATTTTCTAAAAGGGATTTTGCCTGTGAAAAAAAATTGGGAATTTTTTGAAGCCTCGATAAAAAGCAGTTCAACTTCTCTCGCTTCGGAAAAGGGCGAACGAGCAACATCCAAAGTCCATAAAGAATTTCTTGAATATAAAAGGAAGGATTTCGAATATGCGGTTTGGAGACAATGAGCTCCTGTATTTCGAGAAGGATTTTATTTTGTAATAATTGCAAATCAATTTGGTCTTCGGAATCTAATGGGGTTTTACTCTGAAATTTTTCTAGTCTGCCATGAAATTCATCCAAAGCTTTCAAATAGTACTGAACGGCTGGAGAAGAGTAATCACCATATCTTCCATTCTGATCGGGCAAACCGAGGGAGGTCGCAGAAGTCGGATGAAACTCGGCGTAAAGTTTTAAAAATTCCTTTTCTAAATGATAAAGTTTTTGATTCATATCAATTGGATCATTCTCTGAGTTGATGAGCTTTTGCTATTCATTTAACCAAGCTTTCAATCGATCTCTTTCCCTTCTGAGATCTTCATGCGCATCTGAAGCCGAATAATTATCCGTTAAATCAGCATAACTATTATACAAAAAAGCGGTAATTCCACAAAAACCTGCCAAAGTTAAAAGTGGAAGACCAATTATATTCGATTGCATTGCAGCTCTCGCACTTCGAAAACTATATTCACCCAAAATTGAAAAATTCCTCATGGAAAAAGAACCTGACAATGCAGAAATTCTATTCATCTCCCACGAGGCTCTTGAAATTAAAGCGATTCCTAGTGTGACCGTTGAAAAGACAGAATAAGCAATATTGGTTGGGTTTTCTTCTTTCAATCCCAAATAGGTTTCGAACCATAAATTAGACGCTGTATAAATACTATAGGCTGAACCAACTGTCATGCAAAGTCCGAAAAGACTATTCAAAGCAGCCGGAACACCACGGGCAAAATGAGTGGGCATAGCCAAAAAGAACTTCAAAGGTCCGGCTGAGAGAAAACTTTTGTCAAAATAACAGACGGCGCTCACAAGTGGAATAGTGATTCCCCAATAGAGCCAACTTTTGGCCATTTCCGACTTTGTTTCAGCAATTGAACGATTGATTTTTTTTCTTTGAGAAATATCAATTTCGTTTGAATCTAACGAAGTATAGGACTCATTTAACTTCTGTTTCCAGTTCAATTGACTTTTGAGAGTACTTAAAATCAAGCCGGTAAAATTGATTGAATATAAAACCCATAAACAAGATGTGCCGATCGTTCGACCTCCTGCCAAAGCGCCAAGAACTCTTTCTCCGATAAAAAAACCAGCCATGGCTGTGGCAGTTGAAATCAATATTTGTGATTTGAAAAAATCAACACTAAATTGCGAAAAAATTTTATCTAATCCTGGCCAAAAACTGTTTTCTGTACTCGGATAAGAGACAGTTCCCTGCAAAATATCGAGAGGAATTGTTTTGTCTCCACTCCAGAAAGAGGAACAAAACTTTGAAATTTTTGGCCATCGATGATTGGCTTCAGAAAGCTGCTCAAGATCTGTAATCGTCAATGTATCTTCATTTTGACTGACTCTACTTAACTCTGAAGAAATAAAAAGAGTTTGCGAATACTTTTCCAAAAATGCCGGGGTGGTAAAACAATTCAAAAGTTCTCTTCCCAATTCAGGGGTTAAGCTTGTTTGAGTATTGTAATTGGTATGCCAAACATAATCATCTTCTGGATGACCTAATCTATTTCGATGCTTTGAAATCACCTCAAGTGTACCAAACTGATCACTAGGATTTTTAAAATAAATTTTTTCGCCTGGGGAGGAAAAATAACAGCGATCAGCCGGAGGAGCAAACAGAGCGTTCGTGGGAACTGGATTAAAATAATAATGATTGACCTCAGACATCACTCTCCCCCTTCTAATCAGTTGTTTCATTGATCCGAATTAGGATACTATCCTAATATGTCTCTCGCCTATCGAACAGAAAAAGATTCACTCGGAACAAAAAAAATTCCAATTCACGCCTATTACGGGATTCAAACCGTTCGAGCGATCGAAAATTTTCAGATTAGTGGATGGAAAGCTCATCCTAGTTTTTTAGAAGCGACCATTCTTATTAAAAAAGCAGCTGCTCAGGTAAATTTAGACTTAAAAGCTCTCTCTTTTCCTCTTACAAAAGCAATTATCAAAACATCGAATGAAATCTTAAACGGAAAATTTCAAGACCAATTTATAGTGGATGTATTTCAAGCAGGTGCCGGAACCAGTCATAATATGAATGTCAACGAAGTAATCGCCAATCGGGCAAATGAAATTTTAGGTCAACAGAAAGGATCTTATCATCCCATTAATCCTAATGATCATGTCAACCTTTCTCAATCGACTAACGATGTGATTCCAACGGCAATTCGCCTGGCAGCATTAAAAGAATTAAGATTTTTTTTCGATGCAGTTAAAAAGTTGATTCAAAGTTTTAGAAAAAAAGAAAAAGAATTCAATCAAATACTTAAGTCAGGGAGAACACATTTGCAAGATGCAACTCCAATCCGTCTTGGACAAGAATTTTCAGGTTACCGAACGTGTCTCGAAAATCATCTAAAAAAAATAGAAGAAACGAAAAAATGGCTTTTGCAGATTGGGCTGGGTGGCACAGCGGTTGGAACTGGAATTAACACTGATCCTAAATATCCAAAAAAAGTGGCAAAAGCCTTAAGTAAACTGACAAAAGAAAATCTGAAACCAGCAAAGAATTTCTTTGAAGCAATGCAAAGTATGGCCCCTTTCACCGAGCTTTCTTCTGCATTAAAAAATTTATCCATTGATCTTATACGAATCGCAAACGATTTAAGACTTCTCTCCAGTGGACCGATAACTGGGCTTGCGGAAATACAGCTTCCTCCAGTTCAACCAGGCTCTTCCATCATGCCTGGTAAAGTAAATCCGGTGATAATGGAGATGTTGAACATGGTCTGTTTTTTTGTGGGTGGGCTTGAAACATCGATCACCCTTGCTGCTCAAGCAGGTCAGTTGGAATTGAATGTGATGATGCCACTTATTGCTTACTCACTTCCCTGGTCATTAACATTATTAACTAATGCCGTCCATTCAGTAGCGAATGATTGCATCAGCGGTATTTCAGCAAATACGGAGCATTGTCGTTATTATGCAGAGAACAGTGTTTCAATTGCAACGATCTTAAATCCAATCTTCGGTTACTCAAAAACCGCAGAGATTGTAAAAGAAGTATTGAAATCTAAAAAAAATATTCGGGAAATTCTGAAAAATAAAAAATTATTAACCGATGAAGAAATGAGTAAAATTTTCAACTTGTCACAACTTACATAGATTTTTATTCATTTCTACTGAATCAAGCCACTTGAATTCTCATTTAAAACCTTCTCTCACTTCAGAACAGAAAGTTCTTTTGCTGTAGCGAGTTCATGCCCATACAGCGGAATTGTAGAAAAAACTTGGAATTAAGAAAACCATGCGGACAGCTCAGAGAAATAAAAATCTAATAAAATCAGAATAAGTCAACTGAACGACCATTTTTTTATTCTAGATTACTCGAACCAAATTTCTAAAATCTCTAACTCTCTCGTCCCTTTAGGAGTGATGATTTTCACCAAATCATCTTTACTTTTTCCGATCAGACTTTTCGCAATCGGCGATTGAATGCTGATTTTTCCTGCTTTAACATCCGATTCATCCGCTCCAACAATTTGGTAAATGACCTCTTCATTGTTATCAACATCCAGAAGTTTTACAGTGGCACCAAAAACAACTTTACTATGATTTAAGGTGGAGGGATCGATTACCTGCGCTCTCGCGATTTTATCTTCAAGCTCAGCGATTT
This sequence comes from uncultured Pseudomonadota bacterium, assembly GCA_964595045.1. Classification (GTDB taxonomy): domain Bacteria; phylum UBA10199; class UBA10199; order JADFYH01; family JADFYH01; genus CAZSRQ01. Next base: position 5,277 of record CAZQOW010000142.1, read on the forward strand.
TTCCAGCGATATGACTTTGGCGCTCTTTCGCAGCGGAATATTCGGCATTTTCCGAGAGATCTCCATGCGCTCTCGCCTCTTCGATATCACGAATATTCTGGGGGCGTTCAACTGACTTAAATCGTTTTAGTTCATCTTTCAATTTTTGAAACCCTTGCGGGGTCATGGGAACTTTGTCATTAGTCATAAAAGTTTATACTGGGCCTGAGGTTTTGGTTTTTCAGATTTGGGAAGCTGATCAATCCAATCAACCTCGACTCGAATTTTTTTATTTCCTTCTTTTGAAAAAAAATAAACTTCTCCATTTTTTAACCCGTAGTCAAAAACTTCTTTGGTAATTTTTACATCTTGTTGGCAATAAGATTTTAATTCATCCCATCTCCCCTCTCGAAAAAAACGGATCGCATCTAAACCGTGCGCCGATTTTCCGACATTGAGAGTCGCCTGGGCCACAGAATCGAGACTAACCCGATGTCCAAGCTTTTGCGTTAAGTCATCCATAATATCAAAAACCGGCAAAGTCGTAATCGATGTAGTGAAATAAGGTTGTAAAACCGGCAAATCAAAACGCAGAACATTAAAACCGATAATCAAATTCGCATTGAGCAGATCATTTTCCATTCGGCTCAACTCGAGCTCTAAAAAATGCCGATAAGAATCATCTTTATAGTTATATAAACAGCAAACTGAAACTCCCAACTCGCTAAAATTTCTGCCACCCACCTCTTCAAAAGTTTTTTTTGTTTCGAGATCTAATACAATGTAACCTTCATGCGTCATTTCTATTTCTCCAAAATTAACGAAGTAAACTCTCTCATTGACAAAAAACCTGCAAATTATCTAACCATAAAATAGCTATATCCGTCCAATTGAAGGAGAATATCATGAATCAAAAAAAAATTTTGGTGATCGATGATGATCAAGATATCCAGCTTCTGCTTAAAAAACGTCTGGAAAGTCACGGTTTTCATCCGATCGCTGCTTTAAGCGTAGAAGAAGCTTTATCTTCTCTAGATCACAGTCTTCCCGATCTGATTATTCTTGATTTGGGTTTTGAAAAAGCCAATGGAACCGTT
>CAZQOW010000143.1:0-6316 GCA_964595045.1 uncultured Pseudomonadota bacterium
GCTTTTCTCCAACCCAATAGGATTGCCATTCGGTTTTTTGATTTTTCCAAATTGATGGGTCGTCTTATTAAACTTGATATCTTGTTGCGCAAATACACTCAACCCTGATAATAATAGAATAGATAGAAACAAAGATTTCATATGGTTCTGTTTGATTTTAAGTAAATTATTTATTTAACACCCTCGCCCGTAAAACTAGTTTGTTTTACAATTCCTCCAGAAATGAGGATATCAGTAAAACGGGTAAATTTTCCTAAAACTGATCCGTTAAACTGTATTTTAATTTTAATTGTTTCCCCTGGTTTGAAGACTTGGTTAGGGGTAAAATCAGGGGTAGTACAACCACAACCCGCTCTAACACCTTCTAATTTTAAAGTTTCTTTACTAGAGGAAATTAAATCTTTTCATTTTGAGGTGGTTGAAGATACTTCTACGTTTATTACGCTTCAGCTAACCGGAGAAAAAGAAAAAATTGATTCTTTTTTGAAAAAAATTCCTTCAGGTGGAATTTTGGAACTTGTTCGAACGGGTGTGATTGCGATTCAAAGAGGATAAAAGCGGTTATGAGTAATGAGTGATGGGTTTTTCTCCTCACTCATTACTCATAACCCATGACTGTTTTTTATGGCTAAAGAAGGATATCCATTTTTAATAATTTCCTTGGGATTAACGATCATTACCTATTTGATCTTTCCCTACCTCGCAATTCCATTCGGACTATTGTTCTGTTTTGTTGCCTATTTCTTTAGGGATCCGGAGCGAACTCCACCGGCAGATAAAAATAGTCTGGTTTCTCCAGCCGATGGGGTTGTGATTGAGATACAAGATTTGGAGAGTAATCCTTTCATTCATGGTCCTTCCAAAAAAATTGGTATTTTTATGTCCCCTTTGAATGTTCATGTAAATCGTGCTCCAACCGATGGAGTAGTCAATGCAGTCACTTATCGACCAGGTAAATATTTAATTGCCAAACGAGAAAAAGCCTCAGCCGATAACGAAAGAAATGCAGTGGTTTTGCAATGTGATTGGAAAAATGAACAGATTGCGTTTGTTCAAATTGCTGGATTCATTGCGCGTAGAATCGTCTGTTATGTAAAACCGGGCGATCGTCTAAAAAAAGGTCAACGCTTTGGAATGATTCGTTTTGGATCGAGGGTCGACGTTTATCTTCCTACTCATTGTGATGTTTCGGTGAAAATTGGAAAGATTGTAAAAGCTGGTGAAACAGTCATTGCTATGTTAAATTAAAATCATTCAAACAATTAAAATTTTCTTTTTGAGCGTGAGGAGTATTTATTTTAGAAGATAATACCGATCCGAATTTAATGTTAAAGAGCAGAAGAGCTGGAATCAAAAAAGGGATTTATATCCTTCCCAGCCTTTTTACCACTGCTTCTCTGCTTTGCGGTTTTTATTCTATTACCCATGCAATCGCTGGAAATCACGTCCTTGCTGCTTGGGCTATTCTTTTTGCCGGCGTTTTTGATGCCCTCGATGGACGGGTCGCCAGACTGACTAAATCTCAAACAGAATTTGGAATTGAATACGATTCATTGGTTGATCTGGCCAGTTTTGGTTTAGCACCAGCCGTTCTTATTTTTACCTGGAGTCTTCATGATTTTGGTCGTTTGGGATGGGGAGTTTCTTTTCTCTATTTTGCCTGTGGTGCTTTAAGGCTCGCCCGTTTCAATGTACAAACGAGTGGAGCTGAAAAACGTTTTTTTCAAGGATTACCAATCCCGGTTGCAGCTTATGTTTTAGCAGGATATGCAATGTTTCATGATCGTTTATCTGCTGATCCCAAAACTGCTGCTTATGTCTTATTGCCCCTTACTATTGTGATTGCGCTTTTGATGGTTTCGACGATTCACTATCGGAGTTTTAAACAGATCGATTTTTCAAAACCTTATTCCTTTATTTTTTTAGTTCTGGCAGCGATTGCATTTTTTGTGGTTGCAAGCGCTCCTCAAGAAACACTCTTTTTTGCCTCTATGGCTTATGTTTTATTAGGATTGATCGATGAGGTTTTACATCTGAAGAATCGCAAAAACTTTCTTGAAAAAAAGCTGGCTGAGAAAGAGTCTCCTGCTGATTCTTCAAAAGTTTTTTCTTTGAAATCGAAAAATGAATGATAAAACTCACGGTATTTATTAGATTTATTTCATCTTGATCAGAATTGTTTACCTCTCTTGACAAATCATATTTAGATCAGTACATTTAAAAAATGTCTCGCATGTTTTTATATCTCTCTCTATTATCGACCCTACTACTCCCGCTGGGCGGGATCTTATCTTTTTCTTAAGCAGTCATTTATTTAAATATTATAAATTTTGGTTTGTACGGGAGATCGATGGGGTCGCCGTATTTGGAGTTTTTATGGCACATGAAATAGTGAAAATATTTGATACCACTTTGCGAGATGGGGAGCAGTCGCCCGGTTGTAGTATGGATATAAAAGAGAAGCTGCGAATGGCACGGCAGCTTGCGAAGCTGAATGTTGATATTATCGAGGCAGGATTTCCAATCGCCTCCGAAGGAGATTTTGAGGCAGTAAAAAAAATAGCGCAAGAAATTGATGGGTCCTCGATTGCTGGACTCGCTCGGGCGAATATGAAAGATATTGATCGGGCCTGGGAAGCGGTGAAATATGCGAAAAAACCGAGAATTCATACTTTTATTGCGACCTCCGATATTCATCTTCAGTATAAATTGAAAAAAAGTAGAGAGCAGGTTTTACAAGAAACCTTTGATGCAGTTGCACATGCCAGAAAATATACGAGCGATGTCGAGTTTTCCGCGGAGGATGCCACTCGAAGTGATTGGGAATATTTGGCAAAAGTTTTCAGCGCGGCGGTCGAAGCGGGTGCGATGACTTTGAATGTTCCTGATACGGTTGGATATACTTTTCCGTCCGAATTTAGCCGGCTGATTACCTATCTGAAACAAAATGTAAAAAATTCTGATCGAATCATTTTTAGCGTTCATTGTCATAACGATTTGGGACTTGCTGTAGCGAATAGTCTGGCAGCAGTTCAGGCAGGTGCCCGGCAGGTAGAGTGTACTGTGAATGGGATCGGAGAACGGGCAGGAAATTGCTCTCTCGAAGAAATTGTGATGTCGATGAAAGTTCGAAAAGATCTTTTTCAGTGCGATACCGAAATCGTTACCGAACAGATTCATCACTCCAGCAAACTGCTCACACTGATTACCGGTGTGAATGTCCAGCCCAATAAAGCAATCGTGGGAGCAAACGCCTTTGCGCATGAATCGGGTATTCATCAGGATGGAATTTTGAAAAATCAGATGACTTACGAAATTATGACACCCGAATCGGTTGGCTGGTCGAAACACAAACTGGTTCTCGGAAAACATTCCGGTCGTCATGCCTTTCGGACGAGATTGAGTGAATTAGGTTATCAGCTGACTGAAGAAGAGTTTCAAAAAGCCTTTGATGCTTTCAAAAAATTGGCTGACCTGAAAAAGGAGATCTTTGATGATGATCTGGAAGTGTTGGTGACTGATCAGATGAGTCGAGGTCCGGATCGTTTTGAGATTATCGATATTCGTGTGCAAAGCGGAACAAAATTGAAACCGAAATCAAAGGTCAAACTGAAATGCAAAGGAAAGTTGAAAACCGGTGAGTCTACCGGTGGAGGGCCAGTGGATGCCACTTTCAAGGCGATTAGAAAAATGACCGGTTTTAAGGGGGTGTTGCTCAAATACAATGTCGCTGCGATTACTGGTGGAACCGATGCTCAGGGAGAGGTGGCTGTTACTCTCAAAGACAAAGGAAAAGAGGTTCAAGGGGTTGGAACACATTCGGATATTATTCTCGCCTCGGCAAAAGCTTATATTAATGCCTTGAATCGGTTGGAGCATTTTCAGAATAAAAAAAGTGGAATTTGATTGAGACTTTTATCAGCGTGAAAAAGGTCTAAAAGTCAGACTCAGTCGTCCTTGAAAAAAATGATCTCCGCTAGCGATTGAAAAGTTGAGCGGATCTTTTCCATTAGTATATTGAAAATCGAGATTCAATCCGACTGAACGATGCGGAAAAATTGAAACCCCTACTTTACTGGTAATACCGAACAGCTCAATCAAAGAAGGGAAATACGTTGCAATTCCTAAGTTCAAAAGGATTGCTGGTGTTCCAATATGTTGTGAGTAGATTGACTTTGAATATCCGACTTCCACCCGGCTTGCCTGGTATTTGATTCTAGGGCCTTTGGCACCCGCTTGATCCCACACTTCTTGAGTTGTCAGAGGCGTTGCTCCGCGATTAGCTCCAAAGAAACCTTGATATGCAAACTCAAAATTTCCAGCTGATTTGTCCATAAGCAATAATCGTAATCCATTGGTAAATCCATCATACTGTGGGGTGGCAACTAGAAAAGTTTCCAAATGGGGTGGAGTAAGTAGTGCTGATCCAATCTTAAAGGCTAATGGTTTACACTCTCTTTTTCCTTTCGAGATAAAATCAATCCCACATCGAATGGATTCGTAAATTCCTACATTGCCGAGATTCCATAAGCTGGCGAATAAAATATCTTGGGTGTGAATGGGAGAACCGAGTCTTCTTCCATACTCAGTAAAAGAATAAATATCATTTCCGTTTAATTCTGGAGGTAAAAGATGACTTCCCGGGATTAAATTGACTTCTTCTTTTCTACGTAAACCTATCTCATTCTTAGGAACTTCTTGCCTTGTTTTGAGCGTGTAAATAGGCAGTTGGAGATAGGCTAAGAGCGAGCTGAGCCCCATTTGTGGGGTGAAGACGCTTGCGAGATGCTGTTGACGCCATAACTCTTCAGAGAGAAGGGCATTTTGATTCAACCCTCCGGTTGCGGGAAAAGAGCTAGTATCATACCGACAGCTAAAAGTTGTGTAAGCTGTAAAAGGATTTTCAAAAGTAATAAAAGGGGTTTTAGGTTTACATGCTAATCTTTTAAGAATTGCTTCAGGTGTCAGAATTGCAGTGGTTTGTTGCTCTGCAATTTCTCTTTCAAGAGCAGCTCTTCGAGTTTGACCAAAAACTTTGTCTTCTACAAGATGTCCCATTTCATGATTTAAAAAACCAATGGTGCTAGAGTAAGGAATGTAAATTCCCAATTCAAACATTCTTGCGAAAACAGCAAACGTGCGATTTTTCTCGTAGAGAGGGTTTAAAAAACGATCTCCGAACCAGTTTTGAACTCCTGAGCCGATAGAAAGCAGGCTTGTAGTAGTCCCAAGAATATTTTTTGGATCGCTAAAATAACCGTTGAATAAGCCTTCAGACTTTAAGAAGCCGATCAAATTAGGTGTTTCTATTCTGATAGATTCTAATCCAACTCCAGGAGTTTGAAGAGGTGGAACTAGTTGTATGCCAGAGGGTGTAGTCATAAATTACTAACCATAAATTTTAAGATCAGAGCGTTGCTCTTTATTATCGGTATTAAAATTAAAATGTTTTGTCTATAAAGCAGCATAGAAAGAAGTATTCTGCCTAAGCTGTTGAATATATTAGATTTAATTTTGTAAATTATTATTTTGAATTCAAAGATTTGAGTGAATTGTAGGCCCGAATTATTTCTTGAAAAAATAATTTAATTCGAAAAATAATTAAGAAGTCGTTATTTCCGAGATTCCCATTATCTGAAAGGTGTGAAATTGTTTTTATCTTATTCCTTTTGGAGGGTTAATTTTGAAGTTTAAATATCAGAGAGAGCAAGCTTTATCGCAATTTGAGGCGCAATCTCCAAATGATTCTTCTCCCACACGATGATCCACACATCGAAGCGAACACTTTCTTAAACAGATACGGCTTGAGGCAGAGTTAGCTTTTGCCGGTTTCTCATCGTTTGCTTGGTTTGATTTATGATAATAGATTTGCGCTTCCGGGTTATTGATTCGGGGATGAGTGTACGATTCATCAATCGTTTGATATTGGGCAAATCCTGAAGAAGCAATTCCTGCCAATAAAAAAAAGAATGAGATTAGGTTGAACAGTTTGAATTTTTTATTTTTCATAAAACCTCCTTCGGAAATTATATCATGATCAATTTCGAATAAAAGAAGGATCAACATGGAAACTCATTCTAGATGCATTTTTATTCTGTTTGCTCTTTCTTCAACTGTCAAAATCTGAACTGTTTTTTGGTTCATCATTACCCATCTTCTGTAATTTTTGGTTGATCAGTTTATTTCGATTCTGTTTTTGACTTGCTTTAATCTTATCTGATTTGCTCTAACTAAAGGATGAAAAACGGTGAAATTTTAGACAAAATTCCAGAAATAAACTATTCAGAAAACCTTTCCCAAATGAATCTAGAAGAGT
>CAZQOW010000144.1:0-6273 GCA_964595045.1 uncultured Pseudomonadota bacterium
AGCTCAAAGAGAGCTGGCATGAGAGTTTCAGCGACGTAACGTCCGCCGAAGATGTCAAAATGTCCTTGTTTGTTGGGTAATGCCATGGATAGTTACGGGTTATGGGTGATGAGTTATGAGAATAAAATCATTTTCTCATTAACCCATCACTCATAACTCATTACTCATAACCGTTTTCAACCAATCTCAATGAAACCGATTTCGCCCTCTCAATAAACTCTTCCATTTTTTTAAAATCTTTTCTTCCGATTTTCAACTCTACTCCGCTGGAGACATCGACTGCGTCCGGTTGAACGGTTGCGATCGCCGTTTGAACATTTTCAGGATTCAGTCCACCAGCCAACATCAATTTTTTACCAAACTTTTTTGCCTGTTTGGCAACCGGCCAGTTCGCTTTCACTCCCGTTCCACCATATTCCCCTTGAACGGAAGCGTCGATCAGAATCCAATCACTTTCATATTGTGGAATGATTTGCAAATCTTCTTCCTGTTCAACTCTTAAGGCAGGGATCCAGGCTCTCGCAAACTGGTTACAAAATTCCGGTGTTTCATTTCCATGAAATTGAAGCATATCAAGATTTAAGGCAGCGGCAATATCGATAATGTTTTGATATTCTTCATTCACAAAAAGACCGACTTTTAAAATGTTCGAGGGAATTTCCTGAAAAATTTTTTCTGCTTCTTCGAATTGTAAAAAACGGGAAGATTCGGGGTAAAAATTAAATCCCAAAAAATCAGCTCCTAGTTCAATCGCTGCCAAAGTATCTTCTAAATTTGTCAGACCACAGATTTTAACCAACATTTGCCAATTCCTTAAATTTCTTTTTTAGATCAGGGGATTTGAGAAAAGTTTCTCCGATTAAAAATCCTTACGCTCCTACGTTCTCCAAACGCTCAATCTGTTTTCTGTCGGAAATTCCACTTTCTGAAATAACCACCTTATCTTTTGGGATAAATGAAATCAACTCTTCGGTTGTTTTCAAATCGATCTTCAAAGTTTTCAGATTTCGATTATTGATTCCGTAGAGAATTTTTTCTTCTTTTACTTGAAGTGCCAAATCGAGTTCTTCTTTATCATGAACTTCGATCAACACATTCATCTGAAGCTCGACGGCAAGACCGCATAAATCAACCAACTGCTGTTTTTCTAAAATGGCAACAATCGCCAAAACACAATCCGCCCCATAAACCCGAGCTTCATAGATCTGATAAGGATCAATCATGAAATCTTTTCGAAGAATCGGTCGGTGAGAAATTTTTCGTACCGATTGAAGATCTTTTAAACTCCCCTGAAAAAATGGAGAATCGGTTAAAACCGATAACGCCACCGCCCCATTCTGTAAATAAATATGGGCAATTTTAACCGGGTCAAAGTCAGGTCGAATCAATCCGGCCGAAGGGGACGCTTTTTTGATTTCAGCAATAATACGGGTTTGAGGAAGCTCATTTTGAAATAATTTGGGATCAAAATAAGGCAATAAATTACGGGTAGGTTCAAGATCTTTCACACGAGATCGAAGCGAAGCGAAACTTTCCCGAAACTTGCTCGCAGAGATTTCATCGTTTTTCGAATCAACAATTTTTTCAAGCAACGTGTTTTTATAAGTACCCATTCCATTTTCTTTTCTTTCGTTCCAGAGATACTGTCAAGGAGATTGTATTGGGTCATAGACAGGAAAAGTGCCTCTGCCCAAAATCTGGTCAATTGTCTAATTTGTATCTTCGCGCATGAGTTTCCATAAAACTAAAAACGACCGTTTTTTACTACATTTGTTTTTCTATCTTATTCCATTTCAGCTAAATCAAGTGATACAAGCCATCTCCTGCAAACACAATAAACAGTGCAATTTCATGGCAGTATCTATCATGAAAAGTGAAAATTAAATCCCATTATTATTTTCTATTTTTATTCGTCATAACAGCAAACCCTTTATTTTCATATCTTTGGTGATGGTACGACTCTTGCAAAATCTCTTTTTTAAGAATTGAATCTTCATCACCGGAGTAGAAAATGGTCTCGATTGGGTTAAAATTAAAGGAAAGAATGGAAGGGGAAAATGACGCCCGACGAGCTTTGCAAAAAGGGAGAGTCAGCAATTTATCGGAAAGATTTCAAACAAGACAATCTCTTTGCATTCGTGGAGATCAATACAGCTGCGGAGTTTTTGAAATGCTCAAAAACACCAACTCCACTCTTACGATGTCGATCGCTCCAACCGTTTTTTATTCGGAACCCAACTTACCGATTTATCAATCAAAACAACCTTTCTCGGCAGAATTATCATCCCGCTCTATTCCAGCTGTTTTACAGAGAGCTCCTGAGCCGGTTCAAAAATCGAATGTCCCTGCAAAAGAAACTCCATTACAACCGGAGAATGCTGAAAAACCGAATCGGATACTTCATTTTTTTGATACAGTCACTAAATGGGGAGGGATCGGAATTGGAACTTTAGGCCTAGCCGCCTTCTTCACCGGTTCGGCCACATTAGTTGCTGCTGTTTCATCCCCATTTGTTGCGGGAGCTGGAGTTGTATTGGGTGGATATTATCTGATCCGAGGCTTTTCAGGGATGTGGCAAAATGCCTCTCGACTTTTTTCGTGGGATTATCATGCTCACACTGCCGCAAACGTCTGGTCCGCAACAAAAGATATCGTGAACATCGCTTTATATGGAGTATCCGGAATCGGCACCGCTCTCGGCGCCTCTTCATTTCTTCTTGCGCTAAAACCGGCTTTAAGAATCTTCTCGCTTTCGACTAAAACAGCTCTCATTGAAGAAGCGACAAAAGAATTGGCAGAATTAAAAAAAACTTTCACCGTCAAAGAAGAGTTGATCGAGCTTGAAAACAAACTCTCCGAAGAAGCCCGAAAAAATCTTCCCGCCTTGACCAGTGCGGTAGAAGAATCTTTGAAAAAACTTTCGAACGCTGGAGCTTTACTGAAAGATGCACTTTTACAAACCTCCTTGAGAGCGAAAGCGAGCCGGCTTCTATCATCCAAGGCATTGAGAGAAAAAGCCTCTTTGGTTTTGGAAAGATTAAAAAGAAAGGGAGAAAAGAAAATTGAATCAGAGATTCAGGCAGCCAAAAAATCACTTGATGATCTTTTTGCACAACTCCAAACAAGTCAACTTCCTGAAAATCTTTCCACGACAATTTACTCTGCAAAAACCGCCGCTGAAAAAGTTAAAATTGCCGGTTTAAAAGGAAGAGACGGTCTTGTGGAGAGAAACCACTTTCTTGATCGTTATTCGGAGAGTGTGCGATGGATTTTTAAAAACAGATATATCAGCTGGGACAGTCATCGCCGAGCGATCATGGGTTTTGAAAATTGGAAAACTTTCGCCAATGATTCCCCTTTTCTTTCTCATATCCAGAAGGAGCTCATCCAGTCCGGTGCAAAAGCGGCTCATACAATTTTTAATTGGATCGCCCCTTCGCTTGCTTCTGTCGCTTTTGTTTCGGGAGCTATCGATCTGCAAAAACAAAAAATTTCATTTTTTGACATCCTAGAATTAGTAATGAATGGGGTTTTAAATATTTCCCCTTTTATCACCACCCAACTCTATAATCGTGCTGGAAGAGGAGATCCAAAATTTAACCAAAACCCCACTCTCAGCCCTGAATTAAAAGATGAAATGTATGGCAAGCCAGAGCTGAAAGAGCAGGTAGTTCAACGATTGGAAAAATCGATTCCAGAGCCTTCCCCTACCGGAAAAGAAAATACCATTGAAGGAGGAAAAAAAGATCTTCTCAGCATCGAAGAAAAAATAAAAAAACTTCAATCGATCGCAGAGGAAAATCCTCTTAAAAATGACAGAGAACAACCTTCTTTTGTTCAGGATCCAGAACCGGTACCTCTATTAAAATCAGAGAGTTCAAAACCACCTGCTTCATTGAATCCTGAAAGAAAATACAGATACGAAGCGCATCCCATTGAGAAAGATACCGTCCAAAAACTTGCTTTAAGAAAAAAGATTGCGGAAATGCCGATCAATGAGCTTCAAGATCGCTATCGAAGTGGGGAGCTTTCGCCAGTCGATGTGGCTCAAATGATCCTGAGTCATCCTGACATTGCAAACGGAGCTGTTTTCCCAAGAGTCGATCGTGATCAAATTCTTTCACTTGCCCGAGCGAGTGAACAAAGAATTCGAGCCGGACAAGAACAAGGTCCCTATGAAGGAGTATTCGTCGGAGTGAAAGATCTCTTTTTCCAATTAGATGGGAAAATGTCCGGAGGTTCAGAAACTATCAGTTTTAGAAATGTCGATCAAAAACCTTCTCCGCTCGTTCAGCAAATTGCTGATGCGGGAGGAATTCCAATCACCGTTGGTATGACAACCGCCGCGAATGGTGGAAGCGGACTTTATAATGGATTCGGCGTCGTCCCTCATCCGACAAGAGCTGGTTATGATACAGCTGGATCCTCCTCCTCTTCTGCACGAGTGGTTGGCATGGAAGATCTCCCGATCCGCTTGAGCGTCGGAAGTGATACCGGTGGATCGGTCACTGCTCCAGGGGGAGCAGCTGGCTTATACACGTTGGTTCCGGAATCAGGAATGATTCCGATGAATGGTATGCTCCCATTCGCCCCCCATCTCGATCGCCCAGGGATACTCGGGAGAAATCTAGGAGAAACAGAAGCGCTGGCACGGTTTTTAAGCAGAGCATCCGATACAGATCCGAGAATGCGTTATCCGATCAACGAAGCACTTCAAGCTCGCTACCAACCGGCGAATGAAAAGCCATTAGTGGTTTATTTAAAAACGCTTGTAGAAAAAAGCTCTGCTGCTGCAAAACAGCATTTTGAAGAACAGCTCCAAGCTTTGAGGGAAAAAGGATATAGAATCGTTGAATTGGATGCTCGTTTTGACCCGATGGTCGAAATCCCGATGGAGCTTTATCCCTACGATGCATATCCGGTTGCAGGCTTCGCTCATACCAATCCTTTACAAAATGGAAATGGCTGGGAAGCTCCGCGATATACGCTAAACCCGAATCTGAATGGACGCCTTGCCCGAGGAAAACTTTATATTGAACATGGAATCTTCGACAGAGCTTTAGAAATTCACCGAGAATTTCAGTCACTCATTCAGCGAATTTTGGGAGACAAGACGGTCATGATTTCGCCTTCCTGTGAAGCGGTTCCAACCAATACTTTTTATCCGGGTGGAAAATCAGGTTCTTTACTCGATGGACATGACCTTATCACAATGCTCAAAAACCGTATTTTAGGATGGGGACAGGTGAATCTTCCTTCGGATCAAAACAATATTGTCGGAGTAGCAGCCTCAGGACCCTTGCCAGAAGTGATGAGATTAAGCCACGATTTGAAAACGCCCACGGTTACGATTCATTGAGAAATCACGCAGTCAACTTTCTCAAGTCTTTTAAAACTTTTAACGCAATTTTTGAATCGATTGCCTCACCCGCCTTTTTGATTCCCTCTGGAATATTTTCTGCAACTCCCGAGAGAGCTAGAATGGCTGATGCATTTAAAATAACGACATCCCGTCTTGGGGATTTTTCTCCTATAAAAATTGATTCGATGATTTTCGAATTTACTTTTGCATCTCCACCTAAAAGATCTGATTTTTGACAAAAAGCAAATCCAAATTCTTGGGGATCAAAAATCGAAGAAGTAATATTCCCATTTTTCAACTCATAAATATCAGTCAATCCGGTGAGAGAGATTTCATCGAGACCATCTTGACCATGCACAATCATCGCTTGCTCGGTTTGGAGTTCTTTCAAAACTTCCGCAAAAACGGAAAGAAGTTTTGGATCAGCAACCCCGATCAGTTGTCGTTTCACAAAAGCAGGATTGGCAAGCGGACCAATCAAGTTAAAAATGGTTTTGGTTTTCAATTTTTTTCGAATCTCTGCCACCCGCTTTAAGGCTGGATGATAATAGGGGGCAAACAAAAATCCGAAATTCGTCTGTTCAATACATTGAATGGTTTTGGCGGGAGAAATATCGACTCGAATTCCCAATGCTTCTAGAACATCGGCACTTCCAGCCTGAGAAGAAAAGGCGCGGTTACCATGTTTGGCGATCTTGACGCCAGCGGCTGCCGCCACGAGTGCTGCGGCGGTTGAAATATTGAAGGTGGAGGATTGATCTCCGCCGGTTCCACAATTATCGACCAAATGTAAAAAACTGGTTTTTAAAGAAACCGCTTTTTCCCGAACGACTCGAACCGCTTCGGCAATCTCTATCGCCGTTTCCCCTTTTGCTTTTAGGTTCAGAAGAAAATTGGCAATTTCTTCTTCT
>CAZQOW010000145.1:0-6224 GCA_964595045.1 uncultured Pseudomonadota bacterium
TTAACTTTTCCGAGAAGATGAATCCTTAAAATTTTTATTTTACTGATTGCAAAAGTCATCCTCCACAAACTTTACAGGCAACTCCTCCTCGTCGATAAGCTTCTGAACGAGGATAAATTCTGCAATTTTTAGTGCAACGTTTTCCCCAAATGCAATCAAGTTTGTGAACTTTCAAGGTTTGTTGATTAAGATATACTTGCGGCTCGGCTTGGAGTTGAAGCGGAGCAAGTACAAAAAAAAGAAGCAAATAAAATATTCTTTTTTTAAAAAAGTCAGTTTTATATTTCATCCAATTGTTTTTTCTTTAATAATTAGATTTTATCTCTCTCTTTTCTTTCTTCACGTTCGATTGCTTCTCTTCTTTTTTCTTTCAAATAATCTTTCACTTTATTCGATGCCTCATCTCTCTGAGCTCCCCTAAATCCCGCATCCGCGACCGCTCCGTGAAGAGATCTTTCCAGGAGATCTCGTAAAATAAACTCTTCTGGATAAACTGTTTTTGGAACATAAAGTGAGGCATAATTTTGCGCAAATCCATAAAGAACCAGATCTTCAAATCCAGCTGCTTTGAGCGATCGATACTCTTGATAAAATGCATGATCAGGGTTTGCAGCAGCCAAACTTTCCAAGTTTCTGATGATTTGTTTCAACTCTTTGGAAGAAGGTCTTTCAACCCGAACTACTCCAATTTCTTTTCTCAATTCTTCTTTAAATCGATCATTTTGAATCGATACTGTCTCAGGTTCTTCTGGAACTGATTGTAAAACATCTGGCTCATGACAAACCAGTGCAGTTTCATTCAAAAGGAAGAAGCGAAAATCTGTGAGATTACGATCTCGAGAAAGCACTTTTGTCAAAACACCTGTATCGAGAATAATGTTCATTGACCGATTGGTAATTTTCCATATTGAGGATTTCCCTAATCCCACTTTTTCAAAAGTCGCTTTCTCTTCTCCGATATAGGCTTGAAAGATTTTTAGATTGTTACCATTATCCCTTTCAATCATCAGATAAGCCTCAATACCATTGTCAAATCTCAAGCTGTAATGTCGGAGATTTCCTTCGCTCCAAAGATAATGAAGATTCACGCTGATTTGTAGCGATTCACTGTTGAAAAAGTTTTCTCCTGTATAAGCTGTGGTTCTTAACATCTGGCTTTGAGTAGGAGATGCAATGGCTCTTTCTGGTTTAGATAAAATAGGAGTAGAAACATCTTCTGCAGTGGGGATTATGGAGAAAGGGGCTACGATAGCGACAGATTGACTGCCGGCATTTGCCAGTTCAGACCAGGAGAGAGAAATATGAAGATTTGCGATCTCTTTCACGGTTCTTTTTTCACTGGGGCGAGCTGCAATAGTAAAAACTTGCGGCTCGAGTACGAGAGCCAATCGTTGACTATTTATCACTATTTTGTTTCTTCCTTGAGATCTGATTGTATCCAATTGAGTTTTTTCTCCTAGAATAAAACCGGTTGCTTCTTGCCACAACGTTCCATTTCTCTCTGCTACAAGGTAGAGATAAGCAGGAGTGATTTCTGATTCTCGCATGATATTAAGTAAAAAGTGATGTTTTTGAGAGGAGTCGGTTCCGAGATATTGAACCTGAATGTTGCCATTTTTAATACTGGTATCCTCCGTCGAAGAATTTAACCAACCAACAACCTGAAGTGGGGATGGCGGATGGGAAATTGTGGGAGTTGAAAAACCTTCAGGGACTCTTTCTCCTCTCCAAATGGGACGCTCAGCTTCTGGGAGACAGACAGCCACTGATTCTTTCGCCGGTTCCGAACTAACCGCAAGCGCCGGAAGTATAGGAATGGCCGTAGCCACAGGGTGTGCGACTGCTGGCCTTCCTGGAATATGGGTTGCGGGTCGATCTCTCGGTCTATGTTCTGAAGCTGTGACAGTAATTTCCTGGTGGTCAACCTGTCTTGCGACATTTGCTGATACTCGAGATGCCTCCTGCGGAGTAGAAGGAAAACGGGTGAGATCAATCGGAAGATTCCGGGTGAGATGAACATCCATATACTCGACAAAAGGATTGATATTCTGGTTATAAACAGCTCCAAGCCCACTGATTCGTCCGATACTAACCAGATGAGGTGTAGCTCTTTTAAACCAGTTTCTCAGATCATCTCCTTCTCTTCTTTGTAAAGAGCTTAATAATGTTGTTGAAAAAGTTTCCTGATTTCCTGGAGATTGCAAATGGGAAACAATGACTCTTCTGTAACGAAGAACCAGCCGTTCAAGATCGGTTAAAGATTCTCCCTGCAACTCAACGTCAATATTCCTGATTTCATCGGCAAGTTTTGTAGTTGGATTTACAACCGATCGTTCGACAATTTGTAGGGTCATTGGCCAAGAACGTGTAAATCCAAAACTGTAGGGATAATCTCCTATAACGCTCCAAACTTTTCCCTCCTGAATAAGTTGTAAAGCTCTTGGAGGATTAGCTCCATTGTAACGATAGAGCGCTGAGCCTGGTAACATTGAACTTTTACCAAAATAAATCACCGCTATCGAATGGTCGGATAATAAAACCATTCGACAGCCAATTTCAGGTTCACCCTCGATTGGATGAGCAATGGTAAGCTCCATTTCTTGAACAATACTAATATCTTCAATGAGTCGAGGAGTTGAAAAGGATAAAAAAGAGGATCCCTGTTGAACCGTAACTGCTGGAGTTTCCGCTGTCTGATCAAAAGCAACATAGGAAGCAGTCGGCTTACCAGAAACAGGATTTTGCGAAGGATGAATCACTTTCAATCGCTGGCTAAAAGTAATCGATTTGGCAGGCCGGCCTCTTTGAACAGTAAAGATGAACGTCTCCGGATTTTGGGGATCTTGTTTTACACTCAGCTCTCCTCCAGTAATTTTGGAAGGGGTAATTTCGGTGATTCTCCCATGATCATCTGCCTGGATTTCAAATTGGATCATCCCTTGATGAATCCCGCCTTCAGGAATTGCTTCTGTAACTGTGTAGGAATTTTTTCCCCCTCCCATTCTCGCCGACAAAAGAAGAAGGGATCCAACCGCAGGAATGGTAAAAATGAGTTGGTTTGGATCAATCCCCAAGGCTCCTGTGATACTTGATTGAAAGAGCAAAGGGGGCGAACTTCGAAAAAGTTTTGTAGAACCAATCGTTTGGGGAAAGCAAGCGAGTAGGGAGTTTGGCTCAGGAGATTGATATTGATCGAGATTCGTACAGAGTTGCGTTGAGACTGGGGGGGCGTAACAAGCGTTCTCTGATCCCTCTGGAGCTAAAGATTGGTTGAGTTCTGAAGAGCATTGTAAATCAGAAATAGTGGATTGGAGTCGGTTTGCCATAAATTTCCTAAAATTTTTTAAATTGGTTCAAAGGATAAGTTCTGCGTATTTATCGCCAGAGTTGGAAAAAAGTTGCGATAAAAATTCTTTATAATCCGTGGTGTTATTTTCGTGCAGATGAAAAGAGCTTTTTCTTAAATATTTTAAATGTTTTTTCGATCTTGATTAAAAACATCACTGCACTTCTAGCTTACTTCCTTTAACTCTTCCCACTGGGTCGTATAACAAGACGATTTCATCGAAGATTTCGCGATCCAGCCTTGATCAAATCCTTGAGCTGCGATCTGAATGGTATCGTTTCCAAATCTCTGATTGAGCTGATCGATCGACTGCATCAATCGATCCCGTTTATCCGTTTGATTTTGATTGAAGATACCAAATTGCTGTTGCGAAATTGAGGTGAGTTCTCCCAAAAATATTCCTGCTTTTTTATAAGAAAGGTTGGGGCGATAAATTTTTTTCAAAAGATCAAACGCTTGTGAAATGAGCTCAGGGGTCTGCGAAGTAGGGTTGGGAAGAGAAATCGAACGATAAGGATGATAATATTCGTTCTTAAAACGACTCGTGGAAATATAGAGAGAAAGAGTATTGGCGAGGAGATTCTGTTTTCTCAATTTCTCGGCGGCACGAGCGGTATAAGTGGCGACCGCTTCTTCGAGTTCGGAAAGTTTGACAACCGGACGGCTGAATGATCTCGAAGAATAAATTCCCTTTTGTGGAGGAGGAGAAATTTCCAAATCGAGACAACGATTTCCGGAAAGTTCTTCTACCATTTGTAATCCAATAATTCCCATCTCTTTACGAATCCAATGAGAAGAGGCAGATCGAAAGCTGCTTGCGGTATAAATCTGATTTTTTCTCAGGAGTCGCGAATAATTTCTTCCAATTCCCCAAAGCTCTTCGATCGGAGTTTTCTTCAACGCTTCTTCGATTTCGGCAGAGCTAGAAAGAACGCAAACTCCTCGATAGCTTAAATCTTTTTTTGCAAAATAGTTGGCAACTTTCGAAAGAGTTTTTGTCAAGGAAACTCCAATGGAAACCGGAATTCCTGTCCATTGTTGAACGGTTTTTTTTATTTCTGATCCGTAAGATTCAATCGATTCTTTTTGAAAATTTTTCAAATCGAGAAAAGCTTCATCAATCGAATAATGTTCTATTTCATCGCAGAATTGGGAAAGAGTCTCCATGACTCGCTGAGAAAGGTCGCCGTAAAGCGCATAGTTAGAGGAAAAGACAACTACTTTGTATTTCTCGACCATTTCTCTGATTTTGAAATACGGAATTCCCATCGGAATTTTTAATCTCTTCGCCTCTTCCGATCTGGAAACGACACAACCATCGTTATTGGAGAGAACGAGCACCGGTTTATTTTGCAAGTGAGGCTGAAAAAGCCTCTCGCAAGAGACATAGAAATTATTGCAATCGACTAAAGCGATAAAAGATTTCATAGGTTTAACGAAGTGAATGAATGACGTAAATGACTACTCCCCAAATTTCCAAATGACTCTCTTCTTCAATTTCAATCGGTTGATACTGATCATTTTCCGCCAAAAGCTGAATCTTTCCTTTGATTTTTCTCAATCGTTTGACGGTTAACTCTCCATTCAATGCGGCAATCACGATGCTCTTATCTTTGGGAGTGAGAGAACGATCGACGATTAAAATATCTCCTGAATGAATCCCTGCGTTGATCATCGAATTTCCTGAAGCTTTCACAAAGTAAGTCGCCGCAGGATGTTCAATTAAATGTTGATTGAGATCAAGGGTTCTTTCAACATAATCATCCGCCGGTGAAGGAAAACCGGCCGAAACTTGGGAGAGATAAAGCGGGAGAGGAAGAGTGGATTGAAATTCGATTGGAAAAAATTCGGTTAGTTTCATCGCAGACCTTTCGTTATTTTATCTAGTCTATAGCCTTGAATATGATCACTGCTAAAAAGGATTTTACTTGTTTATTCAAATTATGACAAAATTGTAAAACATTTTACTTATTATCAATAATAAACCGGGGGGGGGGGATATGATTGGTAATTCTTTTTTTCTTTTCAAGAACAAAGTTCGAATGGGTGTTTTGACTTTTTTCTTGGTCTCTTTAATTAGCTGTAGTCAGGCACATACGATTGGAGGTACTGTCAGCGGATTAAATGGTACGTTAGTGTTGCAAAATAATGGAGCGGATAATCTTACCCTCACAAGCGATGGTTCCTTTGTTTTTTCAATTCCTCTACCGAATGATGTTAACTATAATGTAACAATTTTAACTCAACCGACCGGACAAACTTGTACAGTTACTAATGGAAGCGGAAGTATATCGGGTGCTGATATTACGAACGTTTCAGTGACTTGTGCTGTTCCAGTTCCTGGAACTAATATCTCGTTTACTGATACGAGTAATAATGCCGCTCTTTTGACTTGGGGGGCAGCAACTGAATCCGACCTCTCTTCAGAAAATGGATCCTCTCCCCGGACAAGTGGAACGAGTATTCTGGAATATAAGGTTGTCCAAAGCACTTCTGCTAACGATATTGATACGGTTGAAGAGGCAAATGCGATTACCGGCTCAGGAATCGTTCAAGATTGGACTCCCAATATTACCTCAGCAGAAGCAGAGAATTTGGCTGCAAGTACCACTTATTATTTTGCAGTGCTTGTGAGAAATGCCGCCGGAAGTATGGCACTTTATCCACCCGAATCCACCACGACTTTGCAGGGAGAAAGAATTTTTATCACAGCCGTGGCTCCCAGTGGAGGTGGAAATTTTGGGGGAGTTGCCGGTGGAGATACACTTTGCACGACAGACGCAAACAAGCCGGCACTAGGAACCTATAAGGCAATGATTGTAGGAACAGGCCGTGTTGCCTGTACCACGGCAAATTGCGGAACAGGGGGCGCTTCAGA